>JABDRL010000154.1 GCA_013041765.1 Dactylosporangium sp. | reverse complement strand
GCTCGGGTTCGAGCGTGCTGGAGTGCCCGGACACCGTCAGGCCGGACCGCCAGTGGTCACGCTGTCAGGTAGTTCAGCAGCACCGTCCCGGAGCAGGCCCGGGATCCGACGTTGGTGACGGTCAGGTTGAATTCTCGTTCGGTCAATCCGTTGGCGTTGATCCGCTGCTGGTAGGAGGTCTGCGAGACCTGGAGCTGGCAGGGAGTGCTCCCGACGGCCCCGAGCGGGGACAGCCCCGGCAGGTACACCCGGTCCAGCGGGTTGGCGTTGTTCCAGGTCCAGCTCTTGGACGCACCGACGCTGATGCTGCCGGTCGACCAGGAGGAGTTCGCGGCGGTGTTCCGCGCCAGCTGGACGTTTCCGGTGCAGGCGATGGCACCGACGTTCTTGATGGTGAGGTGGAACTCCCGCTCGCCGCCCGGCTGCTGGACGTACCAGGATCGGGTCACTTCGAGCTGGCAGGCGTTGGAGCTGGTCGCTCCGGCGGGAGAGACGCCGACGAGGTGCGTGGCGGTCAGCGGATTCGCGTTGTTCCACGTCCACGACTTCGCGGCGCCGGACTCGATTCCACCGGTCGACCAGGTGTTGGACGCGGTCATCGACGACAGCAGGACGGTGGTGCCGCAGGCGATGCTGCCGACGTTCTTGAGGTAGAAGTGAAACTCCCGCTCGCCCCCGTACCGCTGCAGGTCCCAGGCACGAGTGACCCGGAACTGGCAGACGGCCGACGTGCTGGCGCCGGTCGGAGAGAGCCCGACCTGGTACGCGGAGGTGAGGCTGGCGTTGTTCCAGGTCCAGTGCTGCGTCGCTCCGGCGGCAACGGAGCCGGAGTACCACGACGCCAGCGGGCTCACGCTGGACTCGACGCCGGCGGCGGCCCGGGCGTCCAGCCCCTCACCGGGCGGTACGGAATCCCCGGACGCCGCGGCGGCGGGACTGGCGAAGGTGACCAGGGCGATGATCAGCGACACCGCCCCGGTCAATGCGATCGCCACTCGTGACTTGCGCATGTGCCTTTCCTTCCTGGTGATGGACGCTACGGGTGTGCTCGCCGCCGGCACCGGCACGGTGATGTCGTGATCACACGGATGGACGGCGGGAAGCGGCACCCACGAATCAAGAACACCAAGAGTGTTCACGCGATCACCATACATGTAAATCGATACATCGACATATCTAGATACCATATTGGCCAGGAGGCCTCGACGAAGCCGCACCGGGCCAGGGCTCGCTACGGCGCCACGGGGGCACTCTCGATGAGGGGGGCGAGGCTGGCCAGGGTCTGGCGAAGCCAGCGGATCTCGGTGCGGCTGGTGGCGGTGGCAATGGTGAACAGGCCCTGCCGGAACGGATCGTCGAAGTCCGCGGCCCGCAGCGGCCGGTCGCCGTCCCAGAAGAAGCTGGCCGGCTGGGTGAGGAAGGTCAGCCTCCGCCGCAGGACCGCCGCCTGCTCGGCGGGACTGTCGAGGTGACGCAGGAAAGCCAGAGCGGTGAACCAGCGGTTCTCGTCGGTGATGAACACCTCGTCGGGTTCACGCAGCCGCCGGCGCACCTCGGCCCGCCCGGCCGGGGTCAGGGTGAGGACGTGCCGCGGGGCCGCGGCGGATCCCGGCCGCACGTCCCGGCGGAGCAGCCCGGCGCGCTCCAGCCGCTTGATCGCCGGGTAGAGCGTGCCATCGGCGATCGGCCGAACGTGCCCGGTCAGCGCGGCGACGCGGTTGCGGAGCTCGTAGCCGTGCAGCGCCTCGTCGAAGAGGAAACCGAGAATCGCGAGTTCCAGCATGCCGCCCCATCCGCTGTGTCTGCCGTCACAGTCATCGTACCGAGACGACCTGATACCTTGCCTCCAAGATACCTCGACATCTAGGTATGGAGTTCACGATGCGAGCCGCACAGGTACGTCCTGATGGGACAATGATCCGCTGGGTGGAGCTACCCGGCGCCGAACCCGCCCGGGTCTACGTGCACGGGCTGGGGTCCTCCTCCCCGCCCTACTACGCCGCCGCAGCCACCCACCCCGCGCTTGCCGGCCACCGCAGCCTGCTCATCGACCTGCTCGGCTTCGGCATCAGCGACCGGCCCACCGGATTCGACTACACCCTCGAAGGGCACGCCGACCTGCTGGCCGAGGCCCTCACCCAGGCCAATGTCGAGTCGGTCGACGTCATCGGGCACAGCATGGGCGGAGCGGTGGCGATCCTGCTCGCCAGCCGGCACCCGCATCTGGTGGCCAGGCTGGTCCTGGTCGACGCCTGCCTGGACCCGATCACGCCCGACCAGGGGACGATCCACTGGAAGATGACCGGCCGTAGCGAGCAGGAGTTCCTGGCCGAGGGCTGGGAGCAGGCCCTCGAGCTGGCGGGCCCGCACTGGGCGGCCACGATGCGACTGGCCGGACGCCAGGCGCTGTACCGCAGCATGGTGGATCTGACCCGCCGGGGGACAGGCCCCACGATGCGGCAGATCCTGCTGGGCCTGCCGATGCCGCGGACCTTCCTGTATCCGGCGGCCCATGGCCGGTTCCCCGGCGAGGCGGAACTGCTGGCCGGCGGGATCCGGGTCGTGGCGATCCCCGACTGCGGGCACAACATCATGATCGACAATGTCGATGGATTCGCCCACGCCGTCAGGGCGGCACTGCCCGGCTAGGTCGTGGCCAGGACCAGGCACCGCTGGAGGTCCGCGACGACAGCCTGGTCTCCACCGACGGTCACCGTGCCGGCCGGCGCCGGGGCGCGGCGGTTCCACAGCCAGGCGTACACGGCGGCGGGATCGCCGGTGACCAGGGCGTCGGTCCGGGGCGGGGTCGGGAGGCTGTGCACCTCGACGCTCCGGTTCAGGCCGACCTCCCAGCGCCGTGCCCCGGCTTCGATGCTGACCATGCCGCCCAGCCCCCCGGCCAGGCTTCCCAGCCGGGACCCCAGGAACAGCCGCAGAACCTCGTCGATACCGTCGAGGGCGACGTCGTCGGACACGGTCCATCCGGGGTCCGTCCCCAGGGCGCTGAACACGTCGAGAGCGTGCACAGCTATCTCGTGGGTCATCCGGCGCCGCCAGAACCCGTTGGTGTTGTCCCAGGCCGACCACGTCGCCGCCGGAGCGTCGCGGGGCGTGGCGGCGAGCACGTCGTAGAGCATCCGCCAGCCCTCGGCGTACCAGGCATGTGGCTGCTGCCCGGCCGGCATCGCCAGCGGATTCGTGGGACGTCGCCCTTCCCCGATCCAGGTGATGACCCGCCGATGGATCATCCCCAGGTGCGTCAGCACGTCGGCGACCGTCCACCCGGGGCAACCGGGCACGGCCCGGTCGCCGTCGGCCGAGACCGTGGCGGCCTCAAGCCAGCCGGCATAGCGGGTGAAGGCAAACAGCCAGGGGATTCGGTACGGGCCGGTCTCCTCGACGGGCTCGGGAACGCCCCGGCCGTCGGCGGCCCAGAACCGGGCCGGATAGTCGATGCGTCCCCGAAGCGACGCATCGTGGGACGACAGGGTCATGACCTGATACGAGCCCGCCGGGATCGTCGGCGACGGGAGCAGCAGTCCGTGATCGGTGGCGTCAACGAAGCCGAACCCGCGGTACAGCGCTTGATCCCCTTCCACGACGATGCATGGCTCCCCGCGCTGGTCGGCCACCCGCACGGCGTGCTCGACCAGCGCCCGGCCGGTCCCCTCGCCCCGCCGATCCGGTCGCACGGCCAGTGGGGCCAGGCATAGAACGTCGCGGGTAGCGCCGTCCGGCTGGCGCAGGAACACCCGGTTCAGCATGAGGTGGCCGACGATCTCGTCATCGTCGACGGCGACGAAATCCAGTTCCGGGATATGGCCCGGGGAGGATCGCAGCAGATCGACCAGGGAGTCCACCCGTTGCGGGGCAAAGGCCTCGGCCAGGAGCGTCCGTACGGTGTCAACCTCGGCGGGCGACCGCCGTCGAATGGGCCGAACATGGATCGTCATTGACGTAGCCCATCACGCCGCCGGGATACTGACAACGCACTTCCCGCCGGCTCCGGCCACGAGGCCCGGTTGCCCTGCCGGCCGTGTCAGATCTGGCTGAAGGACAGTCCAGACGAATTCTCGATCACCACGTCCCGGCTGTCCACGCGGTCGACGATGACGCCGAGGCTCCCCTTCTGGGAACCCGCGGCGGCGACCGTGTACCCGGTGGCCGGCTGCTGCGTGTCATGGATCCACAGTCGGTCGCCGAAGACGTACCCGGTGTTCTTCACGTTGACGGCATATCGGGTGGCGTGCGTGATGGCGGTGTTCCGCAGTGTGGTTGTGCCGTATTCGATCCGCTGGCAGTCGCTGACGTAGAGACCGATGCCGCTGGTGCTCTCGGCCACGACGCGATCCACGACATACGTACCGCCCTGCACGTTGAAACCGCTGCCGGGGGTGTTTCCGACCGTCGTGTCGGACACCGTCACCGTGCTGCCGGTGAGGAAGACACCGTGGGCGCCCGGCGCGTCGACCGTGATCCCGCAGACGCTCACCGTTCCGCTGGCGTTGACCCTGACCCCGCAGTTGGTGCCGCCGCCGGCCGCGGCGGTCCAGGCTCCGCCGCCGACGACGCGGCCCCGCTCGAAGTGCACGTCGGTGGGTGTCCGGGTGTTCCAGCTCTCCTCGTACGCGCAGTACAACCCGTGGCCGACCGTGGTGTCGATGCTGACGTCGCGGATCGTCACGCCGCGCTGCCCGACCACGGCGACACCGCGCGACTTCGACCGGGTCACGCTGATGTTGGTGGCCAGCCCTCCGGTGTTGTCCGGGCCGGTGGCGACGTTACCGAACGCGACACCATCGTCCCCGGTGTCCACCGTGGTGATGTGATCGGCCCGCCCATCCAGGCAGTTGGCAAAGTTCAGCCCGTCGGCCATGGCGTTGACGATGGTGGCATCGACCACCATCGGGCGGACACACTGGTAGAACACCACCCCGGCGGCGGCCGATCCGTCGACGTGGACATGCTCCAGATACGTGTCAGTGGTCTTGTCGAACGTCACGCATTCCTGCGCGTTCGCGCGTTCCGTCGGCTGGACCACGAAGGCAGTGGTCAGACCGTACAGCCTCGCCCCGGTGCCGCCGCGGAAGACCAGCCCGCGCGTGGTACTGCCGGTGAACTGGTGCTGACCCAACCGACGATGCTAGCGGCCGTGGTCTATACCGCGATACAGGAAACCGGTGGAACCGCGACCGGCTCGGCTCCACCGCCGGTGCCGATGAGACCGAACGAGGTCGTGGCCGAAGCGGGCAGCGCGCGGTTCCAGGCAACGCCGGTCGCGGTCACGGCCGTGCCGCTGGTCACGATCGTCGCGTTCCAGGACTGGGTAATCGATTGGTCCTCGGCCAGCGTCCAGGCGACGGTCCAGGCATCGATGGCGGCCGGGCCCGCCGTGACCTCGATCTCGGCCTGGAATCCCCCCTGCCAGCTGCCGGTCACGACATAGGTCGCGGTGCAGGACTGGGTCGTGGACGTCGGGCTCTGGGACGGTGAGGTCACCGGCGGGGTCGACCCCGACGCGGAGGCGGAGGCGGAGGCGGACGGCGAGGTCACGGGGGCGCCGAGCGCCGTGGTCAAGGCGGTGAACCAGGTCGCGGCCATCTTCTGGTTGCCGGAGTCACTCTGGTGGACCCCGTCGATGGTGTCCGCGACGGGATCCCAGCCCGTCCAGTGATCCACGAGCGTGATGGGGGACTGGCTGGTGGTCCTGGTCGCCGCCCAGGGCTCCATCGCGGCATTCAGCTCGATGGTGGCCGGCTGGCAGGTGTCACAGCCGCTCGGGGCCACCGGAGCGATCTGCGCGACCAGGATGCGCATCGAGGCATTGTGCTGCCGCATCTGATCGACCAGGGTGTCGAACGCCGTGATGATGTCGGCGGTCTCGCGCCGGTTCCAGATGTCGTTGGTGCCGAAGTTCATCATCACGATGTCGGGGTTGCTGGCCGTGAGCCAGCCTGGCAGCAGGTTCTGGTCGGCGGTGTCGATGGCGAGCGCGCCTCCATGCCCCTCGTTGTCGCCGTCCCAGACGGCCAGGTCGCATCCGCCTCCGGGCTGCGTCCCGACAAAGTCGACGTCCGTATATCCGGAGTTCTGGAGTTCGGTCCACAACGGTGCCCGCCAGCAGCCGGGGCCGCCGGTGAGGGAGTCCCCCAGCGGCATCACGGCGACCGCGCCGGTCGCCGCCCCGGCCTGCGGGGTGGCGGGGACCGCCGACAGCCCGAGGAGCGTGGTCAGGCTGGCCAGCCCAATGGCGACCAGCGACCGCACGCCCACCCGCCGTTTTCCGCCCGTTCTCGCCCCAGTCTCGTCGAATCGCCCACCACGCATCGGGTTCCTCCCGCCCTCAGGAGCATCCATGTCGACGTACACCGATATGTAAATCGTGGTGCCCGCCGATAGTGCTGGCTACAGCATAATGAATGGATGTCGATGTGACGGCGCATATCGGAACCCGTTATCGCTTGTGAAAAACGGGTGTGGCGAAGCTCCCGGACGACGCCGGACAGATATCCCCGCATCAAACAATGTCGACGCGCCGGGCATTCTCCGGCATTCTACGACGATCACCCCGACACCGGGACGGGTCATGCGTTCTTCCCGCCCTCGGCGGGCCCGCCCGGGGCTGGGCTCGCGTCGCCCGCCGGCACCATGGTGGACAGCAGGTCGGCAAGGGCGGTTTCGAACAGCGGCTCCGGGTCGGTCACCGCCCACTGCAACTGCCCGTGGACTTCCATGCTGATGAGCCCGAAGATCTGGGTCCATCCCGACATGAGCAGGTATGCCACTTCGGCCGGCAGGCCGGCCGTCATCGTCGCCAGGGGCGACGCCAGGCTGGCCGCGAAGCCCGGGTGCAGGCGTCTGGACGGCACGAACGGCGGTTCTCCCCGCTTCCAGAGCGCGATGAAGACGTCCAGGAAGATGGTCCCGAACCGCAGCGTGGCGGACAGGGTCGGTTCGACGTCGTCGCTGATGGAGAACCCGAACTCGGAGTCTGGATTGCCGAACACCAGGACGGACTCCTGCGGGTGCGCGATCGCCCACTGCCGAAGCATGCGGGCCATCGACGCGAGTCGACCCAGCTGGTCGTCGCTGGCGACCGTGTCCCGCGCCCGCTCGATCACCTCGCCCAACTCGCCGAACAGATCGGTGACCAGATCAGCGACCAGCGCGTCCAGGCTCGGGTAGTACGCGTAGAGCGCGGATGCGCTGATTCCGACGTCCCGGGCGATGGCGCGCAGCGAGATGGCGCCCGGCCCGCCAGCCACCAGCTGACGTCGAGCGGCATCCTTGGCCTCGACCAGCATCGCGGCTCGCAGCCGCTCCCGACGACTCGCCCTCGCCGCCACCATGGCACCTCCCCGACACACAGAGAACACTGTTGCGTTCTTGGTACGGCGTTGCAATAGTGAACACCGTTCTGTTTCTGAATCCTCTTCAGAGTACGCCGGACGAGGGGACGTGCGATGTTCGCTGCCTGGGGACGAACGATGGTGCGGATGCGGTGGGTGGTGATCGCCACGGCGCTGGCGACAACCGTGGCCGGCCTGATCTGGGGTTCCGGGGCGCTGGAAGCGATGACCGTCGGTGGCGACTACGACGTCCCCGGCCCCGCGTCCACCGCCGCCGGCCGCGTCGAGGACCGCTTCGGCAACCAGGACATCGACGTGCTCGTGCTGTATTCCAGCGACGCCCGCACCGTGGACGATCCGGCGTTCGGCGACGCCGTCGACACCGCGCTCGGCCGGTTGCGGAACCGGCCGGAGGTCGCCGAGGTGTATTCGTACTACGACACCGGCCAGCGGGAGCTGGTGTCCCGAGACGGTCACGCGACGTACGCGCTGGTCCGCCTGACCGCCACGACCGACGAGGGCAAGCTGGACCAGCTCGACGAGGTCAGGGCGGCCATTCCCGCCGATGGGCTGCGAAGCCAGCTGGGGGGACCGTGCGCGTTCGAGGACGAGGGCAACGACCAGGTCGCCGCCGATCTCAAGCGGGCGGAGCTCCTGTCGCTGCCGGTTCTGCTCGTGCTCCTGATCTTGATCTTCGGTGGTCTCGTCGCGGCGAGCACTCCCCTGATGATCGGGGGCCTGGCGGTTCTCAGTGCCCTGCTGGCGACCCGATTCATCACGTTCTTCACAGACATGTCGATCTTTGCCATCAATATCATCACGCTGGTCGGGCTGGGCCTGGCCATCGACTACGCGCTGTTCATCGTGAGCCGGTTCCGCGAGGAACTGGCCAGCGGCCGGAGCACCCCGGTGGCCATCGAGCACACGCTGGCCACCGCTGGCCGCACGATCGCCACCTCCGGTCTGATCGTGATGCTGGCACTGGGCAGCCTGCTGGTCTTCCCGCAACTGCTGCTGCGCTCGCTGGCCCTCGGCGGCATGGCCGCGGTCGGCCTCGCCATGGTCGCGGCGCTGACCGTGCTGCCGGCCACGCTCGCGCTGCTGGGCCCGAGGATCAACGCGCTGCCGGTTCCGCTGCCCTGGCACCGCGCTCGCGGACGCCGGCCGCGGGCCGAGGGCGGCTGGGCCAGGGTGGCCAACAGCGTCATGCGCCGGCCGTGGTGGTACTGCACCGCCATCCTGCTGGTACTCGGCGCCCTGGCGATCCCGTTCCACCGCGCCGAGTTCGGCGCCGTCGACGAGCGGATCCTGCCGGCCTCGGCCGAGAGCCGGCAGGTCGCCGACCGGCTCGCCGCAGACTTCGTCGGCGCGAGTTCCAGCCCGATCACGGTGCTGCTCACCGGGGTGCGAGACGAGGCCGCGGTGGCGGCGGTCATCGAGCGCGCCACGGCCCTCCCCCACGTCACGGCCGCCACGCCGACCGCGGCCGAGGGCGACGCCGCGCTGCTTTCGGTCAGCTACCGGGGTCAGACCGGTGACCGCACCACCCGGGACACGGTCGATGCACTCCGCGACCTGCCGACGCCGGCCGGCGTGCGGATCTCGGTCGCGGGGATGTCGGCCGACCTCGTGGACTCGCTGGACAATCTGGCGTCCCGCCTGCCGTGGATGCTGCTCCTCGTCGTCGTGGTGCTGTTCGCCCTGCTGCTCCTCGCGTTCGGCTCGGTGCTGCTTCCCGTCCAGGCGATCCTCACCACCGTCGTCTCGGTGGGCGCCTCGTTCGGGGTCATGGTGTGGGTGTTCCAGGACGGTCACCTGGAATCGCCGCTCGGGTTCACCTCGACCGGGGCGTTGGACCCCGACACCATGGTGCTGATGCTGGCGGTCCTGTTCGGCCTGTCAACCGACTACGAGGTCTTCCTGCTGTCGAGGGTCCGAGAGCAGCGGGACGCCGGCCGCGACACCACCGAGGCCGTGGCGCTCGGGCTACAGCGCGTCGGCGGCATCATCACGTCGGCGGCCCTGTTGCTGGTGGTCGTCGTTGGCGGCTTCACCGCGGGCGGGCTGCTGCTCATCAAGATGCTGGGCGTCGGCATCATCGTCGCGATCACGCTGGACGCGGCGCTGGTACGCCCGCTGCTGGTGCCGGCGGTCCTGCGGCTCCTGGGACGGGCCAGCTGGTGGGCACCCGGCCGGTTGGGACGCCTCTACCGGCGCTACGGCATCCCCGAATCCGAGCAGCGGCCAGCGCGGCAGCGCACGTCTCCGCACGTCCGAACTCCAACATCGTCAAGGAGGACATCGTGACGAACATTTCCCTGAAAATCGCCTCGCCCGACGAGCTGTCCAGGGTCACCGATACCCTCGCTGGGGCGTTCGAACACGATCCGGTCATGATGGCCGTCGTGCTGCCCGATCGCCGCCGTGCCCGGCTTCGGCGGCTCCTGCGGCCGTTCCTGGCTCACGGGATCGCCGCCGGGCAAGTCACGACCACCTCCGGCTACCAGGCAGTGGCCTTATGGGGCCCGCCACTGCGCTGGAAAACCCCACCCGGGCTACTCGTCCGCAGCCTGGTGCCGATGATCCGCGCCGCGGGCTCGCGGCTGCCGCGAATGCTCAACGGCATGCTGCGGATGGAGCACGAGCACCCGGCCGGGCCCCCGCACTGGTACCTCCATGCCATTGGCACACTGCCAGAAGAGCAAGGAAAGGGCTACGGCTCGATCCTGCTGGGCCACGGGGTCGCCCAGTTCGACGTCGCGGGGCTGCCCGCGTACCTGGAGTCCAGCAACCCCCGCAACCTTCCCTTCTACCAGCGGCATGGTTTCCGCATCGTCCGGGAGCTCAGCTATCGGGGCATTCCGACGGTCCGCGCCATGTGGCGCGAAGCGTTCCCCCTCACGGAAAAGAACTAGTCGCATGCGACGGCTCACGCTTGCGGGAAGCTGTTTTCACCGGGTGAACAGTATGGGATGCGGACCGCTGGCAGCATCCGTCTTCCGGCCCGGTCGGTTTCCTATCTCATGAGCCGGCGTCATTGTCCCGGGGCGAAGATCCGCGTGCCAACCGCCATGATCGGTGGGCCCGACCGAGTCGGCCGGGCCCACCGGACAGCGCCGCGGGGTCGGCACGGCTGTGCCCACAATAGCGACCACACCGCCGCAGACACCGGATAGTCGAGTCACCATTTTAGATTCATTAAGTTGGATAACTCAATTAATCCCGCGGCGATCTCCCCGAACACCTCACGCCGACAAGGCTCGAGCACCCGCACGGCTCGAGGCGGAGCAAGGATTCTAGGACCCCCAGCTCCGCCCCTCACTCTCGTGTTGGAGCCTCAGCAACGAGTAACAGCGCCCAGCGAACGCACCTCCCCTCGGAATCGATCACCGCTGCTCAGCACCGACCCGGGCGACATCCAACACCGGCCCGGCGACGCTGACCGAGCGCCGATCCAATCAGTGACTCACAACAGCATGTAATGACGTATATCGATTGACAATAGGTTGTAGCGGAAGCGTTCCCATGTCATCATGCTCGCACCCTCGTGGATACAGGCCTAGCCGGCGAACGCAGTGCTCGGGCGGGGTCCAAAGACCGCCGCCCACAGCAGGAACGGTCGGAGAGGAACGGAAACTTTCCTCTTTGTCACACGCCCGAGCCGGATCTCGGGCGAATCGCAGGAGATCCAATGATGGATATCATCAAAACGCTTCCGCTGCGGAAGAACGGTCGTTCACGACCCGCGATCGCGTCCATCGGTGTGGCCGCCCTCGTGGCAAGCAGCCTGATGGCGGTGCACGGTCCGGCGGCTTCGGCGGCCGACGGCGACAACGTGGTCCTCGCGGCCGACAGTCCCTACGTTCAGGAGTTCACCGAGCTGTACGACAAGATTCACGATTCGGCGAACGGGTACTTCAGCCCGGAGGGCGTGCCCTACCACTCGATCGAGACACTGATGGTCGAGGCCCCGGACCATGGTCACGAGACCACGTCCGAGGCGTTCAGCTACTACCTGTGGCTGGAAGCCCAGCACGGCCGGCTCACCGAGGACTGGGGGCCGTTCAACGCCGCCTGGGACGTCATGGAGCAGTACATCATCCCCAGCGGCGACACCTACAAGGCCGGCGGGTACGACCCGGGCAGCCCGGCCACCTACGCACCGGAGTTCGGCGAGCCGTCGGAGTACCCGACGCCGCTGGACTTTGACGTCGCGGTCGGCCAGGACCCGCTCTACGACGAGTTGCAGAGCACCTACGGCACCGATGACATCTACGGCATGCACTGGCTGCTGGACGTCGACAACGTCTACGGCTACGGGGAGTGCGGCGACGGCACCACCCAGCCCGCCTACATCAACACCTACCAGCGGGGCCCGCAGGAGTCGGTCTGGGAGACCGTCGCGCACCCCTCGTGCGAGACGTTCGACTACGGCAGCGAGAACGGGTACCTGCCGATCTTCATCCAGGACGAGCAGTACGCCCAGCAGTGGCGGTTCACCAACGCCCCCGACGCCGACGCCCGCGCCGTCCAGGCCGCCTACTGGGCCCTGACCTGGGCCACGGAGCAGGGCAAGGCGAGCGAGATCTCGGACACGGTCGCCAAGGCCGCCAAGATGGGTGACTACCTGCGCTACGCGATGTACGACAAGTACTTCAAGCAGCAGGGATGCACCTCACCGGACTGCGCGGCCGGCACCGGCAAGGACGCCTCGGCCTACCTGATGTCCTGGTACTACGCCTGGGGCGGGTCGATGGACGGGGCCTGGAGCTGGCGGATCGGCTCCAGCCACAACCACGGTGGATACCAGAACCCGTTCGCGGCCTGGGCCCTGTCCACCGTCAGCGAGCTGACCCCGCAGTCGTCCAGCGCGCAGGACGACTGGGCGACCAGCCTCGACCGGCAGATCGAGTTCATCACCTGGCTGCAATCGGACGAGGGCGCCATCGCCGGTGGTGCGACCAACAGCGTCGGCGGCGCGTACGAGGCACCGGACTCGGGCCTGCCGAGCTTCTACGGCATGACCTACGACGAGAAGCCCGTCTACCACGACCCCCCGTCCAACCAGTGGTTCGGTTTCCAGGCGTGGGGCATGGAACGGGTCGCGGAGTACTACTACGTCTCCGGTGACGCCAAGGCCAAGGCCGTACTCGACAAGTGGGTGGACTGGGCCATCGAGAACACCACCGTCGGCGGCGGTGACTACCAGATCCCGTCGACGCTGAGCTGGAGCGGCCAGCCCGGCGGCGACTGGGCCGACGGCAGCACCTCGGTGGACAACTCCGGCCTGCACGTGACGGTCGAGGACCACACCACCGACATCGGGGTCACCGGCGCCTATGCCCGGTTGCTGACGTACTACGGGGCGAAGGCCAACGACAGCGACGCCAAGACCACGGCCAAGGCGCTGCTGGACGGGGCCCTGATGCACAAGGACGCCCAGGGCATCTCGGTGACCGAGGAGCGCGCGGACTACAACCGGTTCGACGACGTGTGGTCCAGCGGCGACCAGCAGGGGCTGTACATCCCTGACGGCTACACCGGCACCATGCCCAACGGTGACGAGATCGCCGCCGGCAAGTCCTTCCTGGACATCCGTTCCTTCTACAAGGACGACCCGGACTGGTCCAAGGTTCAGGACTACATGGACGGCGGACCGGTACCGACCTTCAACTACCACCGGTTCTGGGCCCAGGCCGACATCGCACTGGCGCTGGTCGACTACGGCATGCTCATCGGCTCCTGACGAGTCAGCGGGTCAGCTCCCCAGGCTGGCCGGCACGAATACGCGACCGTGGTGAGGTCCGTCACGCCGACCTCACCACGGTCGTCCCCCGCCGGACCTCGGGTACCGGTCTCAGCCCCGCGGCTGGCGGGTCTCCGCGATCGCCCCGGGACCACGCTGCGTAGACTGCTCGCGTGAAGGGTGAGCGCTACCGACCGGCGCCCGAGGTCCTGCGGCGGCTCGCCACCGTTGACTTCGTCGCGGTCGTCGGTCCGTCCGCCGCCGGCAAGACCACGCTGATCCGCGAAGCCACCCGGCGGGAGCCGGGCCTGCGGCTGGTGCTCAACAACACCAGCCGCGATCCGCGACCGGACGAGCGCGAGGGCGTCGACTACCGCTTCGAGACCCGCCGCCGGATGGAGGAGCGCATCCACCGGCGCGAGTACGTGCAGGTCGCGCCGAGCGTGTTCGGCGACCTGTACGCGACCGCGGCCGAGGACTACGCAACGGACGGGGTGGCGCTGCTGCCGGTGCTCGCCGACGCGATGCCAGGGTTCCGGGCGCTGCCGTTCCGCAGCAGCCATACCCTGTACGTCCTCCCGGCGACCTGGGAGGCGTGGTGGCCGCGGCTGATGCGGCGCCAGTTCAACGCCGAGGTGCTGGCCGGCCGGCTGGCGGAGGCGAGGCGCTCGCTGGAGTTCGCCCTCGACGACACGGACGCCCGGTTCGTGCTCAACGACGACCTTGCCGTCGCCCGGGACGACTTCGCCGCGCTGGCGTTGCACCGCCCCCGGACCGCACGGCTGCGACACGACCAGACCCGGGC
>JABDRL010000136.1 GCA_013041765.1 Dactylosporangium sp. | reverse complement strand
GCGACCGTCTGGGCCGCGGCCGCACTGCCCATGGGCCTGCTCGCCTGGGTGGTCGCCCCGTGGCTCGCCGACCGGCTCGACGCCCCGAGCCAACTCCCCAAGGCGCTCACGAAGCGCTACCGCAGCGCGCTGATCGGCATCGCCGTGCACAGCGCGCAGAGCGTCGTCTTCCTTGCCCTTGCCCTGGCCCTCGTCCTCGGGCACGGCACCCGTTGACCTGCCAGTCTGGTCCGGGCGCTCCGGTCTCCAGACGATGCAAGCCGCGCACAGCGGGCGGGAGACCACACGTCCCACGACCAGGTGACCTTGATCGGCGGCGGCGTACGCTTCGACCACCTGGATGTGACTGGATGTGACTGGCCTCCTCGGCCACCCCGTTGCGCAGGTCCTCGCTCATTCCTGAGATGACGTGCGTGCGCCCCGGCCGGCGGTGCCCGGTCCAGGCTCAGATCTCCCTGGCGATCCGGGCCCCGGTGGCGATGGCGTCCACGATCAGTCTCGGCTCGCCGGCGTCACCGATGGGGTGCACCTCCGCGCCCCTGCCCCGCATGGCCACGGTGGCGGCGCGGTCGGGCAGCAGCGGCAGGGCGGTGACGACGGTGTCCGCCGGCAGCAGCAGCCGCTCGCCGTCGCCGGTGCGCACCACCAGCCCCTCCCGGGTCACCTCCCGGTACTCGGCCCCGGTCACGAACCGCACCCCGTGGTCGGCCAGCCAGTACAGCAGGTAGGGCTTCATGAAGACCTCCAGCAGCCCCTCCCCCAACTCCCGCTCGGTCCCGGGGTCGACCACGGTGATGGTCTTGCCGAGGTGGAACAGGTACTCGGCGGTCTGGCAGCCCTGCAACCGGCCTCCCATGATCACGACACGCTCACCGGTGACCACCCGCCTGGCCAGGGGCAGCGACGACAGCGTGCGCAGCGTTCCCGGCCGGGCGAACCGGAGCAGCCGCTTGGCCCTGGCGTGCAGCGCCCTGCTGGTCAGCACGTTCGGGCCGTCGATCCCGGGGATGTCCGGGATGTCGTGCGCGCCGCCGGTCGCCACCAGGACCACGTCCGGTCGCAGCTCGTCGACGGTTCCGGGGGTGGCCTCCCGGCCGAGACGGACGTCGACGCCGGCCTGCCGCACCTGGCGGGCGAGGTAGCCGGCCAGCCCGGCGATGTCCTCCCGGTCGCCCTTGACCAGGGCTGCGACCGGTAGCGACCCGCCGAGCCTCGGCTGGCGCTCGTAGAGCGTGACGGCATGCCCGCGCAGGGCGGCCACCCGGGCCGCCTCCATCCCTGCCGGGCCGCCGCCGACGACCAGGACCTTCCGCCGGACGGCCGCCGGCCTGATCTCGTACTCGCGTTCCCTGCCGAGCGATGCGTTGACCCGGCAGCGCACCTCGTCGAAGTGTTCGCAGGCGTCGAAGCAGGTCATGCATGAGGTGCAGGGGTTGATGTCCGCGGTGCGGCCGGTGAAGACCTTCCGGGGCAGCTCCGGATCGGCCAGCAACCGCCGGTTCATGCTGACGATGTCGACCTGCCCGGCGCGGACGGCCCGCTCGCCGATCTCCCAGTCCAGCTTGCCGACCGTGATGACCGGGACGTCGACGACCTTCTTGATCTCCGCGGCCATGGGGAGGTTGGCCCCGGCGCCCCGGCGCGAGCCGTCGACGTACGGGTCCAGCGGCCCCTCGTGCCCCGGGTAGAAGTAGGCGTCCGGGAAGTGCAGGCTCTCCCGCCGCTCGACGTCGGCGGTCCAGGTGTAGTACTCGGCCCTGACCTCGATGGCGTCCGCCCCGGCCGCGACGAACGCCCGCGCGAACTGCTTGCTCTCCTCCAGGGTGATCCCGTCGGCCAGGTCGACCTCCCGCGCGTTCATCAGCGCGATCAGCGGCCACCCCGCGCCGTTGCGCCGCTTGATCTCCCGGATGACGTTCACGAACAGCCGGGTCCGGTTGGCCACCGTCTGCGGGCCGTACTCGTCGGTGCGCCGGTTCCAGGCCCGGGAGAGGAAATTGTTGAGCAGATGGTTGCAGGCACCGTTGAGCTCGGTGCCGTCCAGGCCGGCCCGCCGCATCCGCTCCGCCGCACCGGCGAAGAGGTCGACGACGTCCTCGATCTCCGCGACGGTGAGTTCCCGCGGCACCCCGAAGCCGGGACGGGGCGACTGCTCGCGCGGGATCGCCGAGGCGGACACCCCCGGCGGCGCTTTGATCAGCAACGGGGTCATCGGGCCGAGGTGGAACAGCTGGTGGAAGGCGAGACAGTCGTGCCGGTGCACGGCCTCGGCCCAGCGCCGCCAGCCCGGAAGGTACTCGTCGGTGAGGACCTTGTAGCCGGGCATCCTGGCGGCGACGTCCCTGGTGAGCGGGCCGGTCGCCGAGGAGACCAGTGCCGCCCCGCCCCTGGCCAGGGCCTCGAAGTACGCGATGTACCGGTCGTCCACGAAGCTCCCGGTCCCGGGGTCGTCCCAGAAGAAGCCGGTCCCGTTCTTCATGATGCGGTTCTTCAGCCGGACCGGACCGAGGTCGATCGGCCGGGCCAGGTTGGGGTAGGTCCGCCGGCTCATCGCGCGCTCCGGTAGCCCGTTTCCATCGCCGGGGCCGAAGCCGGGGCCGGAGCCGGAGCCGGAGCCGGAGCGAGCATGTTCCCCAGCGGATCCGCGACGACGACCTCGGCCCCGGTCGCCGCGAGGACCTCGTCGACGGTGCACGCCGGGTTGATCTCCTTGAGGACCAGCGTGCCGCCGGTGACCGCGAGGACCCCCAGCTCGGTCACGATCAGGTCGACGCAGCCGGTGGCCGTCAGCGGCAGCGTGCACCGTTTGAGGATCTTGGGTCGGCCACGCTGCGTGTGTTCCATCGCCACGATGACCTTCCGGGCCCCGACCACGAGGTCCATCGCGCCGCCCATCCCGGGCACCATCCGGCCCGGGATGATCCAGTTGGCGAGGTTGCCCTCCTGGTCGACCTGGAGTGCCCCGAGCACCGTCGCGTCCATGTGACCGCCCCGGATCAGGCCGAACGAGGTCACCGAGTCGATGAAGGCCCCGCCGGCCCGGCAGGCGGCCGGCTGGCCACCGGCGTTGACAACGTAGCGGGCCCCGGCCGCCTGGCCCGTCCCGGCGCGCGCTTCCCTGGCGTCCCCGGCGCCCGGGTCCGGCCCGGCGCCGACGATGCCGTTCTCGGACTCCAGGATCACGTCGACCCCGGCCGGCAGGTAGCCGGGGACCAGGGTCGGCAGCCCGATTCCGAGGTTGACGAAGTCCCCGTCGCGCAGCTGGGCCGCCACCCGCCGGGCGATGGTCTCCCGCACCAGGTTCCGGTCCATAGTCACCGGCATCACGACGCACGTCCTCTCACCACGAGATCGACGAGGACGCCGGGGGTCACCACGTCCTCTGGGGGGATGTCCCCGATCGCGACGACCAGGTCGGCCTCGGCGATGACCAGGTCGGCCGCGGTGGCCATGACCGGATTGAAGTTGCGGGTCGTGCCCCGGTACCAGACGTTGCCGTTCGGATCGATCCGGTGCCCGTTGATGAGCGCGACGTCGGCGCGCAGCGGCTCCTCCAGCAGGTACCACCGCCCGCCCACCTCGACGGTCCGCTTGCCCTCGGCGACCGGTGTTCCGACGCCCGCCGGGGTCAGCACGCCGCCGAGGCCGGCGCCCGCGCACCGGATGCGCTCGGCGAGGGTGCCCTGCGGGATCAGCTCGACCTCCAGGTCCCCGGCGTTCATCTGCTCGGCGACGGCGGGGTTGAGGCCGATGTGCGAGGCGATGAGCCGGCGCAGGCGCCGCGCCTCGACCAGTTTCGCGACCCCGTATCCGGGGAAGGACGCGTCGTTGCAGATCAGGGTGAGGCCGGTGGTCCCGGTCGCGACCAGCGCGTCCACCAGGGTGTGCGGGTTGCCGCACCCCATGAAGCCCCCCACCATGACCGTCGCCCCACTGGCGATCGTCGAGACCGCCTTGTCCAGTTCGATGACCTTGCCCATGGTCGTTCTCCGTTCCGGCCCCTGGATGCGGGGCTCAGGCCTCAAGCAGCAGGGCGTCGCCCTGACCGGTGCCGCCGCACAGTGCGACGGCGGCCCGGCCGGTGCCCCTGCGCCGCAGTTCGTGGGCGGCGTGCGCGACCAGCCGCGCGCCGGACTGGCCGATCGGGTGTCCGAGGGCGATGGCGCCACCGTGGATGTTGAGCTTCGCCGTGGGGAGGGCGAGCTGCCGCGCGGCGTGCACCGCGACGGCGGCGAACGCCTCGTTGATCTCGACGAGGTCGAGGTCGTCCACGGTCCAGCCCTGCCGGATCAGCGCCGACCGAAGGGCGTTGGCCGGCTGCGGGGCCAGCGCCGGCGACGGGCCGGCGACCTGCCCGGCGGCCCGTACCGTCGCCAGGACCGGCCACCGGCGCGCCGCGGCCGTCGCGCGGGTGGTCAGCACGACGGCGGCGCCTCCGTCGCTGAGCTGCGAGGCGTTGCCGGCGGTAAGGGAACCCTCCGGGGTGAACGCCGGGCGCAGCCCGGCCAGGATCTCCGGGGTGGTGCCGGGCCGGATGCCCTCGTCCCGGTCGACGACGACCTCCGCCTTCCGCTCCCGGACGGTCACGCCGACCACCTCGGCGTCGAACAGACCGGACTCCCGGGCCGCCGCCGCGAGCCGGTGCGAGCGGGCGGCGAAGGCGTCCTGCTCGGCGCGGGAGGCCGGGTACTCGGCGGTGCGCCGGTCGGTGTCCAGCCCCATGGACTCGTGGCTCCAGGCGTCGGACAGCCCGTCGTGTTCCAGGCTGTCGACGAGTTCGGCGGCGCCGTAGGCGTACCCGGACCTCGCCCCGGTCAGCAGGTGGGGGGTGTTGCTCATCGATTCCATCCCGCCGGCCACCGCGACGGACGCCTCCCCGCAGCGGAGCATCCGGGCGGCGTCGATGACGGCGGTCAGGCCGGACAGGCAGACCCGGTTGACGGTCCAGGCGGGCACGTTCCAGCCGAGGCCGGCGCCGATGGCGGCCTGGCGGGCCGGGCACTGGCCGAGGCCGGCCTGGAGGACGGTGCCCATGAGGACGAGGTCGACCTCGCCGGCCCCGATCCCCGCCCGCCCGAGGGCGCCCCGGATGGCGGCGGTGCCGAGGTCCACCGCGGTCTGTGACCGCAGCGCCCCCATGAAGCGGCCGTTGGGGGTCCGGGCCGCTCCGACGATGACGACGTCCGGCGCGGCATTCGACGGGTTCATCTACCTCACCTCCGGGGTGGGTTCGCTCAGCAGGGAGCACAGCAGGATGGAGTGGAGCTTCTCGGCGAGGGGCGCGCTGCGGGAGGTGAGTGCCACCGGGGCACGCGTCCCGACGAGGCAACCCGCGAGAAGGTTGGCCGGATCGGCGTTCCAGATCTTGCTCATCACGTTGCCGGTGACCATCTCGGGCACCAGGAGCATGTCCACGTCGCCGGCGTGCGGCGCGTCGTACCCCTTGGTCACGGCCGACTCCCGGCTGGTCGCCAGGTCGTAGGAGATCGGCCCGACCACGACGGCGTCCCCGAACTCGCCGCGCTCGCCCGCCCGGCGAAGCTGGTCGGCGTGCACGGTCTCGGGCATCCGCTCGGAGACGGTCTCGACGGCGCACAGCACGCCGACCACCGGCCGCCGCAGCCCGAGCCGGCGCAGGGCGGCGACGCAGACCGCGACGATGCGGTGCTTGTCCGCCAGGGTCGGGTGCGGGATGACGGCGCTGTCACTCATGGCGAGCAGCTTGTGGTAGCCGGCCAGGCGCATCAGGCCGAGGTGGGTGACGAACCCGTGGTCGTTGAGGCCGCTGGTCCGGTCGAGGACGGGGCGCAGCAGGTCACGCGTTGCCAGCCGCCCCTTGAGGACGAAGTCGGCCCGCCCGGCGCGGACGAGTTCCACGGCGGTCGCGGCGGGGTTGCCGGTGGCCGGGCAGGCCACGATCGTGTGGGGTTCGTCGGCGAAGCCGAGGGTGCCCAGCAGTGCCCGGATCCCGGCCGGCTCGCCAGCGAGGACCGGGGTCGCCCAGCCGCGCCGCTGGGCGTGGAAGACCGCTTCGAGCGCGGTGGCGTCGGCCGCGCCGGCGACGGCGCAGCGCCGCGGTGTCGCCCGGGACCGGGCCCGCCGCCCGAGCTGGTCGAAGTCCGTCATGGTCCGGGATCCGTCGCTCACGCTGGCCTCCCCTCACGCCGTCCACAGGCGACGGACGTTGTCGACCAGCAGCCGGTCGATGTCCGCGGCCGAGCAGCCGCGCCCCGCCAGCGCCGGCAGGAGGTACTCCCCGATCCGGGCCGTGTTCCAGTGCCTGGTTGCCGGCAGCTCGGCGAAGCCCGTGGCGTCCCGCCCGAGCCAGTGGTTGACGGTGTCGTGGGAGAGCAGGATCCGGTCGGCGTACCCCTGGTCCATCAGCGCGGTGACGGCCTCCAGCCGGTCGTCGTCGGTGATGTCGTTGAACATCCGGTTGAGCCCGACCCGGTCGAAGCCGACGGCCACGCCGTACCGGAGGGTGGCGCGCTGGTAGGTGAGGTCCCTGGCGTTGCCGCACATGTGGCCGATGACGACCCGCGCCGGGTCGGCCCCGGCCTCGACGAGGATCGCGGCCTGCTCCGGCCCCATGGTCCCGGCCTGGGTGTGGGTGATGATCGGGGCCCCGGTGGCCCGCTGCGCCCTCGCCGCGGCCAGCAGCAGGCAGCGCTCGTAGTCGGTGATGCGTCCCTCCCCCGTCCCCACCTTGATCACGCCGGCCCTGATCCCGGTGTCCCGGATCCCCACGGTCAGCTCCCGCTCCATCAGCTCGGCGAGTTCCGCGACGATGTCGGCGAAGAGGCTGCGGAACCGGAAGTAGGCGGGGGCGCCCTCGCCCTCGTAGTAGTAGCCGGTGGCGCAGACGACGGTGAGGTCGTTGACCTCCGCGATGGTGCGCAGGAGTTCGGGGTCCCGACCGCAGTCGTTGGGGGTGGCGTCGATGACGGTGGTGAAGCCGGCCCGGCGGGCCGCTTCGATGGCCCTGGCCGCGCTGGCCAGGACGGCGTCCCGGTCGTCGGCCCACATGCTGCGGTCGCCGTCGCAGCCGGGGTAGCCGAACTGGAAGTGCTCGTGTGGCAGGGTCCGCCCCAGCTCCTCGGGCCGGATCGGGCCCCGCACGGTGGTGACCGGTGTCATGGTCCCTCACCGCCCCGGCCGGGGCGGCAACGACAGGATCCGCCGGGCCTCGTCGGGGGTCGCCGGTTGGTGGCCGAACTCCCTGATGACCCGCACCGCCCGCTCCACCAGGCTGACGTTGCTGGCCAGCACGCCCCTGGCGTAGTAGACGTTGTCTTCGAGGCCGACCCGGACGTGCCCGCCGAGCGCCAGGGTGGCGTAGAGGATCCGCAGATGGTCACGGCCGACGCCGAAGGCGGACCAGGTGGCGTCCGCAGGCAGTTTGCTCCGGAGGAACACCAGGTTCTCCACCGTCGCCTCCAGCCCGCCGAGCACGCCGAGCACGAACTGGTAGTGGGCCGGGGCCACCAGGACGCCCGTGTCCAGGTAGTACCCGGCAACCCCGATGAACCCGCTGTCGAAGATCTCCAGTTCCGGCTTGATCCCCAGCTCCCGCATGGTGGTGCCGAGGCGCTCCAGGAACTGGGGGCTGTTGGTGAACACGCCCTCGGGCATCCAGTTCATCGAGCCGGCGTCGAAGGAGGCGATCTCGGGGCGCACGTACGGCAGGTGGGCCATGCGCTCGTCGTCGCCGGCCCGGTTGTCGCCGGAGGTGGTGCAGTTGATGATGAGGTCGCAGTCCTCGTGGGCCCTGATACGGTCGACCGTCCGCTTGAACCGCTCCCGGTCCATGGTGCCGAGCCCCTCGTCGTCGCGCATGTGCAGGTGGACGATGGCCGCCCCGGCCCGCCAGCACCGGTAGGCGTCCTCGGCGATCTCCTCGGGGGTGAGCGGGATGTTCCCGTTGCGCGACCTGGGGGTCACGGCGCCGGTCAGCGCGGCGGACACGATGACCCGATCGTCGGTGTCCGGGGTTCGGGGGTCCCGGTGTCGGGGGTCCCGGTGTCGGGTGTCCCGGTGTCGGGTGTCCGGGGTTCGGGTTTCCATCGGTGGATCGCCCCAATCGGCAGTCGGATGCGCCCTCAGGCGAGGAAGCTGGGACGGGCGCGGAGCTCCTCGATCGAGGAGTAGCCCGGCGGGTGGACCGTGTAGGGCTGGATCGGCTCCTCGCCAGCGAGCACCCGCAGCCCTCCGGCCACCAGCGCCTCCATCTCCCGCTCGCCGGCCAGCACCGTCACGGGCGCGATGAAGCCGACGAGTTCGCCGACCCAACCGGTGAACAGCCGGCTGTGGGCGATCCCGCCGGTGAGGATGATCTGGTCGACGCGACCGCCCCGGATGACGGAGAGTTCGCCGATGCCCTTGGCGACGCCGTAGGCCATCGCCCGGTAGACGAGGGCGGCCCGCTCGTCGCCGGCGGCGATGCGTCGCTCGATCTCCCTGGTGTCCTGGGTGCCCAGGTGTGCGGCCAGCCCGCCCCGGCCGGCGAGGTGCACCCGCATCGCCTGGTGGGACCGTCCGCTCTGGTAGCAGAGGTCCACCAGGTAGCGGGTCGGGACGCGGCCGGCGCGCTGGGGGGACATCGGCCCCTCGTCGTCGTAGATCCAGTCGGCCACCCGGCCGTGCTCGTGGTAGCCGATGGTGATTCCCCCGCCCAGGTGGGCGATGATGAGGTCGAGATCGGCGTAGCCGCGACCGGTGGTGGCCGCGTAGGTCGTCCCAGCCATCTTCGTGTTCAGCAGGTGGAAGACCGGCAGGTTGACGACCTCGGGCAGGCCGGTGATCTTCGCGATCGGATCGACGCAGTCGACGGCCGTCGGGTCGTAGACGATGACCGGGACCCCGGTGCCGCGGGCCAGCTCGTTCGCGATAAGGCAGGAGAGGCTGGAGGCGTGCTGGGCCGCCGGGGCATGGGTCAGTGTCGCGACCATCAGGTCGTTGACCTCGTAGGCCCCGCCCGACCGGACGTGCGGGATCGCGCCGGCCCTGGCGACGAGGATGTCGAAGTCCGCCACCCGCAGACCGTTGCTTTCCAGGAATTGGCGGACCTGTTTCGACCTCGGGCCGAAATGGTCCAGGACCCTCGGTGACGCCGGCCCTTCGGACAGGGGTACGTCGAGGGATTCCCGGCCCCGTTCAATGGTGTCCTCGAAATACGCCACCTTGGTCGAGGTCGATCCGCAGTTCACGGCGAGAACCCGCCTCATCCGAATTTCCCCAATCTCGGACACGGAATATGTTGACAAGCCGGCAGCCCATGCCTAGAATCCCTCGAACAATACGCAAGGAATTTCAGCATGGACCTGATGTCCCTGAAGTACTTCCAGTTCGTCGCGATGTACCGGAACTTCAGCAAGGCGGCCCAACACTTCTACATCGGCCAGTCCGCGCTGAGCAGACAAATCGCAAAGCTTGAGAAGGAACTGGATGTCCAGCTCTTCCATCGAGACACCCGCAATGTCAGCTTGACGGACGCCGGACGGGTGCTGTACGACAACTGTGACCTGCTCCTGCGGCACCACGATCTCATCAATCGCCTGATGGCCGCCGTGAAGGGCGGGCACAGCGGCCATTTGAGTATTGCGACCGTCGCCAATTTCGGATCGACTATCACCGATCTCGTCAAGCTGTTCATGGCAACGTATCCGATGGTCAACACCCGGGTCGACGACATCCCGTTCGACCAGCTTTCCGACAGCATCATCCACGGGGTGTACGACCTCGCTTTCACCCTGGATTTCGCCGTTCCCCACAATGACCAGCTCGCCCGGGTCCCCGTCGGCGAGGACCGTTTCGTCGCGGTCATGTGCCAGGAGTACCCGCACGACTTCGGCGGGGTCATCTCGACCCGGGAACTGCTGACCCAGCCGCTGATCGTCCCACGTCATATCGATCCGCCATTTCTCCGGCAACTCCGCCTTGCCGGCCAGGAACGGGACATCCCCGCAGCCGCCGGAATCGAGTACGTCCCCAACACGAACACCGCGATGCTCCAGATCGACCTCGGCCTCGGTATCACGTTTCTCCCGAAGTCCATCGCCGACGGTGCCTACGGCGCCCAGCAGTACCGGTGCTGCGAGCTCGGCGACCTGGACACGCGGTTCCAGACGCTGCTCATCCGCCGCAGGGACAACACCCAGCAGACGATGGAGAACTTCGTCGGCCTGGTCCGCACCGAGCGCGGAGGGCGCCGGGCACCCCGGTGAGATCGACGTGCCAGCCTCCCCCGCCCCCCGCGGAATCAGGCGTCCCGGTCGGGCCTGTCCGGCAGTCGAAGCCCCTCCGGCGGCTTCGTGTTGCCCCGGTACCTCGGGTGCAGGTTCAGGTACTCGTTCATGGAGGGCATGAAGGAGTGCTCGTGGGAGTCGGTGAAGCACCCGAACATCTCGGTGCCGAAGGTCATGTCCAGATCGTCGGTGATGCGCTGCTTCCACGGCCGGCGGATGACCTGCGTCGCCAGGCGCCGCACGATCCGGTTCTGCCGCATGAGCAGGTCGGCGATCTCGTGGGCCCGGTCCATCAGCCGCTCCCTCGGCACGATCTCCGAGACGAGGCCGAACCGCAGGGCCTGCTCGGCGGTCATCGTGTCGCCGGTCATCAGGTACCACACGGCCTGCCGGGTCGGCATCAGCTCAAGGAAGCAGCTGTGGATGCCGTCCCCGGGCACGTTGCCCACCAGCATGTGCGGGTCGAGAATCGTGATGTCGTCGGCGGCGATCGCGAAGTCGCACATGAGCGCCAGCTCGGTGTGGCCGCCCGATCCGCTGAGCACGCCGAGCGTCGGTACCTCGACGTCGTGGATCTGCGCGATGAGCATCCGCCGGCCGTCGACGAACATGTGGTCGTAGCGGGTGCTGGCCGGATCGGTCGTCTCCGGCAGCCAGCTCTCGGCCTCGAAGTCGGTGACCCACACGTCGCCGGTCCCGGTAAAGATGATCATCTCGACCTCACGGCAGGTCCCCAGCATGCGCCACATCTTGCCGATGGCGTCGTGCAGCTCCATCGACCAGATCAGCGGGCCGTCGTTGCAGTGCATGCGCACCGTCACCACGCCGTCCGCCCGCCGGTCCATGACGAAGAGCTGCTTGAACATCTCCTTGATCTCGTCGAACGTCGGCCACTGCACGTAGTCCGTATTGGTCATCCCGAGTCCCCCTTGAGGCCGCATGGACACGTGGATTCTGTGGCCGCGCCCCACGGATCGTGAATTGCGCGAATGGCATCAATCCGGTGCGGTGCCCCGGCCCGCCGTCGCCCCGCCAGCACCGCCGCTCCGGCGGGACCTCTTATGCAAGATTTCGAATTCACGATCCAGCCGACCTGGTCCACCTTCGCCAGCAGGACGCAGCGGCCGCTCGCCCGACGGCGCGGACCGGGGAGGGAAGGCGGACCATCATGATCCAACTTCAGATCGACGGGCACCCGATCGAAGCGCTGCCCGGCCAGAGCGTCCTCACCGCCGCGACCGGCGCCGGCATCTACATCCCGCACCTGTGCTCCCACCCGGATCTCTCCCCGTACGGCCGGTGCAAGCTGTGCGTCGTCGACGTGGACGGCCACGACCGGCCCGTTCCGGCCTGCGAGACCACCGCCGCCGACGGCATGGTCGTGCGGACGGCGACCGAGCAGGTCACCCGGATCCGCACGGCCGCCCTCGAGCTGATCCTCGCCAGTCACCCCAGGGACTGCACCTCCTGCCGGGCCTACCTCAACTGCGAACTCCAGGCGCTCATGCAGTACCTGGGCGTCGCCAACGCCCGGCTCCGGGAACTCGACCCGCCGGACCGCACCGCCCGCACCGACGGCCTCATCGACCGGGACATGGTGCGCTGCGTCCAGTGCGGACGCTGCGTGCGCGCCTGCGACGAGCTGCGGGGCGTCGGCGTCCTCGTCCTCAACCACCGCGACGGCCGGACGTCCGTGGGCACCCCCGACGACCGGCCCCTCGCCGAGACCGGCTGCCGGTTCTGCGGCGCCTGCGTCGAGGTGTGCCCGACCGGGGCGATCCTGGACGTGCCGGGGCTGTTCGACCCGGCGGGGCCCAGGTCCTCGGCGCTGGTCGCCTGCCGGCACGCCTGCCCGGCCCACACCGACATCCCGCTGTACCTCGCCCTGGCCGGCCAGGGACGCTACGGCGAGGCCACGGCGGTGATCCGGGAAAGGCTGACCTTCCCGCTGAGCCTCGGTCACGTCTGCGGCCATGTCTGCGAGTCAGCCTGCAAGCGGGGCAAACTCGACCAGCCGCTGGCTATCCGCGCAGTCAAGCGGTTCGCGGTCGAGCACGACACCGGGCAGCCGTGGCGGCGCCGGTCCCGCTCCGCCCCGGCCACCGGGCGGCGGGTCGCTGTGGTCGGCGCGGGGCCGGCCGGGCTGACCGGCGCGTACTACCTGGCCCGCAAGGGGCACGAGGTCACCGTCCTGGAACGGCTACCGAAGCCGGGCGGCATGCTCACCTACGGCATCCCGAAGTACCGCCTGCCCCAGGAGGTCGTCGACGCCGAGGTGCGCATGCTCGTCGAGGACGCCCCGTTCGCCATCGAGACCGGCACGGACGTCACCGACCTGGCCGGGCTGCGCGAGCGCGGGTTCGACGCGGTCCTCGTCGCCGTCGGCGCGCAGGCCGGGCGCCGGCCCGCGGCCTATGCGGGGCCGTGGGCCAACGCCCACGACGCCGTCGACCTGTGCCGCCGGTGGAACCTCGGTCAGGTCCCGGATCTCGGCGAGGTCGTCACGGTCGTCGGCGGGGGCAGCGTCGCCCTCGACTGCGCCCGGAGCGCGGCCAGGTTGGGTGCCCGGGTGGTGCGGGTGCTGTGCCTCGAACCACCGGACGCCATGCTCGCCGACCCCGACGAGCTGCGGGAGGCCGGGGCGGAGGGGATCGAGATCATCAATTCGGTCTCCGTCGTCCAGCTGCGCGCCGACGCCGACCGGGTGGTCTCGCTGGCGGTGGCCGGGGTCAGGGACTTCGCCCTCACCGACCGGGGGCTGCGGGTCGACCTCGACGAGGGCTCCAGATCCGACCTGGCCACCGACGCGGTGGTGTTCGCCACCGGCCAGCGACCGGACCTGGCCCCCGGCTGCGGGGTGGAGCTGGGGCGCGGTGGCCTCGTCCGCACCGGCGGAGACGGGGACGTGGTGACCGGCACCGCCGGGGTGTTCGCCGGTGGCGACGCGGTCACCGGCACCAGGAGCGTCGTCGAGGCCGTCGCCGCGGGCCGCAGGGCCGCCTCGGCCATCGACCGGTACCTTGGCGGCAACGGCGACATCAAGGACGTGTTCTTCGACCGCGAGCCCCGCGACCCCCGGC
>JABDRL010000121.1 GCA_013041765.1 Dactylosporangium sp. | reverse complement strand
GGTCTCCTCGAGTGATTCCAGATCCGACACGGCGACGAGCACGGCCTCGGGGCGGCCGTTGCGGGTGATGGTGACCCGCCCATGGGTGGCGCGAACCTCGTCGAGCACGGCTGACAGTCTGGCCTTGGCGTCAGCCAACGGAATCGTCATCATGACCAGAATTATAGTCTGCCGGAACTGTCCCGACAACGCCGGGATTCCAGCCAGCAACCATCCGGCTCAGGCTCGCCGGTCCACGGCTAATTGAACCTTGCGAGATCTTCTCATGGTGCGGAAACGCTCCTGAGCAGTACGGACGCCATTCTCGGCACTCATAACGTGGTGCCAGCCGATGAGGACCCTCTCGGCCGACTGCCTCAGCATCCACTGTTGACGACGGCCTCCGGCCGGCCAACGCTCCTGGCACTGCCCTGCGGGGTTCCAGAACTCCGTCATAGGGCTTGACCTGCTGGTTTGCGCGACGCGTTCGTGCTCGCTGATGAGTCCGCTGAGGACCGGTCTGCGCTTGATCCGCTCGTGCGCCAGGTCGGCCACCGGGCGCTGTGACCGGGGCGGTTGCAGCTTGAGGGATCGAAGAGGCCGCCACCCGTTGTAGTGGCCCGCGCATGTATCAAGCACGTGCCACAGGTGGTGTGGGGTGCGAAAACCCTTGCACGGTCGTTGAGCAGGGGAAAGTGATGCTCTTCGCTGCTACCCCTGGAGCGTGATCCACCGTGTCGGTACGGCTGATGTACCTCGTGTTCTGCCGGATTCTCGCCTGGCTGGCCTTGTTCACCCGCAGCCGTGCCAGCCTGCACGCCGAACTGCTCGTGCTCCGTCACGAGAACCAGGTCCTGCGCCGGACCATCCCCAAGCCGAAGCTCGACTGGTCCGACCGGTTTCTGCTCGCCGCACTGATCCGCAAGCTGCCCACGCTGCTGCGCCGCCAGCGCCTGGTCACCCCGGCCACCGTGCTGGCCTGGCACCGCCGACTGGTCGCCAAGCACTGGACCTACCCTCAGCGGCCGGGTCGACCGCCGGTCGACCCGGCCACGGTCGCGTTGATCGAACAGATGGCCAGGGACAACCCCAGTCGGGGCTACATCAAGATTCGCGGCGAACTCCTCCTACTCGGCCACCGCGTCGCCGCCTCCACGATCCGCGCGATCCTCAAACGGTCCGGGATCCCACCAGCGCCGGTCCGCCGCGACCACACGACCTGGCGACGCTTTCTACGCACCCAAGCCACCACGGCATTGAGCTGCGATTTCTTCCACGTCGACTGTGCGGTGACGCTGCGCAGACTCTACGTCTTCTTCGTCATGGAGTTCGGCACCCGCTACGTGCACATCCTCGGCGTCACCGCCAACCCGGACGGGGCCTGGACCACGCAACAGGCACGCAATTTTCTCCTCGACCTCGACGACCGAATCCACCAATTCAAAGTCATGATCCGCGATCGCGGTGGGCAGTTCACCGCCGCCTTCGACACCGTCCTCGCCGACGCCGGGGTGACCGTCGTGAAGATCCCACCCCGGTGCCCCAGGGCAAACGCGCATGCCGAGAGGTTCGTGCTCACCGCCCGCTCCGATCTCGCCCACGAGCGGATCAAGCGCCGGCCCGTCCTCGGAGGCTTGATCAATGAGTACGAGCGCGCCGCGTAAACCCCCAGCTCAGACACGGTGAGGGCATTTTCGTACCCCGTGCGTCCAGGAGTTCGGACGCCATTCGGAAGGAGTTTGGATGGTGTAGCCGAGCGCAAGCTCACGGCAGCCAGCCGGTGAAAGTCCGGTCCGGGGAGACGCCAGGGTCCCCGGTAGCGCACCTGCCGGCGTCGGGTGAGAGCCCGGGGGCCGAAGCGTAGGGAAGCGTCCTCTGTGGGAGGGCGGGCGACTGGCCGGTCCGCAGCATGAAGCGAAGTCTGCAGCGTCGTCAATAAGCCTCGCGTGAGCGGGGACAAGGGGAAGCCGAGCCGCTGGGGTTACCGGTGAAGGCCATGGACGGTGCTCTTGTTCCTGGAGCGGGCACCAAAGAACTCCCCGGCGTATGGGGCGTGGAACGGTCAGAAGGGTGTCGTGGGAACTGGAGAGAGCCTCCTCGGCCCCGTCCTGCGGGGGCGGGAAGCAGTACTCGCCTACAACCAGTGCTCCTGGGAAGTGGCGGGTGGTCGAGAGGCAGTCGGAGGGGGTCGTAGCAGCGGGGATGGGCGGGACAACACAACCCGGCCGGAGCGAAGGGCTCCTGCTTCATCGACGCATACGTGTGTGAGGAAGGAGTCTGGCCAGTGCCCGAGAATGGGCTAGATCAGCCAGTCGAGCCTGTCAGCGTGCCGGCCGGGAGTGCCGGAAGAACGGCTAGGGCCGTCAGACGTGCTGACGGGTTGGATCCGCTTCAAGCCTTGCAGCGGGTGCTTTACCGCTGTGCCAAGCAGGACCGGTCACGTCGATTCCATGCTCTCTTCGACAAGCTCACCCGCGGTGATGTGATGTGGCGGGCGTGGTGTGACGTGGCGGCGAACCGAGGCGCCCCGGGGGTGGACGGTGTCACGATCGACGCTGTGGCCGCCGATGGGGTGCCGGCTGTGAAGGTGTTCCTGGAGGGGATCGCAGTCCGGCTGCGGGACGGGTCGTATCGGCCGGCTCCGTTGCGGAGGGTGTGGATTCCCAAGCCTGGCAAACCGGGCCAGCAGCGGCCGTTGTCGATTCCGACGATGGCTGACCGGGTGGTGATGACCGCGGCGAAGTTGCTCCTGGAACCCATCTGGGAGGCGGACTTTTTGCCGGTCAGTTTCGGGTTCCGGCCCAACCGAAGTACGCATGATGCGTTGGAGGTGGTCCGGGTCGAGGCCAACCGGGGTCGGGACTGGGCGCTGGACGCCGACGTCGCGAACTGTTTCGGATCTTTCGATCATGATGCGCTGATGGTCCAGGTGGCCCGGCGGATCTCGGATCGGCGGATGTTGAAGCTACTTCGGGCGTGGTTGAAGGTCGGGGTCTTGGAGGCGGGGGTCGTCACGGTCTCCGAGACCGGGTCCCCGCAGGGATTTCCGATCTCGCCGTTGATGGCGAACGTCGCTCTCCACGCGCTGGATGAGGCGTGGGCGACGACGTATTCGAGGTTGGGGGTGCTGGTGCGCTACTGCGACGACTTCGTCATCTTGTGCACCAGCCGGACACGGGCCGAGCAGGCCCGCACCCAGGTGACGATGATCCTGGCCGGGCTCGGATTGAAGTTGCATCCGGACAAGACCACGATCGTGCACCTGGCCGGCGGGGCTGGCGGCTTCGACTTCCTGGGCTTCCACCACCATAAGGTGGAGTCCAGGAAGCACCCAGGCCGCTGGTACCTGCAGGCGTGGCCGTCGGATCGGGCGATGGCCTCGATCCGGGCCAAGGTCCGGGCCAAGGTCCGGGATCTGACCCAACGCCGCCATGTGGGTAGGTCGATCAACGCGGTTGTCGGTGACCTCGCTCCGATCCTTCGTGGGTGGGGTGCCTACTTCCGGACGGGCAACTCCGGCCGGAAGTTCGCCGCTGTCGATCGATACGTTCACGAGCGGATGGCCATCTTCGGCAGCAAGAAACAGGGACGTCGAGGACGCAGCTGGAGCAGCCGGTTCAACTCAGCCTGGGTGCGCACCCTCGGCGTGTACCGCCTCAGCCTGGATCCACCACGAAATAGCTGATCGTCATTGGGTTGCGGTTTGCGTTGATGCTCGGGTTTTCCGGGCAGGGGTGATCGGCCGCTCGCAGGTTTAGCGGCTTGCTCCTTGCTTGTGACGTGCTGACCGGTTCGGGATGGTTCGTGGGGTGTTCATGCTGGTCAGGCCGCAGTGGGCGGTGCATGGGTGTTGCGCCAGAGGC
>JABDRL010000100.1 GCA_013041765.1 Dactylosporangium sp. | reverse complement strand
ACCCGGTCCCGCTGGCGGCGGCCCTGCACAACGACCTGGAAGCGGCGGCCCTGTCGTTGCGACCGGAACTGCGGGCGACGCTGGACGCCGGCACGGCGGCGGGGGCCCTCGCCGGCATGGTGTCCGGTTCCGGGCCGACGTGCGTGTTTCTCGCGGCGAGCGCCGAGCACGCCGCGGCGGTCGCCAGCGGGCTGGCGAAGGTCCCGGCCTGCCGGCTGGCCCTGACCGCGACCGGCCCCGCCCCAGGAGCACATATCGCCGTCGAGCGGGATACGAAAGGCTGAGCGTGGCGAACATCGTCAATCTCGACCGGGTCGGCAAGGCCTACGCGGCCGGTCCGATCTTCGAGGATGTCAGTGTCGGGATCGACGACGCCGATCGGATCGGGGTCGTCGGGCTCAACGGGGCCGGCAAGACGACCCTGCTGCGCCTGCTGACCAGGACCCTGGAACCCGATGAGGGGCGGGTGACCCACCGCCGCGAGCTGCGGGTGGCGGCCCTGCCCCAGACCCTTGACCTGCCGGCGACCGCCGTGATCCGGGAAGTGGTGCTCGGCGATGCCTGGCTGCCCGCGGCGTTCGCGGCCGAGCACGAATGGGCCGGCGACGCCGGCATTCGCCAGGTTCTCGACGGGTTGGGCCTGCCGCACCTCGCCGAGGAGACCCCCGTCGGGTCGATGTCCGGAGGCGAGCGGCGCCGGGTGGCGCTGGCGGCCCTGCTGGTCCGCCAGACCGATCTGCTCGTGCTCGACGAGCCGACCAACCACCTGGACGTCGCCGGCATCGACTGGCTCGCCGGACACCTGCGCTCCCGGCGCGGGGCGCTGATCGTGGTCACCCACGACCGCTGGTTCCTGGACGCCGTCTGCACCCGGACCTGGGAGGTCGCCGATGCCTCCGTGCGCGCCTACGACGGCGGGTACGCGGCGTGGACCCTCGCGCGGGCCGAGCGGGACCGGGTCGCCGCGGGGGTCGAGGCCCGGCGACAGAACCTGCTGCGCAAGGAGATCGCCTGGTTGCGGCGAGGCCCGCCGGCCCGGACCACCAAGCCCCGGTTCCGTATCGAGGCGGCCAACGCCATCATCGCCGATGTGCCCCCGGTCCGGGACGGCGTCTCGCTGCGTCGCCTGGCCACGGCGAGGCTGGGCAAGCAGGTGTACGAACTGGACTCGGCGACCATGTGCGCTGGCGAGCGGACCCTGCTCGACGCGGTGACCGCGCGGATCGGGCCGGGGGACCGGGTGGCGATCCTGGGCGCCAACGGGGCCGGCAAGACGACCCTGCTGCGGGCGCTGCTCGGCGAGCGCCGAGTCGATGGGGGCGCCGTCCGGCAGGGCACGACGGTCCGGCCCGCCTACCTGTCCCAGGAGGTCCACGAGCTGCCGGAGGACCTGCGGGTACTGGAGGCCATCGAGGAGGTCGCCCAGACGGCACGCCTGGGGACCGACCGGCCCGGGGTGCCCGGCGGCGCGGCCCGGCTCCGTCCGGCCGGCCAAGAGGTCTCCGCGTCCCAGCTGGCGGAGATGTTCGGGTTCGCCGGAGGACGGGCCTGGACGCCGGTGGGGGATCTGTCCGGTGGGGAGCGTCGCCGGCTGCAACTGTTGCGGTTGCTGGCGACCGAGCCCAACGTGTTGCTGCTCGACGAGCCGACCAACGATCTCGACGTCGATACCCTGACCGCGCTGGAGGATCTGCTGGACACCTGGCCCGGAACGGTCATCGTGGCCAGCCACGACCGCTACCTCGTCGAGCGGGTCTGCGACGCGACGCTCGCGCTGCTGGGCGGCCAGCTGCTGCATCTGCCGGGCGGGGTTGACGAGTACCTGGCGCGGGTGGCCGAGACCCGCCCGTCCGGTTCGGCTGCGGCCTCCCCCTCCTCGGGCCGGCAGAAAGGGCCGGGGCAGCCGACCAGGGCCGCTGTCGACCGGCGACTCGGCAAGGACATGGTCCGCCTGGAACGTCAGATCGAGAAGCTGACCAGGGCAGAGGCGCGTCTGCACCAGCAGCTGGCCGACAACGCCACGGACTACGAGCGGGTGGCGGCTCTCGACGGCGAGCTGCGGGCGGCTACCGAGGAACGCCTGGCCGCAGAGGACTCCTGGCTGGAGCTGGCGCAGCGGGCCGAGGGCTGAGGCACGAGCGGCGAGGGGACTACTTGCGTCCCCGGGTCATCAGGGTCGGCTTGGCCTCCAGATGCGACAGTCCGTTCCACGCCAGGTTGACCAGGTGCGCGGCCACCGTGTCCTTGCGGGGTTTGCGGGCCTCCAGCCACCACTGGCCGGCGAGTGCGACCATGCCGACCAGCGCTTGGGAGTACAACTCCGCGAGTTTCGGGTCGTAGCTGCGCGCCTTGAACTCGGCGCCGAGGATATGTTCGACCTGGTGGGCGATATCGTTGAGCACGCTGGAGAAACTGCCCCGCGATGACATCATCGGGGCCTCGCGGACCAGCACCCGGAATCCGTCGGTCTCCTCCTCGATATAGTCGAGCAGGGCGAGGGCAGCCTGTTCGAGCAGCTCATGTGGGTGACCACCGGTCAGCGCGGTCGTGATGCGGTCGAGCAGCGACCGCACCTCCCGGTCCACCACGACGGCGTAGAGCCCTTCTTTGCCCCCAAAGTGCTCGTATACCACGGGCTTGGAGACTTTGGCCCGGGCGGCGATTTCCTCGATGGACGTGGCGTCGAATCCGCGTTCCGCAAACAGTTGCCGGCCTATCAGGATCAGTTGTTCGCGTCGCTGGGCGGACGACATACGGACTCGCGTACTCGGTTTGCCCGCTCTGGCCGGCGATCCGCTCAGACGCGGCGTGGGCCGGGGCTGATAGATCGTGGGCTCCGGATCCGGGGGAGACTGGTCGATCACATGTCTATCGTGCCAGCCCGCGCGGTTGGGCGGGCGCCGGTGTCGCCGTCGGCGTGTTGTGCCGGACCTGGGATCTCCGGGCAGCCCAGCGCTCGGGGTCGGGCCAGCGGACGTCCCAGGCCCAGCCGAGTCGTTCCAGGCTCCAGATGATCCGGGCGTTGATGTCGATCTGACCCCGGTCAACGCCGTGGCGGGCGCAGGTCGGCTCGGCGTGGTGCGAGTTGTGCCAGTTCTCGCCGAAGGACAGCAGGGCGAGCGGCCAGAAATTCGATGCCCGGTCGCCTTCCCTGGTGGCGTACGGTCGCTCGCCGTAGACGTGGCATACCGAATTGATCGACCAGGTCACGTGGTGCAGCAGGGCGATGCGGACGAGCCCGGCCCAGAAGAAGGCGGTGAGGGCTCCCTGCCAGGACCAGGTCGCCAGGCCGCCGATGGCGGCCGGCAGCAGAACGGACACGGCGACGATCGTGGGGAAGGCCCGGTCGACGCGGCGGATGTCGGGATCGGCCAGCAGATCGGGGGCGAAGCGTTCCTGGTTGCTTAGCTCGCGGTGGAACAGCCAGCCGGTGTGAGCGTGGAGCAAACCTTTGGTCAGTCCCCATGTGCTCGTTCCATAACGCCACGGGGAATGCGGATCGCCCTCTTTGTCGGAGTACGCGTGGTGGCGACGATGGTCGGCGACCCACTGGATCAGGCTGCCCTCGATCGCGGCACTGCCGGTGATGGCGAGGAGCACCCGTAGCCAGCGCTTTGCCTTGAACGCGCCGTGGGTGAAGTACCGGTGGAAGCCGGTGCCGATACCGGCGGCGCCCACGGTGTACATCACCACGGCGATCGTGAGATCCAGGGCGCCGACGCCCCAGCCCCAGGCGATGGGGACGGCCGCGATGAGCGCGGCAAAGGGGATGGTGACGAACGCCCACAGGGCGAGCAACGTTCCTGCCCCCTGCGTGCCGACCGTCAGCGGCTTGGGGCCGCGCCGAGCGGTGGTCACGGGGCCGGCGCTGGTGATGGGTGCTGGGCTGGCGGCCACCGGGTCGGCGGTGCTGGTGGGGGGTGCTGGGCTGGCGGTGGTGGACATGGCACCTCGCTGTCCGGGATCGACGGATGTCGCGTGGTCGGTGGCGCGCGCCCGCGGCTCGGCGCGACAACCTACGCCTACGTCACCGTAACTTACGGAAGCGTAGTCTTGAAGAGTTCAAAAGTGTGCTCTGTGACGCCCTCGCCAGATCCGTCCGGGTCGTCCGCCTCGCCCGGTCGGCGCCGTGCGGGGCGCCCCACGGGCCGACCCCGCATGTGGGTACCCTTGGGAAATGACGCGGCGCCCCTGAGCCGGCCCAGCGTCGATCGGCTGTGGTGTAATCGGCAACACCTGCGACTTTGGATCGCAAGTTTCAGGTTCGAGTCCTGGCAGCCGAGCGAAGACTCGCTTCTGCTCTGTCGTGATTGAAATCCGAGCGGCGGAAGTATCCGTCCTTAGTGGACATTCGGTGGTTGTTGAAATGACCGCATAAGGGGCCATTTCCAACTCCCCGGAAGGTGTGATCGGCATTAGGTGTGGATGTGCTGCACCTGGGGCGACACCGATGCCACACCTACTGGTTGGTACGGGCTGCTGGGTGGACCGTCGACCCCGGCGACTCGTGCCGTGGGGCTTGCGCGGCCGGCTCCGTGGGGCTTGCGCGACTCGTCCCTCTACCGGTGGATTCGCCAGGCATTTCCGGGCACGGGCGGGCGGGTCGGTGCAGGCGGGGGCCTGCCGCTGGATCATCCCCTGATCGCGGGCACCGGCGAACGGCAACGATCCGATATCGGATGACTAGCATGAGGGGCGTTTGCGCTGCCGACTCCAGAGGAGTAGCCCGTGACCGCCGGTCTGGTGCTTGATGCTCGACCCCCCACTGTGATTGTTCTCGCGGCTGGCGAGGGCAAGCGGATGCGTTCATCGTTGCCCAAAGTGTTGCATTCGCTACTGGGACGTACCATGCTTGGTCATGTCTTGGCGGTCGTCGACCAGGCGCTTCCGGGGGCTCGGACGGTTGTCGTCGTCGGCAAGGGAGCCGACCAGGTCAGCGACCACGTCGCGGCGGTTGCGCCAGCGGCGTCAACGGTGTTGCAGGCCGAGCAGCTGGGCACCGGCCACGCGGTTCGGATCGCGCTGGCCGAGTTGCCCGAGGTCGCGGGCAACGTCATCGTCCTCAACGGGGACATTCCCCTGCTGCGGGAGGCGACGTTGCGCTCCCTGGTCGCAGAGCACGACCGGGCTGGTCGTGCGGGGACGCTGCTGACCGCCGAGGTGCCCGATCCCCGCGGCCTCGGCCGGGTACTGCGTGCCGAGGACGGGCGCGTCACCGGCATCGTGGAGGAGCGGGACGCGACGCCGGAGCAGCGGGACATTCGGGAAATCAACGCTGGAGCGTACGTGTTCGACGCCCAGGCGTTGCGCGGGACGCTCAGCCGGATCTCGACCGACAACGATCAGGGCGAGGAATACCTCACCGATGTGTTCAGCCAGCTGATCGCGGAGGGGCGTCCCGTCGCGGCCCACCAGGCCGGTGACCTGACCGAGACCCTGGGTGCCAACGACCGGGCAGAGCTGGCTGGCCTGCGGGCACTGCTGCGCGACCGGGTCAACCAGGCGTGGATGTGTTCCGGGGTGTCGATTATCGACCCGGCGACAACCTGGATCGATGTGACCGTCGGGCTCGAGCCGGACGTGCTCGTCGAGCCGAATACCCACCTTCGGGGAACAACGACCGTGGCGGAGGGCGCCGTCGTCGGCCCCGACACCACGGTGCTCGATGGCCGGATCGGGGCCGGCGCGGTCGTGGTCCGGGCACACATCGTCAACGCCGTCGTCGGCCAGCGGGCGCAGGTCGGGCCGTTCGCCTACCTCCGGCCCGGGACCAGGCTGGCCGCCAGGGCGAAGATCGGGACGTTCGTCGAGGCCAAGGGGGCCGAGGTCGGCGAGGGCGCCAAGGTCCCCCATCTGACGTACGTCGGCGACGCGACCATCGGCGAGGGCACGAACATCGGTGCGGCCACGGTCTTCGTCAACTACGACGGAGTCCACAAACATCGAACGACCGTCGGGGCCCATGCCAGGACCGGCGCGGACAACATGTTTGTCGCACCGGTGTCGATCGGCGACGGGGCGTACACCGCGGCTGGCAGCGTTATCACCGACGATGTGCCCCCGGGGGCGATGGCGGTCGCCAGGGGGCGGCAGCGCAACGTCGAAGGCTGGGTCGAGCGGCGGCGTGCCGGTACGGCCTCGGCGGAGGCCGCCAAGCGCGCCCTGACCGCAGGCGACGGCGGCGGCTCGGAGGCGCGCGGAGCGGGACCCGGTGTCGAGGGTGCTTCGGGCAGCGGTGACGATGGGTGTGGGCCGGCTGAGGTGCGGACCGAGGGCGGCCCACAGTGACCGGGACCCCCTTACCTCCGAAAGCGAAGCGGCAGATGCGCACCACAAGTTCAAACCGGGGCAAATCAATGAACGGCAAATCGCTGATGCTGTTCTCCGGCCGGGCGTTTCCCGCGCTCGCCGATGAGATCGGTGATGTGCTCGGAATCGCGCCGACACCGACCGACGCCTACGATTTTCCGAACGGTGAACTGTTTGTCCGCTACCGGGAATCGGTGCGTGGATGTGATGCGTTTGTCGTCCAGTGCATCGTCGAGCCGGTCAATAAGTGGCTGGTTGAATCATTGATTATGGTCGACGCGCTGAAGCGGGGTTCGGCCAAGCAGATCACCATGGTTCTGCCCTACTACCCCTACTCCCGGCAGGACAAGAAGCATCGTGGGCGGGAGCCGATCTCCGCGCGCCTGATCGCGGATCTCTACAAGACCGCCGGGGTCGACCGCATCCTGACGATCGATCTGCACACCGCGCAGTTGCAGGGGTTCTTCGATGGGCCGGTTGACCACCTGTTTGCGATGGACCTGCTGGCGGACTATATCGTATCGAAGTATTCCGATCGCCCAATTACGGTTGTGGCTCCCGACTCCGGCCGGGTCCGAGTCGCGGAGCGCTGGACGGACAAGCTCGGCGGCTGCCCGCTGGCGTTCATCCACAAGACCCGAGACCCGATGAAGCCCGGCCAGGTTGTGGCCAACCGGGTGGTCGGGGAGGTGGCCGGGCGTCACTGCCTCATCGTCGACGACATGATTGGGACGGGGGGCACCGTCGTCAAGGCCACGGACATCCTGCTGGAGGCCGGCGCGGCGGACGTCATCGTGGCCGCGACCCACGCGCTGATGTCTGATCCGGCAACCGAACGTATGCGCAACAGCAAGATCAGCGAGATTGTGGTGACCAATACGTTGCCGCTGGCCGCGGCAAAGCAGCTCGACAGGATTACGACGCTGTCGATCGCGCCGCTGATCGGTCGGGCGATCAAGGAGGTGTTCGACGACGGGTCTGTGACGACGCTGTTTGGCGGTCTGTCCTGATGGCGTCAACCACTGTCCCGGGACTGGCGGCATACTCGGTCCCGTGAAAGGGCAGTGGCAAGTTGCGATCGATTTCGGTACGTCCAACGCCATCGTGGTGGTCGGCGGTCCCAACGCATGGATAAGCCCGGTGGGGTTCGACGGTGGGCCAACGCTCTCCGTCGGGGTGTTCGCGGCGGAGAACGGCACCCTGGTCGTCGGCAGGGACGCCGAGCGGGGAGCCCTGCGGGCTCCTGGCCGCTTCGAACCCAGTCCGAAACGGCGCATCGACGAGGGGCAGGTGCTGCTCGGCGATCGGGAGTACGACGTCTCCTGGCTGATCGGCGCCGTGATGGCCAGGGCGTACTCCGATGCGTGCCGGCTGGCCCGGACCCGGGTTCAGGCGGTGGTGCTGCCGTATCCCATCGGCTGGGGCCAGCGCCGCCGGACCGCGCTGGCCACAGCGGCCACGGCCGTTGGGCTGCCGGCGCCCCGCCTGGTGCCGGAACCGATCGCCGCAGCCTTTCATTTCATCGGCACCCGGCGGATATCCGTCCCGCCGGGACGCTGCGTGCTGGTCTATGACCTCGGCGGCGGCACCTTCGAGGCGACCGTGCTGCGCCGGACACCGCAGGGCTTCGAGGTGCTCGCGACGGGCGGACTATCCGATGTGGGGGGAAACGACATCGACGCGGCCATTGTCGCGTATCTCCGGGAACAGGTACGTCCGGACGACACGGCATGGGGGCAGCTGACCCGGCCGGAATCCTCGGTCGAGCTGCATGCGGCGCGCGCCCTGTGGGACGGCGTGCGCTCGGCCAAGGAGCGACTGTCGCGAGCGGCGTCGGTCGTGGTCAGCGTTCCCCTGCTGGGCGTCGACGCGCCCCTCGGCCGGGAACAGTTTGAGCAGATGGCCCGGCCGATCCTGGAGCGGACGGTCGAGGTCAGCCGCGAGGTGTTGGGCGAGGCCCGGGTCCCGCCGGCTGACCTCGCCGGCGTGTTTCCTGTGGACGGATCCAGCCGGATACCTCTGGTCACGACTCTGCTGCACCGGGCGCTCGGGGTGGCGCCAACCTCGATCGAGGAGCCGCATCTGGCCGTTGCGCTGGGTAGCCTGATTGCGCCTTCGCTCCGAGGAGCCACCCGGCCGGGGGCCGCCCCGGTGACGCCGCCGCACGGGATGCCGCCGCAGGGTGTGCGGCCGCAGAATGCGCCGCCGGCTCGGCCGCAGAATGCGCCGCCGGCTCGGCCGCAGAGTGCGCC
>JABDRL010000094.1 GCA_013041765.1 Dactylosporangium sp. | reverse complement strand
CCCCGGTCGGCGGCCTGTACCCCGGCGGCGGTATCACCGGCGCGACGCGGGTCATGACGGTCACGGCGGGTGGGGCCTGACCCGGGGAACGCCGTCGTCGCCCGCCCGCCCGCCTTCGACAATTACCGGAAGGAGCCATGGAAATTTCGTTAATCCAACCGTAACGGTTCCACTACTTTGGCTGAACAAGCCACACCGGTACTGCACTCTCATTCCGAGCCACCGGTGCGGCGCCAACGTCACGCTCCCGCAAGCCCCCGCCATGGCATACATTGATCTATCGAAATACATAGGGTAGCAATGGGGTAGCACAGACAGAGCCCGGTGGGCCAGGTGCCCCTGCGGTCCGACAGGCCGATGCTCACCGTTGACGGCTCGTCATGTCGGCTGCGGGCCTTCGCCCCGCGTCTGGATCACGGCCGGTCGTCATGGCAACCCAGACCGGCCGGAACGGCACAGGCCTGATCAACCGCACCGTGCGGTCTGTCGACGCGGCACCGCCGAAGCGCCGTTTTCCGGCGACCGGAAGTGCCGTCTGCCGCCATCGCGACCGATCAGATGGGGAGCTACAGTGCACAAGACAAGAGTCAAAACGATCAGCGTGCTGGCCGCCGCTGCCGTCGTTATGGCGGGCTACTCGGTCGGCGGCCATGGCTTCACCGGGCCGCGAGAAGCGGCCGCCGCAGACCAGACGGCGGCGTCCGACTGGGACGAAACCATGCGTGAATTCGATGCCCTGACCGGCTCGGGTTCGGCCGGCATCGATCCCGCCGAGGCGACGGCCATCATCCAGCAGGCGGAGGGTGAGCTGACCGGAGACATCACGTTCTCCGTCCCCAGCGGCACCTTCCGGGGACAGGTATCGGTCCAGCTGAGTACCGGCATCGCCGGTGCGGAGATCCGGTACACCACGAACGGTGCGCAGCCCAACTCCGGTTCGACGCTGTACCCGGGCACGGCCCTGACGTTCACGAGCACGACGCAACTGCGGGCCCAGGCGTTCGTCTCCGGTACCGCCACCGGCGCGATGGGTACGGCGATCTACATCGCCCATTCGGTCACCACAACCCACGACCTGCCCCTGCTGGTGATGGACGCCTACGGCGAGGGCAAGCCGGACCGCGAATACCAGGACGTCGCCGCCATGATAATGGAGCCGCAGGCCAGCACCGCCTCGCTGCAACAGACGCCGGCCATCGCCACCCGCGCAGCCTTCCACCTGCGCGGACAGTCCTCGGCCAACTTCGAAAAGGCGCCCTACCGGCTGGAGCTGCGCGACAACCTGGATGACGACGCCGACTACCCGGTGCTGGGTATGCCCGCCGAATCCGACTGGGTACTGCGCGGGCCGTTCCCCGACAAGACCCTGATCCGCGATGCCTTCGCCTACAGTATTGGCCGCGACATGGGGCTGGAGGCACCCCGGTTCGCATTCGTCGAGTTCTATCTCAACCTCGACAGCCAGCCGATGGTCGCCGGCGACTATCAGGGCGTGTACATGCTGGTGGAGAACATCAAGCGGTCGTCCGTGCGGCTCGACATCGAGAAACTCAAGAATAGCCAGCTCACGGAGCCGGAGATCTCCGGCGGCTACATCCTCCAGATCAACCTGATGGCGGCCGAACCACCGACGCTGCAGTGCACCGGCGACTCGGCGACCTGCTGGTCGGACCTGGAGGTGATGGAGCCGGACGAGTTGCAGCCCGCGCAGCAGGCGTGGATCACCAACTACATCCAGAAGTTCCACGACTCCCTACGAAGCTCGAACCCGGCCGATCCGCAGACCGGTTATCCCGCCTACATTGACGTCGACTCGTTCGTCAACCGGGTGGTCCACAACGAGCTGGCCCGCGAGGGCGACGCGTACATCCGCAGCACCCACTTCTACAAGGACCGGGGCAGCAAGCTCTTCGCGGGTCCGCTGTGGGACTACGACCTCGGCTACGACGCGTTCACCGGTTTTGCCGGCATGCCCAGCGCGTCCCTGATCGAAGGCTGGCAGTACGAGCCCATGTTCGGGATGGCGGGCGGTGCCGACTGGTTCGTCCGGCTGATGGCGGATGCGACGTTCTCCGCGCAGGTCAAGGCCCGCTGGCAGACGCTGCGCCAGGGCATCGCGTCCGACGCCCAGATGATCGCTCGCATGGCGACCCTGACGGCTCCGCTGGCCAATGCCGCGCAACGCAACTTCCAGCGGTGGCCGATTCTCAGCACCGCCACCGTGGGGGGATTCGGGACCCAGGTCACGCAGACGTGGGAGGAACAGCTCCAGATCATGCGAAACTTCCTGACCCGACGGGCGGCCTGGCTCGACTCGACCTCCGGCTGGGGCGGTGGCGTACTTCCCACCACCTCGCCGCCGACCACCACCACGCCGCCACCCACCGGGACCGGAGCGTGTACGGCGGGGTACGCGATCACCAGCCAGTGGGACACCGGTTTCCAGGGCGAGGTCACGGTGACCGCCGGCTCGTCCGCGATCACCGGTTGGACGGTGAACTGGACCTTCGGCGGTGGTCAGACCATCACCCAGTCCTGGAACGCCACCCTCACCAGCAGCGGCTCGTCGGTGACGGCCAGGAACGTGTCCTACAACGGTGCGCTGTCGGCCGGCGCCAGCACCAACTTCGGGTTCATCGGTACCTGGAGTGGCGCCAACCCGGTTCCCACCGTGGCCTGCACAGCGTCCTGAGCGTGCCTGCTGGGGCTTTCCAACCTGTTTGGCCGGTAGGCCCCGTGGAGGCACTGAGGCG
>JABDRL010000048.1 GCA_013041765.1 Dactylosporangium sp. | reverse complement strand
GCCGGTACCTGGTCGGCGTTGGCGCTGGTGACGATCAGGTTGGCGCGCAGCGGCAGCCCGGCGCCTAGGGCGGCATCGATGCCCCGGCGGGCCGTGACCCACGTGCCCGCACGTCCGGTGACCCGCTGGTAGGTGCTGGGGTCCGCGCCGTAGAGACTGACGGCGATCCGGTACGGGCGGTGGCGGGTGAACAGGTCCAGCAGCCACGGCTTCGCGAGGGTCGAGGCGTTGGTGGAGACCGTGACCATCATCCCCAGTTGGCACGCCAGCGTATACGCGGCGGAGAAGTCCGGGTCCAGGGTTGGTTCCCCACCGGTGATCTGCAACCACAGCACCCCGGCCTCGGCCAGCAGTCCCAATAGCCGCCGCTTGCCGGTCCAGTCCAGGCCGCAGGGCTGTTTCGGGCCGAGGTAGCAGTGGGGGCAGGCCCAGTTGCATCCCAGGGTGATCTCCCAACTGGCCCACGCGTACCCGGCACAGGGCCGACGCACCAGCACCGTCTCGCCGAATCGACGTCCGGTCAGCCGCAGCCGCCAACTGGTCTCGGCGGTGGCCACCAGCCAGTCCGGCACCGGCTCTCGGGGGTCGGTCGTGGCGAGGGCCGCGAATCGGGTCTGTGGCATCCGAATCCCGCGTCGGTGGCCGGGATGCAGCAGCAGAAACTCGTCCAGGAACGGCGAGGCGATCAGCTCAGGCACGGCCCACACCCCTCTCAGCGCGTACCGTCAGTGATCGGGGGGAATCGATACTGACAGGCATACCGTCCACGGTGGCCGACGGCGTCGGAGCCTCGGAATCCCCAACGGTGGGGAAAGTTATGGGGAAAACAAGCGGGAAAACAGCCATCCGCGAGCATTCGCGCTGGTCAGGCTATTTGCCACTCGACAGCACGCCTTGTATCGGTTTGCTGGCGCTGACATGCTGGGTTCGGCCAGCCCGCACCGACCACGCTCTGCGTCGTTGCCGCCGACGATCGCCAACGTGGATGACGATCCGCACCGGCAGTCGCGGTGCGATCTCGACCAGCATTCCCCTGCTCCCGGGGCCGATAGGCTGTCTGATGAAGGTTCTCAGGTCTCGGGTGATGAAGGTGATGCGGTGAGGCGCCGCGACCTGCTGGCCGGTGGCGGAGCCGCTGCCGTCGCCGCTTTCGTCGCGCCCACCCGGGTCGTCCAAGCCCTCAACATCACCGTCCCAGGCCAGATCGAGGATCTCGCCATGGACGCCGACGCGCTCGGCGAACTCGGCACCCACTACGCGCAACTGGCGAGCACGGCCACCCCGGCAAGCATCTACGACGAGCTACTCAGCGTCAGAGCCTATGCCGGCCATCGCCTCAACCGTTCGATCCGGTCGTCACGAGGGTTGTCCGATCTCAACGTAGCGACCGGCTACCTGTCCAGTCTCCTCGCCGTGGTCACCAGCTTCATGAATGACCACGCCGCAGCGCTGGTGTGGTGCACCGACGCCGAGCGGCGAAGCCGGGAATCCTCCCATCCAGAACTCGCCGGCTGGGCCATGCTGACCCGCTCCACCGTCTCGTACTACCAGGGGCAAGCCACTCGTTCGGCCGATCTTGCCAGCCAGGGCCAGACGCTGTGCCAGCCCGGAACTGTGGCGTACGCGAAACTCGCGGCGCAGGAGATGCGGGCACGGGCGATGATCGGCGACCCGAACGGTATGGAATCTGCCAAGCGCCGCGCGGCCAGCGCCATCGCGCACCTGCCGCCCGACGCCCCGAACTCCGGCGTCTTCTCGATCACGCTGGACGACGACCCGCCGTACACCGCCACCTCGCTGCTTCTGGTCCGGCGGTATGAGCAGGCGGTCACCGCCACGGCCCGGGTCATCCAACGCACCTATCGGCCCGCCCCGGGCAGCCACGGGACCCAGCCGTCGAACTACGCCCGATCATTGTTGATCCTGGGCTTGGCCCAGGCCCAGGCCGGGGTCGGCGAGGCCGCGGCGGCGGGCGAGGCGGGTAAGGAAGCGCTTCTGGGAACTCGGCCCGTCTGGCCCACCATGGTGCTCGCCAGCAAACTCGACCAGGCCCTGAGCGGCAGGTTCGCCCAGGTACCCGAGGCTGCGGACTTCCACGAGTGCTTCGTGGAATGCGCGAGGCGGACAACCCTACTCACCCCACGGGCAAGGAGCACGGATGGATGACCCGATGAGCGCCGACCAGGTGGCGGCCATCACCAGCTACGTGGACATCCATGCGGCCCCACCCGACATCCCGACCGCCCTGTTTCTCTTCGGCACCAACCAGACCACGCCGGCGGCCATCGCCTCGGCCCGCTACCACCAGGGGCTCGCGCCACTCATCATCGCCACCGGCGGCGTCAACCGGCACATCGGCATCGTCGAGGGGCGCGAGTTCCGCCGTCACCTCGTTGAACATGGGGTGCCCGAGTCGGTCATCCGCGTCGAGGACACCTCAGCGAATACCTGGCAGAACGTGGAACTGTCCATCCCGTACCTGACCGAGGCCATCACCGCCGGTCTGCCGATCACCGCCGTGTCGAAGTGGTACCACCGCCGCACGATCCACATCCTGCGAACCCGGTTCCCGCAGATCGGCCCGTTCCACGCCATCGGCTGGGACCCGATCTACGGCGGCACGCCCGTCACCCGAACCAACTGGCTCGACAACCCCGACGGCCACAGACGCGTCATCCGGGAGTGGCAGGAGGTGTCACGCCGGCCGGAAGACGGCTCGCTCGTCGAACTGAGCCGCACTGACGGCTCCTGGCAGTAGGAGCGAGACATCGACAACAGCTCCGGCACGCCGCGTCCGGAGCTGTCCATGCGCGATCTCCCCGCCACCAGCGAAGTCAGGAGACACTGAACGGTGACCCCGCCCATCGAAGCAGCTCTGGCCCATCACGATGCCCAGCACGCCGCCACGCTCCGCGATGAGCTGATCGACGTCCACCTCGACGCCCGCGCCGATCTGCTCGACAACCCGTTCTACTCCGGCCAACGGTTCGGCGAGCGCCTGGACAACTACCTGCTCAGCCCGGGATTCCACCTGGTCACCGTGCGGATCGGAGCAGAACTCATTGGGTACGCCTTCGGCGGGACCCTGCCGGCCACCACCCTGTGGTGGCGGGGCGCGGAGGTCGCCGATCCCGATGTCACCCGCGAGACCGGCAACCGGACCTTCGCGTTCCGCGAGATCCTGGTCCGCCGAGCCCACCAGCGACGCGGCTATGCCCACCGCCTGCACGACGAGTTGCTCGGAGCCCGGTCGGAGGAACGGGCGACGCTGCTGGTCCGCGACGACAACCCCGCGCGGGAGCTGTATCTGCGGTGGGGATGGCACCTGGTGGGCCATCTCCAGCCGTTCCCCGACAGCCCCCGCTTCGAGGCGATGGTCATCCCGCTGCCGCTGGTGCCGCCCCTGGCGTGAACGCCACCGTCCGCGACCTGGCCGACCGGATCGGAGCCCACCGGTGACCGCAACACCCACCAGGACCCTGTCGATCATCGTGTGTGGAGCCGGGCCGGCCCGGGACGTCGGCGCGTTGGTCGCCCTGGCCCAGGCCGCCGGGTGGCGCGCCTACCTCACCGCGACCCCCGCCGGCCTACCCTTCCTCGACTGCCCAGCCC
>JABDRL010000042.1 GCA_013041765.1 Dactylosporangium sp. | reverse complement strand
CTCCACTGGTCACCGGCGGCGTCGGCGCCGCCGTCGGCACGGTCGGCTACGCGCTCGTGTGGTTCCATGGTGTCCGCTGGTTGGCCTACCTGACGCACAACGGTTGATGAGCCCGCCCACGATCCGCACGTCCCATCTTCACCATGCGTCATCGGAGGCCCGTTCCCCCGAGCACTCCGATGACGCGTGGTTTCGCGGTACGCGCGACTACGACTGGGATCGACGCATCGTTACCATCGGCGCGATCATCGGAGGCCGTCGGGTCATCGACCGAGGCACGACCGTCTCCGCCAGCGAGGTCCGGCCGTCGGCGCCGGCTGCGGTCGCCCCGACCTCGGCCTCCGGGCCGCACAGCGCCGCGACCAGGAACTGGCCTCTGGCCTCTGCGACGGCCCGGGCCTGCTCGGTGTCGTCGAGGAAGCTCAGGTTCTCACCGAGGCTCACCTGACGGCTGCCGTCTGCACTGTGCCACGACACCGTCGTCTGGCCGATCACCCCACCGGTGTGCCCCCAGGCCGGTCCGCACGGCAACTGCTCCCAGTACAGTCCGAGACCGTACCCCAGCAGGTCCGGCAGGTCCGGGACCATCGGTACGGTGTCCCGCATCTCGGCCAGCAGCGCCGGCGGCAGGATCTGCCCGGACAGCAGGGCCCGGTAGAAGCGGTTGAGATCCTGCGGTGTTGAGATGATCGCTCCGGCCATCCAGGCCCAGGACATGTTGAACACGCTGAAGTCTCGCAGCGTTCCGTCCAACCACGGCACGTACGCGTTGGCGTGCGGGCCGCGAATGTGCGGGTTGGTCCCGGGGAAGTAGGTGCGCCTCAGGCCGAGCGGCCGCAGGATCCGCCGGCCCACCTCGGCGGCGGCTGGCTGCCCGGTCACCCGCTCGATGAGCAGCCCGGCGATGATGTAGTTGGTGTTGGAGTACGACCACCCGGTGCCGGGCTGGAACACCGCCGGCATCTCCAGACCGGTCTCCACCAGCTCCAGTGGCGTGACCGTCTGGTCGCGCAGTTGTTCCAGGTCCGCCACGTCGAACACGTCCGAGTAGTTGCCGATGCCGCTGGTGTGGTTGAGCAGCATCCGCACCGTCACCTGACGGCCCGGGGCACCGGGGAGTACCTCGGGCAGGTAGTCGCCGATCGGCGCGTCGAGCCCGATCCGGTGCTCCGCGACCAGTTGCAGCACCGTGATCGCCACGAACGTCTTCGTGATGCTGCCGACCCGGTGGGAGAACCACGGCCGGGTCGGACGGCCGGTGTCGATGTCCGCGACCCCCGCGGCCCCCTGCCACGTCCGTTGCCCGTCCCGGACCTCGGCGAACACGCCCGGCATGCCGGCGGCGTGCTCGGCGTCCAGGAGCCGCTGGAGCTGGCCGCCCCGATCGACCGGGAAGCTTCGGGTCCCGGCCGCAGCTGGCGCCGCCACGAGTGGCGCCACCAGGAGCGCCGCGAGCAGGGTGCCGGAGATCGCGCCCACACGCATGTTTCGCGCCATTGTTCCCTCCTTCGACGAAATCGATCCGGATCGCCGCCAGAGCCTCGGCTCGCTCCGGCGGGATCCGTGAAACACGCCCCAATCCTCACGGCCACATACCGGCCGTTCATCGACCACAAGGATGAATCACCCCGGAAAAGACATAGGGGAATCTCGGTATTCGCCACCCGAGCACGGCGTCGGTCCCCGCGGTACCGTGATCACGCTCCGCACGACGTCCCGTGGAGAGGACCCGTCCCGTGCCAACCCCCTTCCCCCATGAACGCACCGCCGTGGTCACCGGGGCCGCCTCCGCCCGGGGCATCGGCCGCGCCACCGCGCAGAAGCTGGCCGCGCACGGCTGGAACCTCGCCATCCTGGACCTCGACGGGGCCGGCGCCACGGCCCTCGCCACCCGGCTGGCCGCCGACCACGGCATCCAGACCCTCGGCCTCGGCGTCGACGTCACCGACCGGACCGCGGTGCACGCCGCGATCAGCCGGATCGAGGCGGAACTACCGCAGATCGTCGGGCTGGCCAACATCGCCGGGATCTCGTCGCCGACGCCGTTCCTGGAAGAGACGGCGGAAGGCTGGAACCGGGTCCTCGCGGTCAACCTGACCGGCGTCTTCTTCGTCACCCAGGGCATCGCCGCCACGATGGCCCGCCACGGCGTCGGCCGGATCGTGTCGGTGTCCTCGGTGTCGTTCCAGCGGGGCGGCGGGGTGTACTCGAAGTCGGCGTACTCGGTGTCCAAGGGTGGCGTGGTCGGGCTGATGCGCGCGGTCGCCAGGGAGCTGGGCGAGCGGGGCATCACCGCGAACACGGTCTCCCCCGGCCCGGTGGACACCGACATCATGGGCGGCCCGCTGACCGAAGCGCGGAAGGCCGAGATGAGCCGGAACACGCTGATCGGCCGGGTCGCCACCCCCGAGGACGTCGCCGCGGTCGTCGCCTTCCTCCTCGGCGAGGACGCCGGCAACATCACCGGCGCCACCTACGACACCAACGGTGGCATGCAGCTGAGCTGAGGCCGGGACGCTGCCGCCTTCGGCCGGCAACGGAAGCGGCCGGCAACGGAAAGGGGACGGACGTGACCGGTTCGCCGTGGCCCTGCGCCGAGTCCGGTGACCTGCCGGCGGTGCGTCGGGTGCCCGATGCCGCCGGTCTGATCCGCCGGCACCACCAGCGCACCGGCCGCCGGCTGGCCGTCCTGGACGACGACCCGACCGGTTCCCAGGCGGTGCACGGCGTGTCCGTGGTCACCGAGCCGCGGCGATCCGCGTACGCCAGTGGCCTGGCCCGTCCGGGTGACACGTGTTTCATCCTCACCAACAGCCGGGCGCTGGATCAGCCCCGGGCCGTGGCGCTGAACCGGACGGTGGCCCGCGACCTGTACACCTGGGCCGCCGAGGCCGGCCACTCCGTCGAACTCGTCTCCCGCGGCGACAGCACGCTCCGGGGGCATGCCATCGCGGAGGTCGCGGCCATCGCCGCCGAGCGGCTGGCGGTCACCGGGGCGGAGCCCGACGGGGTGCTGTTCTGCCCGGCGATGCTGGAGGCCGGGCGGTACACCGTCGCCGACACCCACCTCGCGGTCGTCGGCGGGACGCCGGTGCCGGTCGGCCGGACCGAGTTCGCCCGCGATGCGACCTTCGGATACACCAGCTCGAACCTCCGCGAGTTCCTGGTGGAGCGCTCCGGCGGCGGCCTCGCCATCGACGACATCGCGAGCCTGTCGCTGGACGACATCCGCCGTGGTGGGCCGGAACGGGTCGGCCAGATCCTGTCGACGGTCTCCGGGGCGCGCTGGGTGGTCGTCAACGCCACCGACCCCGCCGACCTGGAGGTCGTGGTCCTGGGGCTGCACCGCGCCCAGGATGCCGGCCGGGCGTTCCTGGTCCGCTCCGGGCCGTCCCTTGTCCGGGCACTGGCCGGGATCGAGCCGAGGCCGCCGCTGGCGGCCGACGATCTCCGGGTCGACGACTCGCGCAGCGCGCACGGTCTGGTCGTGGCCGGCAGCCATGTCGCCCTGACCACCCGGCAGCTGCGGGTCCTGCAAGAATGCGGCGGCCTGACGACGGTCGAGCTGGAGGTGCCGGCCCTGCTCGACCCGGCGTCGGCCGGGGCACACCTCGACGCGGCCACGGGGTGTGTGGTCGAGGCCCTCGGCCACACCGATGTGCTTGTCCGCACCAGCCGGGACCTCGTGACGGCCGACCGTCCGGCGGCGAACCTCGATATTGCCCGCACGGTCTCCGCGGCCCTGGTGAGCGTGGTCCGCCGGGCCCGCCGGGCCCGCCCGGCCTGGATCATCGCGAAGGGTGGTATCACCGGGCACGATCTCGCCAGGCGGGCGCTGGGCATCCGGCGGGCGATCGTGGTCGGCCAGTTCCTGCCGGGGCAGATCTCCCTGTTCGACCCGGTCGAGGCCCCGCCCGACGTGATCACCTGCCCCTATGTGGTGTTCCCCGGCAACGTCGGCGCGGACGACGCCCTGGCCCTGGTCCGCGACCGGCTGGTCGCCGCGACCGCCGCCCGAGGTCTCGATCGGCGACCGGCGGAATGACCGGCGGGGCGCGGTACGCCCCGCCGGTGCTCGCGGATCTGGTCAGTCGGAGAACAGCGGACCGACCAGGGCCTGCCAGGTGAGCGGCCCGACGATGCCATCCACCAGGAAGCTCCCGACGGATCCCCGGACCAGCTCCTGGAAGTAGCGCACGGCGGCATCGGTCTGCGGACCGAAGATGCCGTCCACCACCACCTCCAGCGCTGGGGTGCCATCGACGTTGTGCCGGAACAGCAGCTCGGTCTGCACGGCGCGGACCGCGTCACCCGTGCTGCCCGACGCCACCCGGATGATCACCGCTCCCCAGGTGAGGGGACCGACGATGCCGTCGACATCGAGGCCCCGGTCCCGCTGGAACGCCCGGACGGTCGCGTCGGTCCGCGGACCGAAGATGCCGTCGACCTCGATGCTGTACCCGCGTGCCCGCAGCAGGTACTGCACGCTGCGCACCGCGTGGCCGCCGTCCCCTTCCCGCAGGTACGGCCATTGTGGAAGTTCGATTACCACGGGATTCCCCCTTCATCGACTGTGGCCTTTTGCGCCCACGGCTCACCGATACGGTTGCGTTGAATCATCTCGGCGTATTCCATGGAATCGCTCATTCGAATCTAACCCTCGGACACCAGCGCGGCCACTCGACCGAAATAGCGATCACCGAATATCGTCAACGTCGGCTCTGAACAGGAAACATGCCATTTCTTTCCGGCGACCGAGAAGCACTGTCCGGGAGCAGGCCCGGCACGCCGATCACCAATTTCGAGGGAGGCCGGAAGGGGTACCGTCCAACCACACAGTTCCGCCACGTCAACAACACAGCATCGCTACAAAGAATTCACAGCAGGATCTCCATTTCCGTTCTCCGTCGACGCCCCCAACCCCCGCATCGGCGGATTCGGGTAGATGCGAGCGACGCTGGCGACGATTTCCCCGGGTCGGGGGGTGGCGGGGCGCGCGGTCCGGGCTGCCGGGGCCCAGGGGTACCGGGGCACAGGAGCGCCGTTGATGCCCGCCTATCCGTCGGCCGCGGCGGGCTCCGGGCCGGGCGAGGGCTCCGGGCCGTACAGGGTGTGCAGGATCCGGTCGATGTGTTCCCGGCCCTGCTCGCTGTCCGCCCGCAGGGGCTCGTGCAGGATCCCGGTGGAGAGCCCGGACAGCGCGAACGGCATGGCCCCCGTGGTCAGCAGGAAGAGAAAGAACGCTCGCTGATCGAACTGGCGCAGGTAGCCGGCGTCCTGTACCCGCCGGAACAGCGGCGCCATCATGGCCGCGACCGGTGCGAACCGGTCGAGGACGTACGCCAGGCGGTCACCGCCACCGACGCTCTCGTGCAGCAGCAGCCGCACCAGGTCCGGGTGGCGGGCACTGACCTCCAGAAAGCTGCGCACGCCGGCCCTGGTCACCGCCAGCACGCCCGCGCGTTCCCCGGCGTCCTCCCCGGCGAAGGGCGCGACGGCGGTGCGGTAGCGATCCGCAGCCCGGTCAACCACGGCCTGCCAGAGCCCCAGCTTGGTCCCGAAATGGTGCCGCACCATCCCATGGGCGAGGCCGGCCCGGTCCGTGACCTCCCGCAGGCTCGTGGCCTCGAAACCGCCGTCGGCGAAGGCCCGCTGCGCCACGTCGAGCAGCTCGCCGCGGGCCGGCGCGCCGGTGGCGGGGGCTGAGGGTGCGGTGCCAGCAGCAGGGGCTGAAGGTCCAGCGCCGGTGGCGGATCTGACGTTCTCCACGTGGAGAGCATAGCCACTACTCTCCGCCTGGAGAGCAACGGAGGTGCCGCATCATGCGGCTGACGCTCAAGGAACGGATCTTCTACCCCCTCGGATGCAACGAGCGCCGGGTGTGCCAGCACTGGTACACCCGGTTCCTGCTGGCCAGGGTGGATCTGGAGCGGATACGCCGGGTCATCGCACGCATCCGCCGGTGGAGCGGCTGGTGCTCGGCGTGGCAGGCCGAGGATTGTTGGCTGGAGCAGCTGGCCGAGCAGGCCCTCACCGACGAGACCACCACCTGCGCCCGCCGCTGGTTCCACGAGGCCGCAGCCTACTTCCAGGTCGGCCAGCGCCTCTTCTACCTCGACGAGGATTTCAAGCGGCGGTCCCTGGAGAAGATCTGGTCGCTCTGCCCCGGGCGATCGCCCCCCACGAGGGACCCGGGCGGCCGGTTCGCGCAAGGACCTGCGGTTCTACCCAGACGGCGAGCACGTCTGCGCCAGCGACCTGGACGAAACCCTGCCGTGCACGGTCGACTGGATCAGGCGTCGGCTGCTTCCCGCCAGCGCCCAGCCGCGGCGGGGAACGGGGGACTCCCCGGCGCGCCCTATGTCGGCGTGAAGGGGTTGACCAGTCGGACCCCGGTCCGCACGACGTCGGAGACGTTGCGAGTGGCCAACGTCAACCGATGCACCTTGGCGGTGGCCGCCATGAGCCCGTCAACGACCGGTGGTGGCGACGGCGGCACATTCAGCTGCCCCCATACCTCGGCGATCTCGGCGGTCACGGGCAGAATCCGGTCGTGGTAGGTGGACAGCAGCCCCACCACCCACTGTTCCAGGAGATCAGCCTTGGGCGAGTGGCGACGGCGCAGGCGCTCGATCCCCTGCCTGATCTCACCGAGGACGAGGCAGCTGAGGAAGACCTCCGCATCGGCATGATCGTGGTACCACGACAGGACGCCAGCGTTGGGATTGACCTTCCTCAGCTCCGAGACGACGTTGGTGTCAAGAAGAAAGGCCATGGTCAGTCGACCAACTCGACCTCGCGTGGCAGGTCACGCTGGCGCTCGACAGGCAACTCCAGGTCGACGTGGGGAGCGCACCGCAGATAGCCCATGAGACTCACGGACCCGCCATGGAACCGTCGATAGGACGCAATGTCGATCATGACGACGATCTCCATGCCGTGCCTGGTCACCACTTGGGGCTCACCGGTCTCCGCGGCACGCACCACTTCGCTGAACCGTTGTTTCGCTTCCTGGACCTGCCAGCGCATGACCTCACATCGTTTCCGTCTAGACTGACTAGACCCTAGAACGGAGCCACGCCAACGGTCAAGAGGCCGTCGCCCCCGCCGTCGCCCCCGCCGTCGCCCCCGCCGTCGCCGTCGCCCCCGCCGACGCGACAGCGTCACCAGGCGTCCCGATGTGGGCGTTGCTCCCGCAGGGCCGACGTCCCGCCGATATCGTCGCGATCATGCCGCTGACGGTTCCGACCCATCCGGTCGCCGTGCTCCCGGCCAAGCTTCGGTGGCCCCGGCGCTTCGACGGCGTGGCCCTGGTCTTCGGCTGCATCGCACCGGATGTCGCCTACGCCGTGGACGGCTACGGCGTGACCATCCACAGCCACGCCTGGCACGCCCCGCTGTGGTGGGCGCTGCCGTTGACCCTGGTCGGTGCCCGGCTGACCCGGTGGGCGGCGCCGGTCGTCGCGGCACATCTACCCACCGGCGGCCGGCTGGCGCTGCGCGACTACGGCGTGCTCGCCACCGTCCGGCACCCGTGGCCGATCACCGGATCGTCCGCGCTGCTGGGTGCGGCCAGCCACCTCGGGTGGGACGCCTTCACCCACCCTCGCGTCGATGGTGGCCTGGTCCTCTTCCCGGTCCTGCACCACCCGGTGCCGCTGGTCGGACTGGCCTGGTGGCAGCTGCTGATGATGGGTTCAGACCTGATCGGTGCCGTCGCGGCGATCGCCCTCGTCCTCCGGGTCGGCCGCGCCCGGCTGCTGGTGGCCTGGCACGGCGCCGTGCCACCGGTGGTGCCCCGGCCGGCCCGGTTCTGGCCCGCCGTCGCGGCGGTGCTGGTCATCGGGCTGGCCACGCTGCCGGCGCAGCCCGTCCGGTCCTTTCCCGACCAGGCGATACGGTGCCTGCTGATTGTCGGCCTGGCCCTGCTGGCTGGGGCCTTCGCCGGGCGCCGGGCGGCGTCGGCCGACGGACCGTAGCTCCCCTATCGAGATCCGCAGGGGACGTCGACCGCGGCAACATGCGAGGTCGGCGGTGCGGGCCGGGTCCGCCGCGGGCTGAGCGCGCCGGCTGCGCGCGCGGCGAGGACCGCCAGCAGCACGGGAACGATGAGATAGGCGCCCCGCAGTTCGACGGCGTCGGCCAGGCGGGCAAGGGACAGGGGCGCGATGCCGATGGCCAGGCCGGAGGCGAGCGCGGCGCGGGCGGAGGCCCGGTCCCGGTCATCGGGCCAGGCCGCCACGGCCCGGGCCAGCGTGACCGGGTACAGCAGGGCGACGCCGAGGCCCGCGACGAGCAGGCCCACCGCCGCGCCGGGGACGGCCGGGACGGCCCAGAACACCCCGAATCCGATCCCGGCGGTACCGCAGGCGGCGAGCACGACGGCCAGCGGGTGACGGCCGATGGTCAGCGGCGTCGCGGCCGTCCGGGCGAGGGCCATGCCGAGCGGGAACACGGCCGCGAGGGCCGGCGCCGCCGAGGGACCGGCGCCGTGCCAGTCGCGGAAGGCGTCGGCGGCCCAGAACACCAGGCAGAACTCGACGCTGACGGCCAGGAGTACGTCCAGCCAGCGTCCCGGCAACGGCCCGGCTTCCAGTCCCGGGGGTGCGGGCCGGGGCCCGAGCGCCACCGGGC
>JABDRL010000018.1 GCA_013041765.1 Dactylosporangium sp. | reverse complement strand
TGGCTGGTCAGGTGGAGCCGCCGTTGACCACGGTGCATCAGCCGGTGGAGGCGATGGGGCGGGAGATGGCTCGGTTGTTGTTGGCGAGGATCGCGGGGGAGGAGTCCCCGTCCGTCGTCCTCGACACCCGTCTCGTCGAGCGCGACTCCGCCTGATTTCTCCGTTTGGCGTTGATCAACTCGTGTTGTTGAGGGGGACACGGGTCTGTAATGTGGCGGAAACTCCCCCCGGGCACGCTGAACTGCGTACCGGAAGGAGTTCGACATGCTGTTGCGACTGCGAGTGGCTCTGCCGGACCGCCCGGGTTCGCTGGGTCAGGTCGCGCGTGCCCTCGGAGCAGCAGGAGCGGACATCGTCCAGGTCGTCGTTCTTGAGCGGGTCGGCGGCCGGGCAGTCGATGACTTCACGGTGGTATGGCCTGCCTCGGCTCCGGCGGATCGGGTGCTTTCCGGACTGGTGGCGGTTCCGGGGGTCCGGGTCGATGGGGTGTGGCGCGGGACCGAATTGTCGGAGCCGAGCGGGCGTGAGGTTACGGTCGTCGGGCAGATCGCGGCGAATCCGGAACTCGGCATGTCGACCCTTGTCGACGCGGTACCTGGCGCACTCGGCGCCGAATGGTCCATGGCCCTGGCCGTCGGACCCGACTGGGCCTCCGGCTGGACGCCCGGCGATGACAGCACACCCGGTGGGCCCGCCCTGGTTGGCGCAAGTTGGAGGGCTCCATCGGTCCCCCCTCGCGCGGAGATCGCACCAGTGCGACCTCGTGCGACGACCGCGGCAGACGGCACCCACCTCGCGATCGCACCGTTCCAGCGTGGCGGGCTGGTACTGGTCGTGGCGCGCGGCGGACCTGGCGGAGACGCTGGCGCACCACCGTTCCACCGATCAGAGGTGGATCGGCTCGCGCAGATTGTGGGTGCCGCTGCCGCGGTGCTGGGCGATCAGGTCCTGGACCTCGCCGTCGCGGAACTGGAGACGGCGTGACGCTGTGGAGAATCCGGGCGACGGTCGACGATCGCCCCGGTTTCCTTTCGGTCCTGACCGCGAGTCTTGCCCTGCGGGCGGTGAATATCCTGTCCGTTCAGGTCCACGCCACCGAGGTCGGGGCCGTGGACGATTTCCTGATCGACGCGCCGGAGAAGCTGACGGTCGCCGACCTGGCCGAGGCCGTGGAACGCGGCCGGGGACGCGACTGCTGGATCGCCCCGGCGGCGGCCAAGGGCCTGGTCGATGAGCCGACCCGGGCGCTGTCACTGGCCGCGAGGGTGGCGACCGACCCCGAGTCCCTCGGCCCGGCGCTGACCGCGCTGCTGGGTGCCGACGAGGTGACGTGGCTGCCGGAGGAAACCCCTCAGCGACGCGGCGCCGGGGACGGGTGCCTGAGCCTGCCCGATCCCCGAGGCGGCGCCCTCCTCGTGCGCCGAGCCGAGCCGGCGTTCACTCCCACGGAGTACGCCCGGGCCCAGGCCCTCGTCGAGGTGGCGATCCACTCGGTTGCCCGGCTCCGGCGCCGATAGACCGGGTCGCTCCGGGCCCGCCGCCCGGCCTGCGGGCGACTTCGGGGTGTTTTCGATCGTGGCCAGCGGCTTCGTGACCAGGTACTGTGAGGGTGCCTGCCTGGTGAGCGGTGCTGCGGAACCGTGATTGACCATGCCACCCAGAGGCGACCGGATCCATGTACGGTCGACTCTGGTGTTCCGCGTAGACTTCACTGGACTTGCCTGGGCCGACGTCGTCCCTTCCCGCATCCGATGACGTCAGGAGGCCCGATGGCACCCGAGTTCGCCACTTCGTCGTTCCCCGCGCCCCAGGGGCTCTACGACCCCGCCAACGAACACGATTCCTGCGGCGTGGCCTTTGTCGCTGACATGTTCGGTCGGCGGTCTCACAATGTGGTGCAACTCGGTCTTCAGGCTCTGCGGCGGATGGACCATCGAGGCGCCCGGGGCGCGGAACCCAACACCGGCGACGGCGCGGGCATCATGATTCAGATTCCGGACGCGTTCTGCCGGGCCGTTGCCGGGGTGCCGTTGCCTCCCGCCGGGGGGTACGCCACCGGGCTGGTGTTCCTGCCGACCGATCCGGATCTGGCCGCGCGGGCCCAGCAGGTGGTGGAGAAGTACGCGATGGTCGAGGGCGCCCAGGTGCTGGCCTGGCGGGACGTGCCGACCGACGCGTCGGACCTGGGCGCGAGCGCCCTGGCGGCCATGCCCCGGGTGCGGCAGGTGTTCATGGACGCCGAGCGGCTGCGTGACGGGCAACCCCTGTCCGGGATCGAGCTCGACCGGGTGGCCTTCTGCGTGCGCCGCCGGGCGGAGCGGGAGACCCGGGAGCGGGGCATCACGACCTACTTCCCGTCGCTGTCGGCGCGCACCATCACCTACAAGGGCATGCTGACGCCGGACCAGCTACAGCTGTTCTACCCCGAGCTGGTCGACGAGCGGATCACCTCGGCGATCGCGCTGGTGCACTCGCGCTTCTCGACCAACACGTTCCCGTCCTGGCCACTGGCCCACCCGTACCGGGTGATCGCCCACAACGGTGAGATCAACACGATCCGGGGCAACCGCAACTGGATGGCCGCGCGGGAGTCGCTGCTGGCCTCCTCGCTGATCCCCGGGGACCTGCGCCGGCTCTACCCGATCTGCACCCCGGAGGCTTCGGACTCCGCGAACTTCGACGAGGTGCTCGAACTGCTGCATCTGGGCGGGCGCAGCCTGGCCCACGCCGTCCTGATGATGATCCCCGAGGCGTGGGAGAACGACCGCCGGATGGATCCCGCCCGCCGGGCGTTCTACGAGTTCCATGCCAGCCTGATGGAGGCCTGGGACGGCCCGGCGAGCATCGCGTTCACCGATGGCGACGTCGTGGGCGCCGTGCTCGACCGCAACGGGCTGCGGCCGGGCCGGTGGTGGCGCACGGACGCCGGCCTGGTCGTGCTCGCCAGCGAGGCCGGCGTGCTGGAACTCGACCCGGCGACCATCGTCGCCAAGGGCCGCCTCCAGCCCGGCCGGATGTTCCTCGTGGACACCGTGGGTGGCCGGATCGTGGAGGACGACGAGCTCAAGGCCGATCTGGCGACCCGGGAGCCGTACGTCGACTGGCTGGGGACCGGGCTGCTGACGCTGGAGGACCTGCCGCCGCGGGAGCACACCGTCTACACCCACGACTCGGTGCAGCGTCGGCAGCAGACGTTTGGCTACACCGAGGAGGAGCTGAAGATCCTTCTCGGCCCGATGTCCAGGAACGCCATGGAGCCGATCGGCTCCATGGGCACCGACACCCCGGTCGCGCCCCTGTCGACCCGTCCCCGGCTGATGTACGACTACTTCACCCAGCTGTTCGCACAGGTGACCAACCCGCCGCTGGACGCGATCCGGGAGGAACTCGTGACCAGCGTGCGGACCAGGATCGGGCCGGAGCACAACCTGCTGGCCCCCGGGGCCGCCAGCTGCCGGCAGGTGGTGCTGTGCTGCCCGGTGCTGGACAATGGTGATCTTGCAAAGATCATTGAGATCAACGACGACGGGACCATGCCGGACTTCCGCGCGGTGCGGGTCTCCGGCCTCTACCGCAGGCGGGATGGGGCCGAGGGGCTCAAGGGTCGCCTTGTCGAGATCATGCGGGGGGTCTCCGAGGCGATCGAGGACGGAGTGCGGATCTTCGTCCTGTCCGACCGGGACTCCAACGCCGAGCTGACGCCGATTCCCTCGCTGCTGCTGACCGCCGCGGTGCACAATCACCTCATCCGGGAGCAGACCCGCACCCAGGTCTCGCTGATCGTCGAGTCCGGCGACTGCCGGGAGGTCCACCACGTCGCGGTGCTGCTGGGCTACGGGGCCTCCGCGATCAACCCCTACCTGGCCTTCGAGACCGTCGAGGACATGGTCAACACCGGCGGGCTGCCGGGCATCAGCGTCGAAGACGCGACGCACAACTACGCCAAGTCCCTGTACAAGGGCGTATTGAAGATCATGTCGAAGATGGGGATCTCGACGGTCGCCTCCTATACCGGCGCGCAGGTCTTCGAAGCGGTCGGCCTGGACAAGGGATTGGTCGAGCGCTACTTCACCGGTACCTCGACCACCATCGGCGGCATCGGGCTGGCCGAGGTCCACGCGGAGGTCGCGGCCCGGCACGCCAAGGCGTACCCGGCCAACCCCGCCGAGCGCACCCATCGCAGGCTGGAGGCCGGCGGCGAGTACCAGTGGCGCCGTGAGGGCGAGGTGCACCAGTACAACCCGGAGACCGTCGCCCTGCTCCAGCACGCCACCCGCACGGGCAGCTACGAGCTGTTCCGGCGGTACAGCTCGGCGGTCAACGCCCTGACCACCCGGACCGGTGCCCTGCGCGGGCTGTTCGAGCTGCGCACGGGTGCCCGTCCGGCGGTGCCGCTGGACGAGGTCGAGCCCGTCGAGGCGATCGTCAAGCGGTTCGCCACCGGCGCGATGTCCTACGGCTCGATCTCGGCGGAGGCGCACACCGACCTGGCGATCGCCATGAACCGGCTGGGCGGCCGGTCCAACACCGGTGAGGGCGGGGAGGACGTCGAGCGGCTGCACGACCCCGAACGACGCTCCGCGGTCAAGCAGGTCGCCAGCGGGCGGTTCGGGGTGACCACCGAGTACCTCGTCCACTCCGACGATATTCAGATCAAGATGGCGCAGGGGGCCAAGCCCGGCGAGGGCGGTCAGCTGCCGGGCGGGAAAGTCTGGCCGTGGATCGCGCGGACCCGCCACTCCACCCCCGGCGTCGGGCTCATCTCCCCGCCGCCGCACCACGACATCTACTCGATCGAGGACATCGCCCAGCTCATCTACGACCTGAAGAACGTCAACCCGCGGGCCCGCATCCACGTCAAGCTCGTCTCGGAGCTGGGGGTCGGCACGGTGGCCGCCGGGGTGGCCAAGGCCAAGTCCGACGTTATCCTGATCTCCGGCAACGACGGCGGCACCGGCGCGTCGCCGCTGAACTCGATCAAGCATGCCGGCACGCCGTGGGAGCTGGGCCTGGCGGAGACCCAGCAGACCCTGCTGCTCCAGAACCTGCGAGACCGAGTGTTCGTCCAGGTGGACGGCCAGCTGAAGACCGGACGGGACGTGCTCATCGCCGCCCTGCTGGGTGCGGAAGAGTTCGGCTTCGCCACCGCACCGCTCATCGTGCAGGGCTGCGTCATGATGCGGGTCTGTCACCTCGACACCTGCCCCGCCGGGATCGCCACCCAGAATCCGGTGCTGCGCAAGCGGTACAGCGGATCGCCGGACTACGTGGTCAACTTCTTTCGGTTCGTGGCCCAGGAGGTCCGGGAGTTCCTCGCGGCGTTGGGCTTCCGCTCGCTGGACGAGGCGATCGGCCACGCGGAGATGCTGGACGTCCGCTCGGCGATCGACCACTGGAAGGCCGGTGGCCTGGACCTGACGCCGTTGCTGCACATTCCCGCACTGCCGGAGCTGGCCGCCCGGCACCAGACCACCAAGCAGGACCACCACCTGGACCGGGCACTGGACAACGCGCTGATCGCCGCGGCGGCGCCGGCCCTGGACGAGGGCACGCCGGTCAAGCTGGAGTTCGGCGTCCGCAATGAGCACCGCAGTGTTGGCGCCATGCTTGGCGGCGAGGTCATGCGGCGCTGTGGCGGGCGGGGACTGCCGGACGGCACGGTGGACATCACCCTTCGGGGCACCGCCGGCCAGTCGTTCGGCGCGTTCGTGCCGAGCGGGGTGACGATCCGGCTGCTCGGGGACGCCAACGACTACATCGGCAAGGGACTCTCCGGCGGTCGGCTGATCATTCGGCCGGATCTGACGGCGCCCTTCGCAGCCGCCGAGCCGTCGCCGTTCGGCGGAGCCGAGGATCAGATCATCGGTGGCAACACCGTCCTCTACGGGGCCACCGGCGGGGAGGTCTTCCTGCGCGGTCGGGTCGGCGAGCGGTTCGCGGTGCGGAACTCCGGCGCCGTCGCCGTGGTCGAGGGGCTCGGCGACCATGGATGCGAGTACATGACCGGGGGAACGGTCGTCGTGCTCGGGCGGACCGGGCGGAACTTCGCCGCCGGCATGTCCGGCGGCAAGGCGTACCTGTGGCGGGCGGACACCGACCTGATCAACACCGAGCTGGTCGATCTGCGGCCGATCTCCGAGGCGGAGGCCAAACTGGTGCAGCGGCTCGTCGAGACCCACGCGACCGAGACCCGATCGCCGGTGGCGGACGCGTTGCTGGCCCGATGGGATGAGACCGTGACCGAGTTCACCGCTGTCATCCCAAGGGATTACCAGAAGGTGCTCGACGCGATGCAACTGGCGGAGGACGCCGGCCTCGACGTCGACCAGTCGGTCATGCAGATTCTCTCCGGGACGTTGCGGGTGCCCGCGGTCAAGACCCAGCAGATCGTGCGGACCTCGAAGAATGGCGCCGCGCAGCCGCAGGAAGCGGCCCGCGCCTGAGCCGGTGCCCGGCGGTGCGCGACCGGCCGCGCACCGCCAGGCCACCCCCGGCGTTCGCCCCGATCGGTGTCGTCCATCGGTCCTGTCCGGGGGCGGACCGGCGACCACTGCCGGCGTTGCCCCGTTTGGTTGCTTGCTTGCCACGGGCCGGCAACGTCCCGGTAGAGCGATGACGCTAGCCTCGAACCTGTGAGTCGTCGCGCGAAGATTGTCTGTACCCTTGGCCCCGCAACCGGTGTTCCAGAACGAGTCCGTGGTCTTGTCCAGGCGGGCATGGATATCGCCCGTCTCAACTTCAGCCACGGTAGTTATGCTGATCATGAGCTGCTGTACGCACTCGTGCGGGACGCCGCCAAGACCACCGGACGCGCGGTCGGCGTGCTCGCGGACCTCCAGGGTCCGAAGATTCGCCTGGGGAAGTTCAGCGATGGGCCGATCGAATGGCGGGCCGGCGACACGGTGGTCATCACCAACGAGGACATCCTGGGTACGGCCAGTCGCGTCTCCTGCACATACCGGAAGCTGCCCGTCGAGGTCAAGCCCGGTGACCGGCTGCTGATCGATGATGGCAAGGTCGCGGTCGAGGTCACCCAGATCGATGACGGGGACATCTCCTGCCTGGTCGTCGAGGGCGGCCAGGTGTCCAGCAACAAGGGCGTCTCCCTGCCCAACGTGGCCGTCACCGTTCCGGCGCTCTCCGAGAAGGACGCGGCCGACCTGCGCTTCGCGCTGCACCTCGGCGTCGACATCATCGCCCTGTCGTTCGTCCGTTCACCGGACGACGTCAAGCTCGTCCACCAGGTCATGGACGAGGTGGGTATCCACCGGCCGGTGCTTGCCAAGGTCGAGAAACCGGAGGCCGTCGAGGCGCTGGAGGGCATCATCGACGCGTTCGACGGGGTGATGGTGGCTCGTGGCGATCTCGGGGTGGAGTTGCCGCTCGACCAGGTGCCGGTGGTGCAGAAGCGGGCGGTCCAGCGGTGCCGGGAGCGGGCCAAGCCGGTCATCGTCGCGACCCAGATGCTGGATTCCATGATCGAGAATCCGAGACCGACGCGGGCCGAGGCATCCGACGTCGCCAACGCCGTTCTGGACGGCGCCGACGCGGTCATGCTCTCCGGGGAGACCAGCGTCGGGCGCTACCCGGTGCTGTCCGTGTCGACCATGGCAAAGATCATCGTGACCACCGAGGCCGGCTCGTTCCAGGTGCCGCACCTCCAGCACGACCCGAGGACGCGGGGCGGCGCCATCACGGCCGCGGCCAACCACATCGCCGAGGCGGTCGAGGCGCGGGCCGTCGTCGCCTTCTCCCTGACCGGGGACACGGTGCGCCGGCTGTCCCGCCTGCACTCCCCGCTGCCCCTGCTGGCGTTCACCCCGGACCCCGCGGTCCGCAGCCAGCTGTCACTGTCGTGGGGCGTGCAGACGTTCCTGGTGCCGCACGTCGAATACACCGACGCCATCTTCCGGCAGGTCGACCAGGTCCTGGTCGGACTCGAATGGGCCGATATCGGCGACTACATCGTCGTGGTCGCCGGCAGCCCGCCAGGAACCCCGGGGTCGACCAACATGGTGCGCATCCACCGGCTCGGTTCGCTGGTCGGGCCGACGTAGCCCGGTATGGCCAACAGATCGCCACGGCGGGGCGCGGACCACACGACCATGCGGGAGGTCAACCGTTCCCTCGTGCTGGATCTGATCAGGGCCGGGGGCACGGTTTCCCGGGCGAGTATCGCCCGGTCAACGAGTCTCGCCAAACCGACGGTGTCCGCGATCGTGGATGAGCTGCTCGCGGAGGACCTGATCAAGGAGATCGGGGTCGGCTCGACGGCGGGTGGCCGCCCACCGATCCTGTTGCAGTTCAACGCCCGGTCGCAACTGGTCGTGGGCGCCCACATCGGCGCCCGGAAGACCACGATCGCCATTGCCGACGCGACCGGGAGCGAACTGACCCGCCGGGAACTGCCGACCCCGTCGGGCCAGCCGGACGAGACCCTGGCGACCGTCGCCACGATGATCGTGGCCGCCACGACCGACGAGGGCGTCGGGTTGGCGACCATCTCGGCGGTGGGCGTCGTCGTGCCGGGACTGACCGATTTCCATACCGGGATCTGCACGCTGGCTCCCAATCTCGGCTGGCGGGACGTTGCCGTGGGCGGCCCGCTGTCCGCGCGGCTGGGTGCTCCGGTGTACGTGCACAACGCCGGGCAGGCGGCGGCCGTGGCGGAGAACGTCGAGGGGATCGGGTGCGGCATCGACGACCTGGCCCTGCTGTACGCGGGGACGGGACTGTCCGCCGGGGTCATCGCCGGCGGCCGGGTGCTGCACGGCGCCGGTGGTACCGCTGGCGAGATCGGCCACTGCGCCGTGCCGGGGCTCGCCGATCGCTGCGCCTGCGGCCGGGTGGGGTGCCTGGAGACGGTCGCGTCCGGGCGGGCCCTGGTCGCGGCCGTGCACCGGGCGGTGGCGGGCGGGCGGGAGACGATCCTGGCCGGCCGGCGCGACTTCGACGGCCGGGAGGTGGCCTCGGCCGCCGACCAGGGAGATCCGGTCGCCAGGGAGGCCGTGGCCGAGCTGGGACGCTACCTCGGGTACGCCGCGTCATGGGTGATCAATGCCTACAGCCCCGCGATGGTCGTCATCGGCGGGGGGCTGGCGGCCATCGGGGAGCCGCTGCTCGCCACCGTGCGGCGCGTCGCGCTGGAGCACTGCCCGGAGCCCTCGGCGCGGGGGGTGGAGATCTGTGCCTCCCAGCTCGGGGTCGACGTCGAGCTCCGGGGGGCCGTGCTGCTGGCGATGCAGCACTCGGAGACCTACTACAGGGTGGTCTTTCGCGCCTGAATCCAGTTAGTTCTGAGCTTGAACTAATCGGCGCCGCCGGCGTACGGTGGGGCTCTGCTCGACGTCCGCTCAGCAGAGGAGATCCGCCATGACCGACTTCGTGCCGACTCCAGCCGACCGATTCGCCTTCGGGCTGTGGACCGTGGGCTGGCCAGGACTTGATCTTTTTGGCAGCGCCTCCCGTCCGCCCCTCGACCCGGTAGAAGCCGTCAACCGGCTGGCGGAGCTTGGCGCCTACGGCGTCAGCCTGCACGACGACGACCTGGTGCCCTTCGGGAGCACCGAGGAGACCCGCAGCGCGCTGATCGGGCGCTTCACCCGAGCCCTGGCGCAGACCGGCATGGTCACTTCGATGGTCACCACCAACCTGTTCAGCCATCCGGTCTTCAAGGACGGCGGGTTCACCTCGAACGACCGCGCCGTTCGCCGGTTCGCCATCAAGAAGGTCCTGCGCAACCTCGACCTCGCCGCGGAACTCGGGGCTCCGACGTTCGTGCTGTGGGGCGGGCGGGAAGGCGCGGAGTCCCATGCGGGCAAGGACATCGCCGCGGCCCTCGACCGCTACCGCGAGGCGATGAACATCCTGTGCGGCTACGTGCGGGAACAGGGCTACACCATACGGTTCGCCATCGAGCCGAAGCCCAACGAGCCCCGCGGTGACATTCTCCTGCCGACCATCGGCCACGCCCTGGCCTTCATCAACACCCTGGACGACTCCGAGATGGTGGGGCTGAACCCGGAGGTCGGCCATGAGGAGATGGCGGGGCTGAACTTCGCCCAGGGCATCGGCCAGGCCATCTGGCACGGCAAGCTGTTCCACATCGACCTCAACGGCCAGCACGGGCCCCGCTTCGACCAGGACCTGCGCTTCGGCGCCGGCAACCTGCGCGGGGCGTTCTGGGCCGTGGACACGCTGGAGACCGCCGGGTATGCCGGCCCGAAGCACTTCGACTACAAACCCCCGAGGACCGAGGACATCGGCGGGGTCTGGGAGACCGCCCGGGCCTGCATGCGCAACTACCTGATCCTGCGGGAGCGGGCCGCGGCCTTCCGGGCCGATCCCGAGGTGGCCCAGGCCATGACGGACGCGCGGGCGCCGGAACTGGCCCAGCCGACGCTCGCTCCGGGGGAGTCCGTCGCGGATCTCCGGGCCGCGGAGTTCGACGTTCCCGCCCTGGCCAGCCGGGGAATGGCATTTGAGCGGCTTGACCAGCTGGCGATGGAGCACCTGCTGGGAGCGCGCTGATGACCCGCAGACTCGTCGCTGGGGTCGACTGCTCAACGCAGTCGACCAAAGTGCTGGTCTGCGATGCGGAGACCGGCGAGATCGTGCGGTCCGGCACGGCGAAGCATCCGGACGCGACCGAGGTCGAGCCGGCCGTCTGGTGGCGGGCCCTGCTGGCCGCCAGCGACGGGGGCCTGCTCGACGGCGTGGTCGCGATCAGCGTCGGCGGTCAGCAGCACGGCATGGTGTGCCTCGACGCCGACGGGACGCCGGTGCGGCCGGCGCTGCTGTGGAACGACACCCGGTCGGCCGCCGCGGCGAAGGACCTGGTTGCCGAGCTGGGCGGTGCCGAGGCCTGGGCCGGGGCCGTCGGGCTGGTGCCGGTGGCCAGCTTCACCATCACCAAGCTGCGGTGGCTGGCCACGGCGGAGCCGGAGCGGGCCGACGCCGTGGAGGCCGTCGTCCTGCCCCACGACTGGGTGACCCACCAGCTGCGGGCGGACCGGACCCTCGACGGACTGACCACGGACCGGGGGGATGCCTCGGGCACCGGATACTGGTCGCCCACCACCGGGGAGTACCGCGACGACCTGCTGCGACTGGCCTTCGGCCGGCGGGTGGCCGTGCCCAGGGTCGCGGCTCCGAACGAGGTCGTTGGCCAGACCTTCGGCGGGGCCCTGCTGGGACCGGGTACCGGGGACAACATGGCGGCGGCCCTGGGCCTGGGGCTCGGCCCGGGGGACGTCGTCGTGTCGCTCGGGACGTCCGGGACGGTGTTCGGTGTCGCGGAGCGGCCGGTCACCGATGCCACCGGGACCGTCGCCGGGTTCGCGGACGCGACCGGCCGCTTCCTGCCGCTGGTGTGCACCCTGAACGCCGCGAGGGTGCTCGACTCCGTGGCGGCCATGCTCGGCGTCGAGGTGCCCCACCTCGACCAGCTGGCGTTGCGGGCGGAACCGGGCAGCGGCGGGCTGACCCTGCTGCCCTACCTCGACGGGGAGCGGACGCCGAACCTTCCCGACGCCCGAGGGCTGATCGCGGGTCTGAGCAGGTCGAACGCCACCCCGGAGAACCTGGCCCGGGCGGCGGTGGAGGGCATGCTCTGTGGCCTGGCGGACGGGCTGGACGCCATCCGCCAGCAGGGGCTCGAACTCGGCAGGGTGCTGCTCATCGGGGGAGCGGCGGTATCACCGGCCGTCCGTGCCATCGCCCCGGCGCTCTTTGACGTTCCGGTGGTGGTGGCGGACCCGGCCGAGTACGTGGCCGTGGGCGCGGCCCGGCAGGCGGCGTGGGCGCTGGACGGAGGCCCGCAGCCTCCGGCCTGGCCGGTCGCCGGAACACCGGTTGCGGCGAGGCCGACGACCGCGGTTCGCGGGACCTACGCCGGGGTGCGCGATCGGGCCGGGGCCCTGCTCGGGGGAACCTGAGTCACCGACCGCCGGGGTCCGCGCTCTCGGCGGTCGGTGAGCGCCGATCCGGTGCGACGGGTGGGGTCTTCGGACCTCGCCCGTCGCACCGTCTGGAATCAGATTCCGGATCTTCCGGAAATTCCGCGAACATTTCATTGGACCAATCGGTGTTGATGGGGCTGCTCTCCGCTATCTATCCTGCATGTGAATGAATTACCCCTGGCTGTCGCCCCGGGTGAGCGCTCATCGTTGCGAGATCATTCCGGAAGTCATTGCCGGCTGGCGGGCCCACCTCAATACTGTTGGGCAGTTCCACGTGCGCTGATCCGCTGGCGGCCCTGGCCGCATCGCTCGCTCAGCGTTGCGGCAGCCGGCCAGCGGGATCGCCGGAGACAGCTCCACGCCATCCCCGAGGCGGGGTGGTGGCCCAGGCTCTCGCCCAGTCTGGCCACCACCCCGCTGGCCGTCCCTCGGTCGGGCATCCCCGGCCGCGCGGGGAAAGCGGTAGCGCACTGGGCCGGTCGGCGGCCTATTCTTGCCCCGCTATGCATATGCCATTCACCCGCCCGCCGGTGACCAGCAGGCTCTCCGCGATCAGGTACCCAGAGGACCTTCCGGTCAGCCAGTGCAAGGACGAGCTCCTGGCCGCCATCCGCGATCACCAGGTGGCGATCGTCGCCGGGGAGACCGGTTCGGGCAAGACGACCCAGCTGCCGAAGATCTGCCTGGAACTCGGCCGGGGCGTCCACGGCCTGATCGGGCACACCCAGCCCCGGCGGCTGGCCGCGCGGACCATCGCCGAGCGGGTCGCCCAGGAACTGGACACGGAACTCGGCGAGGTCGTGGGCTACCAGGTGCGGTTCACCAGCCGGGTGGGGGAGGACAGCTACGTCAAGGTCATGACGGACGGCATCCTGCTCGCCGAGCTCGCCGCCGACCGGTCCCTGCGCCGGTACGACACCCTCATCATCGACGAGGCCCACGAGCGCAGCCTCAATATCGACTTCATCCTGGGGTACCTCAAGCGGCTGCTGCCCCGCAGGCCGGACCTCAAGGTCATCATCACGTCGGCGACGATCGATGCCGAGCGGTTCTCCGCGTACTTCGACGGCGCCCCGGTGCTGGAGGTCTCCGGCCGGACCTATCCGGTCGAGGTGCGCTACCGCCCCTACGCCGACGACGTCGATCGCGACCAGACCGACGCCATCCGGTCCGCCATCGCCGAGCTCCGGGCCGAGGGGCCAGGCGACGTCCTGGTATTCCTCAGCGGCGAGCGGGACATCCGGGAAACCGCCGAGGCACTGACCGCCGAGCGGTACCCCAGCACCGAGATCCTGCCGCTGTACGCCCGGCTGCCGGCCGCCGAGCAGCGCCGGGTGTTCGCGCCCCACGTCGGGCGGCGGATCGTGCTGGCGACCAACGTGGCGGAGACGTCCCTGACCGTTCCGGGCGTCCGTTTCGTCGTCGACGCCGGCACCGCCAGGGTCTCCCGCTACAGCCATCGGCTCAAGGTGCAGCGACTGCCGGTGGAACCGATCTCCCAGGCCTCGGCCAACCAGCGGTCCGGGCGCTGCGGGCGCGTCGCCGCGGGCGTCTGTATCCGGCTGTACTCCGAAGCCGACTTCCAGACCCGGCAGGAATACACCGATCCCGAGATCCTGCGCACCAACCTCGCCTCGGTCATCCTCCAGATGACCGCGATCGGGCTCGGGGAGGTGTCCAGCTTCCCCTTCCTCGACCCACCGGACCGGCGGAACATCACCGACGGCATCCAGCTGCTGGAGGAGTTGGGGGCGCTCGCCCCGGCCAGCCGGACCAGCCCCCGCCTGACCGCCGTGGGCCGCAAGCTCGCCCGGCTCCCGCTGGACCCGAGACTCGCCCGGATGGTGCTGGCCGCGGAACCGGCCGGGTGCGTCGACGAGATTCTGGTACTGGCCGCCGCGCTGTCCATCCAGGACCCTCGGGAGCGTCCGCTGGAGCACCGGCAGGCGGCCGATGCCGTACACGCCCGGTTCGCCGACGCCAACTCGGATTTCCTCGCCTACCTCAATCTCTGGCAGCACCTGCGCGAGCGACAGCGGTCGCTGTCGGCCAACCAGTTCCGGCGGACCTGCCGCGCGGAGTTCCTCAACGTCCTGCGGGTGCGGGAGTGGCAGGACCTCTACTCCCAGCTGCGGCAACTGGCCCGGGGCATCGGCCTGACCGGGCCTCCGGCCGAGCCCCCACCCACCGATGCGTCCGCCGACGCCGCCGCGGACCGGATGCGCCGGGTGCACACGGCCGTGCTCGCGGGGCTGCTGTCCCATCTCGGGTTCAAGGACCCGGAGAAGCAGGACTACCTCGGCGCCCGAGGCGCCCGCTTCGCGATCTTTCCGGGATCGGGGGTGTTCCGCCAGCGGCCACGCTGGATCATGGCAGCCGAGCTGGTCGAGACCTCTCGGCTCTGGGGCAGGGCCGTCGGCCGGATCGAACCGGAGTGGATCGAACCGCTGGCGGGGCACCTGGTCAAGCGCGCCTACAGCGAGCCGCACTGGGACGCGCGCCGTGGCGCGGTGCTGGCCTTCGAGAAGGTCACCCTCTACGGTGTGCCGATCGTCGCCCGCCGGGCGGTCAACGTCGGCCGGATCGATCCCCCGCTCGCCCGCGAGCTGTTCATCAGGCACGCCCTGGTGGAGGGCGACTGGGATACCCGCCATCAGTTCTTCTCCGACAACCAGGCCCTGCTCGCCGAGATCGAGGCGTTGGAGCACCGGGCGAGGCGGCGCGACATCCTGGTCGCGGACGAGACCCTGTTCGCGTTCTACGACCAGCGCATCCCGGCCGAGGTCGTCTCGGGACGGCACTTCGACAGCTGGTGGAAACGGGAACGGAAGACCCGGCCCGCCCTGCTGACCTTTGACCGCGCCACCCTGATCAACGCTGGCACCGGCGACGTCAGCGCCGCGGCGTACCCCGACGAGTGGAGCCAGTACGGTGCGCGGCTGCCCCTGACCTATCGGTTCGAGCCGGGGACTCCGGCCGACGGGGTGACCGTTCGGTTGCCGCTGCCCCTGCTCGACCAGGTCAGCGCCGACGCCTTCGGCTGGCAGGTGCCCGGCCTGCGGGAGGACCTCGTCACCGCGCTGATCCGCTCGCTGCCGAAGGAGCTGCGTCGCAATTTCGTGCCCGTGCCGGATTACGTCCGCGAGGTGCTCGGGCGGTTGACACCGGAGGGCGGCAACCTGCTCACCGCGCTTGAACGGCGGTTGCACGGGCTGACCGGGGTGACCGTGCCCCGAGCCGCCTGGCAGCTCGACCGGGTTCCGGACCACCTCAAGATGACCTATCAGGTCGTCGACGAGCGGGACCAGCCGCTGGCGGAGGGCAAGAATCTCGACCAGTTGCGCCAGCGGCTGGCGGCGCAGAGCCGGGATGCGTTCCGAGCGGCCGCCGGGGACATCGAGTGCCGCGGCCTGCGCGCGTGGAGTATCGGCACGCTCCAGCCCCAGGTCGAGATCCAGCGCGGGCAGGTGCGCACCACCGGGTTTCCCGCCCTGGTCGACGAGGGCGACAGCGTCGCCGTCCAGGTGCTGCCGACCCCGGCGGAGCAGCGACGGGCCATGTGGGCCGGCACCCGGAGGCTGCTGCTGCTGACCGTGCCGTCGCCGACGCGGCTGGTCAACGCGCGGCTGAGCAACGAGGCGAAACTCGCGCTCAGCCGGCACCCGCACCGCAACGCCGTCGACCTGCTCGACGACGGCGTCGCGTGCGCCGTGGACGCCATCGTCACCCTCGCCGGCGGCCCGGCCTGGGACGAGGCCGGATTCGCTGCCCTGGTCGCGGCGGTGCGGACCAGGCTGACCCCGACCGTGCTGGACGTCGTCGAGTACACCCGGCGCATCCTCACCGAGGCGCACGGGGTGCGCGAGCTGCTGGCGCGCCCGGGCCCGCCGGCCCTCGCCCCCGCGGTGGAGGACATGCGGTCACAGCTGGCCGGCCTGGTCTATCGCGGGTTCCTCACCGAAACGGGCGGCCAGCGGCTGCCGGACCTGCACCGGTACCTGCGGGCCATGCGCTGGCGGCTGGAGCGGCTGCCGCAGGACCCGCACCGGGACGCCGGGCGCCTGGCCCAGGTACGGCAGGTATGGCAGGACTACCAGGACCTCGTCGGTCAGGCCCCGCCGGGCGCCCGGCCCGCCGGCCCCCCGGGCACGACCGGACGGACCGCCACGGCCCTCACCGAGATCCGGTGGCTGGTGGAGGAACTCCGGGTCAACCTGTTCGCCCAGGCCATCGGCACCGCGTGCGCCGTGTCCGTGCAGCGGATCCACCGCGCCATGGACCGGATCGAGATGGTGGAAGATTCCTCGCCCGAGGCGCAGCACTTGCGAGCGCTCATCGCATTGGACAAGTAGAGGATCAATACCCCACCGCCCGGGACCGATCCGTCCGGGCCCGGTCGATGGGGGTTCACCGTCGCGGGGAGCCATACCTATGACCGCACCAGAGCAGCCGGACCGGCAGCGTCGCCGCCTGCGCCCTATCGTGATCACTATTGCGGCGGTCGGGGCCGTGCTCATCGCTGGTGTCGGAACCGCGGCGGCGGGCGACCGGGGCTGGTGGGGCAAGAAGCACCGGCCCCGCCCGGCGGTGTCCGCCACCCCGAGCCCGAGCCCGGTGGGGGCCAGCTCCAGCCCGGCCCAGGCCGCGGAGACGAGCGGATCCGTCGCCCCGGCCCCGGCGACGCCCACCGGCTCCAGCGCCGCGGACACCGGTGCCACGGGGATCGCCCGGCCCCCGGCCAACGCCGGCTTCGACTACCAGATCAGCCAGGCGTACACCCCGCCGACCGGCGTCGAGATCGTCAGCCGGGACCACAGCGAGTCGCCGGCGACCGGCAAGTACAACATCTGCTACGTCAACGGTTTCCAGGCGCAGCCCGAGGAGGCCAGCGACTGGCAGGCCAACCACGATGACCTGCTGCTGAAGCAGGGCGGCAGCTACGTCGTGGACGGTGACTGGGACGAGATCCTGCTGGACATCTCCACCAGCGCGAAGCGGGCGGCGCTCACCGAGATCATGGGCGTCTGGATCGATCAGTGTGCCACCAAGGGCTTCCAGGCCGTGGAGGTCGACAACCTCGACTCCTGGACCCGCTCGAACGACCTGCTGACCCAGGCCGATGCCGTGGCGTACGCCGGGCTGCTCGTCACCCGGGTGCATGGCGCGGGCCTGGCCATCGGGCAGAAGAACACGGTGGAGATCGCCAGTATCGGCAGGAGCCAGATCGGGTTCGATTTCGCCATCGCCGAGTCGTGTGTCCAGTACGAGATCACCGACGGCGTTCCGGAGTGCCAGGGGTATATCGACGCCTATGGTGCGTATGTGATCCTGATCGAGTATGACGGCAGTCATTTCCAGCAGGCCTGTAGCCGGTATGGTGAGACGCTGTCGATCGTTCAACGCGACCGCGACGTGACGGCGCCCGGCTCATCAACGTACGTGTTCGAGTCCTGCTGATGAGACTTGCGCGCGGCCAGCGTCGGGGCGGCGTTGGCCGCGCGCGCGTTACCAGCTGTGTCGAACATTCGTTAGCACGTCCGTCACCCACGGGGGCGACGGGGCGTCGGTCCCGATGGAGGCGCGTCCATGTCGGACGACTTCGACTCGTTCGTCGTCGCCCGTGGACGGGCACTGCTCCGGTTCGCGTATGTCCTCAGCGGCAACGGGCACCTGGCGGAAGACATCGTCCAGGAGGTCCTGGCCCGGGCGCACCAGAAATGGAGCCGCATCGAGTCCATGGAGGCGCCGGAGGCGTACATCCGTCGGGCGATCGTGCGGGAGTACCTCTCCTGGCGGCGGCGGAGGGCCAGTACCGAGGAGGTGATGGCCGATGTGCCGGATCGAGCGGACCCCAGCGATCCCGCCCACACGTTCGTGGAGCGGGGCCAGATGTGGGAACTCCTGTCGGAGCTGCCGCGATCCCAGCGTGCCGTGCTCGTGCTGAGGTTCTACGGCGACCTGGCCGACGAGGACATCGCGAACACGCTGGGGTGCAGCCAGTCAACGGTCCGCGCGCATGCCTCGCGGGCACTCGCCCGGCTCCGGTCGGTCCTCGGGGGACGCCACGCGATGGAGGTCGACCGTGGTTGACATCGATGACCTGCTCCGCGGTGCACTGCACGAGCAGGCCGACCGGGCGCCGGCGGGCGAGCGGCTACTGGCCACCGTCCATACCAGGTCGCGGACCCTGCGCCGGCGACGGATGACGATGGCCGGCGGGATCGCCGTGGCAATCCTGTCCGTTGGCATGTCGGCGGTGCTCGTCGCGGCCGGTCGGGACGAACCTGCGGCGCCCCCGGCGATCGAACTGCCCAGCCCGTCCAGCGTGCCGAGCGCCAGCCCGGTGCCGAGCGAACCGGTGGACCCGACAGCGGCGGTGTCGCCGTCCCCGCAGGACGCGGCGACGGCGGCCGCGACCTCCCTGCGGTTCGCGCCCTCGGCCTACGCCATGCCGGACATGCCCTTCCTTTTCCCGTCCCCGGTGGCGGCCGACTACCAGACGCCGGTTGTCACGCTGCAACGGGACGCCCTGGTGGCGTACTACGCGACCAGGGATCCCCGGGACGGGGCCGACGTGACGCTGGTCGTCACCCGGCACCGCCCGACGTTCCGCCAGCCCGCCGGGGCCGTCAGCGAGACGACCCACCGGGTCCGGTGGAAGTCCGGCACCCTGCGTACGGCGTGGGTGTCGCCGGCGGCCCAGCTCACCCTGTACTGGCAGGAGTCATCCACCCGGTGGGTCCAGCTGAAGACCGACGACACCTTCACCGACGACGATCTTGTGGATTTTGGCAACGCCCTCGTCAAGGCCGACCTGCCCATCGCGGTGCCGATGCGGCTCGACCAGGCCCCGGCCGGGATGACGCTGGAGACGGCGACGCCCTCGATGCTGGCGTTTCGGCCGGAGCACGCGAGCCGGGCGGGCTCCCTCTCCGCCACGTCGCTGTCCTGCACGGTCGTCGAGTACCGGCCACTGGCCGGAACAACGGTCATGGTGGGGAAGAACCGGGGGATCCTGACCCGGGACCACCACGGTGCGTTACTGACCGTGAACCTGTCCAGCTGGCATCTGACGCTGCTCGTCGAGGTCCCCGCACAGTACGCCGTGGGCGACGCGGATCTGATCCGGTTCGCCGCCGGAGTGCACCTGACCGAACAGGCCGAGACCCGGGAGTCCTCCGCCGACGATGTCGGCGATCCATTTGCCTAATGCATCTTTGTAGTGTTTGTTGGCGGCAGGAACAATCCGTCATGATGCGGTCCTTTGCGGCGCCGCACCCGCTTGCCGCATATCTGACGCACGGGTATTGTCGGCCCCTGGTTGCAGCCGGAGCTTTCCCACGTGTCTGCTATTCAAGCCTGTGGGAGCGCAATGGCGGGTTCGTGGCCATCCCAGGAATAGAACATGCGGATCAGGTCTCGCCCGTAGCAGCCTGCCCCGACCGCCCGGTCGGATCAGCAGTACTTCCAAGGGAGTAAGTGAATGGCTCAGGGAACCGTCAAGTGGTTCAACGCCGAAAAGGGATTCGGGTTTATTACCCCTGACGGCGGTGGGAAGGACGTCTTCGTTCACCACTCGGCGATCATGACCGGCGGCTACCGCAGTCTCGACGAGAATCAGCGGGTCTCGTTTGAGGTGACCCAGGGCGCCAAGGGTCCGCAGGCGGAGCAGGTCAAGCCCCTCTGAAGACCCGCCCAACGGGTTGGCCGGCAAGCCCTTGGCTTGCCGGCCAAATGTGCATCCTGGTGCCAGCACGCTGCGGTCGCCGTGCGCGTCCCGGCCCGGGGGCACGGCGCATCGATGGACTTCGCGCCAGCTGTCGCCCGTATGGGTGATATTTCGGGAACGCGCTTCACCTCGCGTTCGGGGGCCGGAGCGCTAGTCGGTGGGCGGATCCAGATGAAGGTCCTGGTCGGGGGCGGTGTGCCGCCACCGGGTGAACACCACCGTCAGCCCGGAACGGGTCGGGGCGCAGGTGAACGGTCCGGCCTGGGCGGGAGCCCCCGGGGCGAAGCGGGAGACCCGGATCGTCCGCCATGGTCGGTCATCCGTCCGCGCCCGCAGGATGACCGCGTCGGCCGCGCGGCTCGCACGAACGGTGATCGTTTCGCCGGCCCAGTCCGGAACCGGCGCGAGTGACCAGTCGGAATGATCGTCGGTGACCACCGCGCCCAGGTGGGGTACACCATCGTTGATCTCGACCCCTGCCTTGATCCATCGGGTCGGAGTGTCCCAGAGCAGCAGCCCGGCCTGGTCGTATCGGGCGCTGAACCCGTCCAGCCGGAAGGTGACCTCGACGGCCGAGTCCTCCGGCCAGGGCGCGAGCAGGCCGTGGCCGGAATCGTGGGTGAACCCGTAGAGCGTCTGCCGCCAGTAGTCGCTGCCCTGGGCGGCGTCCACCACCAGCCACGTGTCCCGCTCCCGGACCGCCGGGGGAGGGGTGGTCCACCTGCCTGCGGTCCAGGGAACCGTCGTCGGGGTCATCTCGGTGCCGTCCTTTCCGGTGCCGTCCTCGTCGTCGACCGCTGTGCACGGTAGTACACGCCGGGGCCGGCAGCGGATGTCTCCGAGCGCTTCGAGATCCGGACGGCCGCTTCGCGCGCGGCTGGGACGCTCCCCGGGGCGTTTTCGATGAATGCCTGGTATCTCGAATGGGTATTCCAGCGCGGGCAGTTATTCTGCGGTGGCGTATTGTCGATTGCGCATGCATAATGCATGCATGGTGGCTCTCCAGATCCGCGATGTGTCGGACGACGTCCGGGACGCGCTGGTGGCACAGGCCAAGGCGCGGGGGCAGTCGCTCCAGGCGTACCTGCTCGAACTCGTCGAGACGCAGGCCGTGCGACTCTGTAACACCGCCGTCCTCGACGGGTTCGCCGGTCGATCCGACGGAACGCGCTCGGTTCCAGGCGAGACAGCGGCAGAGCTGGCCGAGCAGCGCGGGTATCCGGAGCGCGTCGCGTGATCGTGGTGGATGCCGCCGTCCTGGCGGATGCGCTGGTGGACGATGGAGCGCAGGGCGAGGCCGCGAGGGCCGCGCTGGTCGCCGATCCGCACTGGGCGGCGCCCGCCCATCTGCTGGTCGAAGTGGTATCGGTGATTCGGAGCAAGACGCTCAGTGGCAAGCTCGGCATCGTCCGGGCACGGGAAGCGGTCGCCGCGCTGCCGACCCTGGTCGTCGATCAGGTTGATCCGGCACATCTGGCTGACCGGATATGGCAACTGCGGGGGCAGGTGACGGCGCATGACGCCGCCTACGTCGCGGCTGCGGAGATGCTGGAGTGTCCCCTGGTCACCGGTGACGGCCGGCTCGCCCGGGCGGACGGCGTGCGGTGTGAACTCAAGCCGATTTCCTGATCTCGACGGAACCGCCGGTTGAGGATGGCCGGGCTGGGCGATCCGATTCCCGGAGAACACCGGGGCGCAGGGGCGCCGGGGGCCGACGGTTCCGACCAGGACCGAAGTCATCTTAAGGATCGACGAACGTCAAATATATAGGTCATTGATCTGCTTCGCTGTCCATCTTCTGTTCAAGTATGTCTCACGCGAGCGTCAGTGAGAGATCTCCTGGTTGCCGGGTCGGTATCGCAATATCTCCGCAGTGGAGGGATTGCTGACCTCGGTGGGGGGGTCCACGATGGATCTGGCGCTGTCGCCTGCCCGAAAACCGGGGTTGAACTCGGTTGTTTCGCCGCACTGTACGGCTGCGTATTCCTGGTTTGTGGCGTTGAAGGAATAGTGGCGTGTCGGTCGCTTCTCCCAAGGGCGCATTGGGGCCGTACGGGTTCGTCTGGGACGCGTTGTGTGTTCTGGGCGCGGTGGGCGAGGACCTGGTGTCCGCGGACGTGGACACCTTCGACCAGGCCACGGGTCTGGGCGCCACCCTGCGGGACGGCATGTCCTGGGTGGGGGCTGGGGAGGCCTGGCCGTCCGGCGATGAGGACCAGCTACGCCAGCTGGCCCAGCTGTGGGTACGGCTGGCCGGCGACATCAATGAGTATGTTCAGACGGCCGACGCCGGGGCGATGGCCGCGCAGCTGGCCTGGGCTGGTCCGGCGGCCGAGGCGTTCGGCGCGGTGTGGCAGCAGCTCGGGGTGAGTCCGCAGGCGGGGCTGCCGGCGATGATGAACGCGGCGGTGGCGTTCGGGCAGGGCTGCGATGCGGCGGCGATGGAGCTCGAATACTGCAAGCTGACCGTGGTCATCTCGGTGTACATCACGGTGTTCGCGGTGTTCGCCGCGCTGATCTCGGCCTACTGGAGTTTCGGGACGAGTACGGCGGCGGTGCCGCCGATCCTGGCGGCGGGGCGGCAGGCGGTGATGGTGGCGTTCCGGCAGGTCGCGACGCAGCTGGGGCGGGAGATCCTGACCAGGCAGGCGGTCAAGCTCGCCGTCAAGCAGGCCGCCAAGCAGGCGATCAAGACCATCGCCAGGGAGACCGCCACGAGGCTCTCCCGGAACGCGCTGAAGAAGGGGCTGCTGTGGGAACTCAGGCGTGAGCTGATCGAGGAGATCGGCGAGGAACTCATCATCGACGTCGGCGCCCAGGCCATTCAGGGCCACCGGGGCACCCGGACGGAATGGGACTACCAGCGCACGGCCACCGCTGGCCTCGGCGGAGGTATCGGGGCGGTGCTCGGCATCGGGATGCACAAGGGCTTCGCGGGCTTCAAGAAGTTCAAGCGCTGGTGGAGTGAGTCGCTGGACGCGGTCACCGACTTCCAGGCCCTGCCGAATCTGGTGCGGGACCAGGTGCAACGCCAGGCGCGCAAGACGGTGATGGACAAGGTCACCGAGAAGATCGCCAGTAACCCGATCGGCCGGTGGACCACGAACACCCTCCAGGCTGGCGCCTACAACTCGGTGATCTCGCCGGTGTCCAGCATGCTGGCCAACAAGGTGGTCTATGGCGGGGATTGGGAGATTCCCGATGCCGAGGCCTTCCTGGGTGGGTTCATGGGTGGGGCCGGTCGGGTCGGGCTGACCGGGCCGGCCACGAGCGTCGGCAACTACATGGGAAATGTCGACCTCAACAGTATCTGCAATTCCGTCCTGGAGACGAGCGTTTCGCCCGCCGCGCTGGAGCAGGCCTATCTCGATGCGCTCAAGGCCGCCGGCATCCCCCTGTCCGAGATGCCGACGATCGACTTCGGTGAATTGAGCGCGGACGTGTCGAAGGACCCGTTCACCGGTCACAGTTGGAGTTCGGTCGCGTTCAACCCGTTGCGCGACTTCGGCCAGGAGGTCGTCTTCCCGGGTGCCGATTCCATTGGTGATGGTGGATTCCAGAACGACCTCACCAGCGGTGGGGACGGCGGGCAGGGCGGCCAGAGCACCAACCAGGCAAGGCTGGGCACCCCAGCAGACCAGCAGAACCAGCGGAACCCAGGCCAGGACGTCAACAGTCTCCTGGAGGGATCCGACGACACCGTTCCGACGACACCGGAGGCCGTTCCAGAGGCGACCATCGCGCAGATCTTGCAGGGCACCAGCAACGTCGCCCCCGGTACTTTCACCACCGTCGCAGAGGCGAATGCCACGCCGCAGGCGACGGATTCCACGGCGACGGATTCCACGGCGACGGCACCTCCTGCCGACGGCCACCATTCCGGTGCTGTCGTCGTGCCCGCTCCCGCATCGAACGTGCCGGGGCCGAACTCCACCGATAGTTTGGTCGACCCTGACCAGAGCACCAGCATCGTCGCTCCCGGTGTCGTCGAGAGCGCCCAGGTGGATCTGTCCGATGGTCTGATTCCGCCGAGCGTCCAGGACCAGCAGGCCCTGGAGCAGGTGCTTCCCCACGACTCGCGGGGTCGGCCGGTGCCGCATCCAGATCCCCGGACCGGCCGGTGGGTACGGCTGGTCAACGGTTTCGGGATAGCGGAGGAAGGCCGCTGCAACAACTGCTCCGAGGCGGCCAGGGCGTTCCTGGCCTGTTGGTACGGCACCCCAACGGTCGCGTCCTCGGTCGCCTCCGGGCTGCTGGCGGAGCCCGACGCCCTCGGCCGCGACCAGGCCCATTTCGGCGCCGAGTACACCCATGAGGGCACGGGTGTCCAGGCGTACGGCGCCGTCATCAACCGGCTTGAGCTGGCCGGGCACGGTGCCGCCGCGGTCATCGTGACCCAGTGGACGGCCGAGGTCGGGGGCGGCGTCCACACCTGGAACGCCGTCAATCACAACGGCGGCATCGTCTTCGTCGACGCCCAGGCCGGCACCGTCACCACCGACGGTCCGATTCATCCAGACGGCGTCGCCAACGTCTGGTCCATCGTTCTTGACGCCGCCGGCCATCCCGCCGGTCCAGACGCCACGGCCGGATCCGCCAGCGCCGAGCCGGTGCCGGCCACCACGACCGGCACCGAGCTACAGACCCGGAGGACGAACATCGGCGGGCGGCTGACGCCCGGCCAGACGTCAGAGAACACACTCGACAGCGATCTCGCCGACGGCGAGCAGTCCCCGGACACGGCAGATTCCACGGTCGCACCGCTGTCGGCAGGGCAGATCGCCGGGCTCCTGATGGCCGCGGACCACGTGGAGACCACGGATCGGTGGTCGCGAAACACCGGTGTCCGCAGGCTCCAGGCGATTGCTTACTTGCGGCGATTTGAGCCACTGTGCTCGCGCTGCTGAGCCACCCGGCTCCCGGCGGAGAGCCAGTCGGCTCGTAGGGGGTGAGCCGGGCCGCTCGTGGTGGTGAGCCACCCGGGGTTCGG
>JABDRL010000012.1 GCA_013041765.1 Dactylosporangium sp. | reverse complement strand
CCGACGAGGCTACCCGCCGTGCGCCGCTGGGTCATCATTCATGTCATTCGGGACCTCCGCAGATGAACGGTCGGCACCAACCAAACAAATCCCGGCTTCGATGCCAAGGGGCACGCTGCCCATATCGCAGGTTCATGATCCGGTGAGCGTCCCCACGCCCGATCAGCCCTTGACGCAACCGGTGTCCGCGGGCACCGGTTGCCCGCCTGAGGCCGGCACCGGGCCGGTGGTGGGCCACAATGGCGGGGTGTCACGATCACATCCCACCTCACCATCGGCCGACGCCGCCAGCACCGACGTCGTCGACGCACTGCTGTCGGCCAGCCGGGCACTCGTCGGACTCGCGGCCCGGTCGCTGGCCGACCTCGACGCCGACGTCACCCTGCCGCAGTACCGGGCACTGGTCGTCCTGGCCTCCCGGGGCCCGCAGCGCATCGTCGACATCGCCGCGGAACTGGGCGTCACCCCCTCGACCGGCACGCGCATGTGCGACCGGCTCGTCCGCAAGGAACTGGCGCACCGCACCAGATCGGACACGGACCGCCGAGCGGTGTGGCTCACGCTCACCCCGGCCGGACGCGCCCTCGTCGACGAAGTCACCCGCCGCCGCCGCGAGGAACTCGTCCGGATCGTCGCGGTCCTGCCGGGTGCCTGGCACGATCCGGTCGCCACCGCGCTGCGGTCCTTCGCGGCCGCCGCCGGAGAGGTCCCGGAGCACGAGTGGTGGCTGGGCTGGACCGATTCGTCCGCCCAGCCGAAGAACGAGCCGGAATGATGAAAGCTGGGATCCACAATGGACGATACGGGTCAGACACCGGGCGAGTTGGCCCTGCCGCCGGGCGTGCCGCTGGACCGGGTGTCGCCGCGAGGCGTGCCCCTCGACCGGGTGCCGGAGCCCCGCCTGCTGCGAACCCCCGCCGCGAGGCTCGGCGGCCACTCCGGCACGGTCCTGGCCGCGGTGTTCAGCCCGGACGGTCAGGTGCTGGCCACCGGCGATGACGGGGGCACGACCCGGCTGTGGGACATGCGCGACCCCCACGGTCCGATTCGGACCGCCACGCTCCCCCCTGGCCGCTGGGGTCCCGCCCCCGCAGGGCAGCCAGAGCCCAGGCCGGCCCGCCGTTCCGCGTGGGCCCAGCCGTACGGCTTCGGTCGGAGCCTGACCTTCAGCCCGGACGGACGGCTGCTGGCCGCCGGCTACCGGGAAGGCACCGTCGTGATCTGGGATGTCACCCACCCGGAGCGAGCGACGCAGGTCTCCGTCATCGGCCGCTGGCAGCGGCGGATCGGGGCGGTCCAGGCGGTGGCCTTCAGCCCGGACGGACGGCTGCTGGCCATCGGGTGGGACGACGGGACCGCCTCCCTCTGGTCGGCCGCCGACCCGCGCCGCCCCGTCGAGATCGCGCCGCTGCTGCGACGACGCCACTGGATCGGGCGGAACGAGATTCTCACGGTCGCCTTCCGCCCGGACGGGCGCGTCCTGGCCATCGGCATGTTTCGCGAAGGCCGCCGGCCGGTGCTGCTCTGGGACCTGGCCGACCCGACCCGACCCGCCAGGGTCGCCACCACCGGCCCGCCGAAGAACCCCTGGACGCAGAAAACGTGGACGCCGTGGACGCATTCGCTGACCTTCAGCCCGGACGGGCTGCTGCTGGCCGCCAGCTGCACCGCCAGGTCGCAGCGCATCGGCCAGTACGGGTCCGGCCCGCCGAAGTACGACAACACCGTGCTGCTGTGGAATGTCGTCGACCCGGCCCGACCAGTCCGGACCGCGACGCTGACCCAGCGCGGCGGCGCCCGGATCCTGACCACGGCACAGCGGCGGGCGATCGCCAGCACCATGTTCACCGGCCACGCCGACTGGGTGCGCGCGGTGCGGGTCAGCCCGGACGGTCAGGTGCTGGCCACCGCCGGCGACGACCGGCAGGTGATGCTCTGGGACATCGCCAACCCCGCAGCCCCGCGACCCGCCGTGGTACTCATCGAATCCGCCGAGGTTCGCACGGTGGCGTTCAGCCCCGACGGGCGGCTGCTGGTCGCCGGGGGCCACGGTGTCTCGGTGTGGACCCCGTCCAGTGGGCCGGGCGGGTGAGCGACGCCGGCACCCGCGTGCCGCGGTCGCCCTTCGCCACCTCCAGCTGCGACTGGGTCAGGAAGATGCTCCCGGCGAGGTCGGTCCCGCGCAGGTCGGCCCCGCGCAGGTCGGCCCCGGTGAAATCGGCCGAGGTGAGGACGGCCGAGCGTAGATCGGCCGCCACCAGGCACGCCCCGCGCAGGCTGGCGCCGGCCAGGTCCGTGCGCCGCAGGTCGGCCCCGATGAGATCGGCGCCCCGGTGGTCCGCGCCCGGGGGGTGGAATCCGGCCCGCGCGAGTTCGCTCACGCGCAGCAGCAGGGCATTGGCCGACTCCCGGACCGCGACCGGATCCACCCGGGCCAGCTCGTCGGGACCGGCGCGCGTCAGGCGTTCGATCTCCCCGAAGGCGAGCCGGAGATCGGCGTGCACCGGACGGGCCGGGGCCAGCGTCAGGGCCTCGGCCAGATACCACAGCAGCTCATGCAGCTGCCGCAGGACGGCGAACGCGGCGAACACCGGCGCCGCGATGCGCGGCGTCCACCACTGGTCCCGCCCGCCGAAGGTGACCTGGACGGTCTGCTGCCCCGCGCCGAAGCAGTCGTACCCGACGCATCCGGGAAAGCCCAGCTGCCGCAGCCGGTCGTGGATCGCGCAGCCGAAATCCCGCCGCAGGTTCGGGCAGGGCAGGCCCGCCTCCTTGGTGATGGCGAAATCCGCAGAGGCCGCGAAGGCCGACGCCACGCAGCACAGCCCGATACAGCGGGCACAGTCCGCTCGCAGGTCGCGGCGGGGGTCGCCGGGAGCCGACAGGACCACCCGTCACTCCGCGTTCGGCATGATGAGCCAGAGCACCAGGTAGATCACGAACTGCGGGCCGGGCAACAGGCACGACAGCAGAAACAGCAGGCGCACCAGCAGCGGCGACAGGCCGAACCGGCGGGCCAGGCCGGCGCAGACGCCGGCGATCCAACGGTCATCACGCGGACGACTCAGCCTGGCCATGACACATCACTCCTCGACGCCGACGGCACCGGATGGCCGCCGGACATGGCCCACGGTAGGCCCTCCGCCCGAGGTCTGCCTCCGCCCGGGGGACGGTTCGCCCCGCAATCGATCTCATCGCGGTCCCGTACGGGGCCGGATACCGCCGGCGGTATCCGGCCGCAGGAACCAGCGAGACCCGGGGCAGGGCCCCAGCTCCCGCTCAGCCCGGCAACCCCTGGGCCAGCCGGTAGTAGGCCTGGTTCCACCGGAGCTGGTCGTTGAAGGCCGCTGTGGTTGTGTGCTGGTCGATGACCAGCAGTTCGGTGCGCAGCATGGTGGCGAAGTCGCGGATGGTCTCCACGCCGACGGCCATGGTCAGGACCGTGTGGTGCGGCCCTCCGGCCGTCAGCCAGGACTCGGCGGACGTCGAGAGGCTGGGCGCCGGCTTCCAGACCGCCCGGGCCACGGGCAGGTTCGGCAGGGGCTGGTCCGGCGGAACGACCTCGACCTCGTTGGCCACGAGCCGGAAGCGATCGCCGAGGTCCGCCACTCCGAGCACCACCCCCGGGCCCGGGGCCGCGTCGAACACCAGCCGCACCGGGTCCTCCCGCCCGCCGATGCCCAGCGGGTGTACCTCGCAGGACGGCTGGCCGGCCGCGATGGTGGGGCACACCTCCAGCATGTGTGCTCCGAGGATCTTCGGCTCGCCCGGCGCGAAGTGGTAGGTGTAGTCCTCCATGAACGAGGTGCCCCGCCCCAGCCCGACACCCATCGCCTTGAGCGCGGCCACCATCAGCGAGGTCTTCCAGTCCCCCTCGGCCCCGAAGCCGTAGCCGTCGCCCATCAGCCGCTGCACGGCGATGCCCGGCAACTGGCGCAGGCCACCGAGGTCCTCGAAGTTGGTGGTGAAGGCCCCGAACCCGCCGGCGGTCAGGAACTGCCGCAGCCCCAGTTCGATGCGGGCGGCGTCCCGGAGGGACCCGTGGCGTGACTGGCCGGCGGCCAGGTCCGCGGCCAGGTCGTAGGCGTCGGCGTACTCGGCGGCCAGGGCATCGATGTCGGCGTCTGCCACCTGATCGACCACCGCCACGAGATCGTTGACGCCGTAGGTGTTCACGGACGCACCGAAGCGCAACTCGGCCTCGACCTTGTCGCCCTCGGTGACGGCGACGTCGCGCATGTTGTCGCCGAAGCGGGCCAGCCGCAGCGAGCGGAGCCGTGCCAGGCCGAGGGCGGCCCTGGCCCAGGCGTCGATCCGGGCGACGACCTGGGGATCCGCGACATGACCGGCGATGGTCTTGCGGGCCACGCCGATCCGTGTCTGGATGTGGCCGAACTCCCGGTCGCCGTGGGCGGCCTGGTTGAGGTTCATGAAGTCCATGTCGATCGACGCCCACGGCAGGGCCGCGTTGACCTGGGTATGCAGGTGCAGCAGTGGCTTGCGCAGGGCATCGAGTCCAGTGATCCACATCTTGGCCGGGGAAAACGTGTGCATCCAGGCGATGACGCCGACACACGCCGGGTCCGTGTTGGCCTCGCCCATCAC
>JABDRL010000434.1 GCA_013041765.1 Dactylosporangium sp. | reverse complement strand
GGCTCCTTCCGCCTGTGGCTCCGTCCACCCGTCTGGTTGCCTTTGCACCTACCAGCGTCGGACGACCCACGACACAAGCCAAGTGCTACGGACAGAAACCGGAGCCGGCCGTTTCATGCTGACTTGCAACTCGTCGTGGTCAACGCCCACGGGCCGGCCGACCGGGCCGCCGGCAAGACCCCGCTGGCCGAGGCCGCCCGGATCGGATCGGACAGTGTTTGACAAGTTCATGGGCTGCGGTGCCAGCCTGGTGACATCGCGCAGAGCCTCTCAGAGACTCATGACGCTGAGATGCGTGAATGAGGGCAACGACCTGGGATACCAGGCAGGGGCCATGGGCCTCTGTGATGCGAACGATCCAGCTGGGCGCGCGGGAATCTACGGCAGTGCAGACTCCGGATCACCTGGTGGAACATGGGGTCGAGCGGCTGCGGCGAATCGACTGGCGCCAGCCTTGGCCAGGTAGTCGAGGATCTGGTGCGTAGTCATGCGCACGCCTCGGCGGCCAGTACTGGCTGCTTGCTCGCCGAGAACTCGCAGCAGCGTTCGCCGTTCTCGGGCCCACAGGTCAAGGAGGAAGGTGTCGGGGTGCTCGGCGACCACCCCGTGGGGCTGGCATGCGGCGAGTGGGAAGTCCCGTAGGTTGCACGTGATGACCGAGTCAGCTCCGGCGGTCACCGCCGCGGCCAGCACGTGCCGGTCCTTGGGATCGTTGTCCATCTTGCCGATCAGCGACTCGTATCCGGTGACCAGGGCATCTTCGAACGCCGCGTTCATGAATGCGATCCGTCGTTCGATCGCGGCGGGCGAGACCGGCACATGGCGTCGTACCTCGTCGAGGATAGCCGGCGACCAGCGAGGCTCGTACAGGTCTTCTTCTGCAAGTCGAAGCAGAAGGTCGCACAGCGCGTTGGGGATCAGGACGTTGGCGTCGAGGACCGCGACGGTGGTCACGGGTCAGGCCGCGTCGCTGGTGCCAACCGTTGCCGGCTGGTCGTACATACCCATCTCCACAGCGTCGGCGGTCAACTCGTCGAGAATCTCACGGCGAGTCTGGCTGCGCCGATCCCGGTAGGCCAGCACCTGGTCCAGAGGAATCCTGCGGGAGGAGTTCGGCCGGCTGTAGCCGATCTCGCCAGATTCCAGCAGTTTGATCAGGGTTGGGCGGGATACCCCGAGCAGGCTGGCTGCTTCGGTGGTTGTCAGTTCCCGGTCGACCGGGACGATCGCCACGCCGCGACCGGAGGCGAGGACGTCGGCGATGCGGGTCAGCACGTCCCGCACCGACCGGGGTACCTCAGCCTTGGCCCCGCCGCTGGAGACGGCGAGCGCGCCCGTGCCCTCGTGGAGCAGTTCGGTTAACGCGACGAGCGAGAGACGTTCGTTCTCGGCCGGCATGATCGTATCCGTGGCCATGGTGGCGCTCCTTCCCCGTGCTGATCCCACCATCATCCCTCAAAGTGCAAAAAGTGCAACCAGCTCCACTCAACTCCCACACGGCTGGGCGACCATTCCCGCAAGTCCACCAAAGTGCGTTCCCGCAGCTCAGCACCCATTTCCCTTGCTCTGCGGGACCTGCCGGAGATTCCACCCTGCGCGCATGGGCGGTGTCGACGGACAGCGATGGGGTGTTACGGCTGGAGCCGCTTTCGGTCATGATCAGGTCATGTCTTATGGAAAGGGCGTCCTGCGCCCCGGTCGGTGAACGTCCCCGAGCCGGCAGACTCGTCGGCGGACTGGGATTGGTTGGACACGGCTGTCGTCCCCGGTGACGTGGGCGTTGGTGGACATGCCGCGCGGTCGAGCGTCTTCGCGGCGGTTGGCGCTGACCGTGACGGATTGGCGGCCCGGCGGCTGCTGCGCCTCGCTGGTGAGCGCTGGCGGGCTTGATCGAGCTGTGATCGCGTTGGATGCGACGGCTGATCCGGTCGTTCGGGTCGCTCTGGTTCTGGTGGCCGCAGTGGTGGATGCCCGGGAGCAGATCGCCGGCAGCGCGGCGGGGCGACCACGACAACCAACGATCGCGACTCGTCCGCCGGAGGGGGAAGGCCACGTGCGGACCGGAGGAGTCCGGTCCTGGCCGTGACCAGGAGTGACAGTGACCGGGCTGCGTTGCGGCGGCGCCTTCAGGTGCTCGGGTTGCCGGTGGTGGCGCTGCGCCGGGCCGGTTTCCTGAACCC
>JABDRL010000431.1 GCA_013041765.1 Dactylosporangium sp. | reverse complement strand
CCGACGCACCGCCTCCCGAGCCTCCGCCGACACCTGCGGCGACCCATTCACCACCCGAGAAGCCGTCCCCCGACCCACCCCAGCCAACGCCGCAACCTCATCCAACGTCGGACGACCAGACGACCGCATGTGTTGGGTGGACATGACACGCTCCGAGGTTGAGAGTCGGTAACTACGCCATTGTGCAACCGAAACATCACTAAAGGTAGCCGTCGGTTGGTTGACGTGCGGATCGACTACCGCATGATCACATCGACGCTGACCCGGGCCGTGCCGGGCGCGGGGAGGGGAACGATGTCGCCGTCCAGCGGCAGGCCGTCAACGGTCAAGCTCGCCGATGTGCCCGGACCTTCTCTGCGGACCGTGATGTCGTACGCCGTACCGCGGAACACCCGCGTGGCGGTGTACCCGTCCCAGCCGGTCGGGATGCCCGGAGCGACGCGCAGGCCGGTGTACGTCGGTCGAATGCCCAGCAACCACTGGGTGCCCGCGACGTAGGTCCACGCCGCCGTACCCGTCAACCAGGCGTTCCGCCCCATGCCGAACTGCGGATGGGTCGGACCGCAGATGTTCTGGCAGTAGACATAGGGCTCGACGGCGAACCGGTCGGCGTCGGTGCGAGCCAGCGGCAGCGTCTGCCGGTAGAAGGCGTATGCCTCATCGGTCCAGCCGAGCATGACGGCGGCGATGATGACCCAGGTGTTGGCGTGGCAGAAGATCCCGCCGTTCTCCTTCGCCCCCGGGGGGAAGGTCGCGGTGCCCTGAACCCGGGGATCGCCCCCGTCGTAGGGCGGCCAGAGCAGCGCGACCCCGTACGGCGTGCTGAGGTGCCGCTTGACGGAGCCCATCGCCGACTCCGCCCGGTCCCGAGGGGCGACATCGGCGAAGACCGACCAGGTCTGCGGGTTGAGGTTGATCCGATGGACGCTCTCGCTGGCGACGCCGATCGGCTTGCCGTCGTCGTCGAACGACCGGGCGTACCACGCTCCGTCCCAGGCGCTGGTGTTCACGGCGTCGGCCATCTCCCGGTAGCCGGCGCGCAACGCGTCGGCGTCCCGGGTCCGCCCCAGGTGGTCGGCCAGCTCCGCGGCATCGAGCGTCGCCCGACAGAACTGCATGCCGCACCAGACGCTCTCCGCGAGGCCGGAGCCGTGGTCGACGTTGTGGGTGTCGTCCCAGTCGGAGAACCCGGCCCGGGGCAGGCCGTGCGGACCACGGTGGTCGACGGTGAAGCGCACCGCGCGCAGCATGTGGCCCCAGACGGTGTCCTCGCCGCCGTCGCAGTACGGCACGACCTGGTCGAGGTAGTCGTAGTCGCCGGTCTCCCGCAGGTAGGCACAGACGGCGATAACCAGCCATAGATGGTCATCGCTATACCACTGGGGCCATTCCGGGAACTCCACGGAGTGCCCGGGGCCGCCCTGCCCGGTCAGCGGGTAGAACTGGTGCCAGGTGTGGCCGTCAGCGAACTGGAGTTCCCAGATCTTGGTGAGCATCCGCCGCGCATGGTCCGGCACGGCGTGCATCGTGCCCAGCGTGTCCTGCCCCGAGTCGCGGGTGCCCATCCCCCGGCCGAGCCCGGTCTCGTACGCCGAGACGAACCGCGACCAGTACATCGTGGTTCGGCACTGCACCGGGTTCCAGAAATTGAGCATCGCGTTGGTGTCCGGATCCGGCGTCTCCACGGTCATCACGGACAGGTAGGCGTCCCAGTCGGCCTTCAGGGCCGTGAAGGCGGCATCCACCGCCGACGGGTCCCGGTACCGGCGGGTCACCTCGCCGATGGCCGCCGGCTGCTCCGTCACCCCCATCACGTAGGTGATGGACACGTCCTCCCCCGGTGCGAGGGTGACCTCGTGGCACAGGGAGCCGATGCTGTTGCCACGCGGGGAGCCGACGTTCGTCGACTCGCCGCGGGAGACCACGACGGGATCGGCAAGATCCCCGCACCGGCCGACGAAGGCCTCCCGATCGCCGTCGTACCCGATCGGCTCGCGGTCCGCGCCGAAGAAGGAGACGGTCGGCTTGAACCGAACCCCGACGACGATCGCGCGGACCCGCTCGTCGTAGCTGGAGCCGACGATGTGCCCGGCCCAGTCCAGGTTCTGCTGATCGGTCACGGCATCGAAGAAGCCGAACTCGACGTAGCTGAACGTGCGGATCGTCCGCACCCGGTCCGAGGTGTTGCGGAGCCGTAGCACCCACAGCTCCGCCGGGCAGGGGTCGTCCTGCGGGGTCGGCGGCACGAAGTACAGCGTCTCGGCCTGGATACCGGCCCGCTGCGTGGTGATGCGGGTGTACGCCGCGCCGTGACGGCACTCGTAGGAGTCCGTCTCCGCCCGGACCGGCTGCCAGGTCGCCGACCAGAATTCCCCGGTGTCCTGATCACGCAGGTAGACGTATCGACCGGGTTGATCGGCCGGAATCGCGTTGTAACGGTACCGGCTGACCCTCCGGTTGCGGGGATCCCGGTCGAAGGAGTATCCCCCACCGGTGTTGGAGATGATGCCGCCGTAACGCCCCGCTCCGAGATAGTTGATCCACGGTGTCGGCGTGTCCGGCCGGGTGATGACATATTCACGAGCCTGCTGGTCGAAGTAGCCGTACCCGTTTTCGGCGATGCGTTTCCCAGCAAGGTGATTGTGCGGGAGGCGTTCGGGGCGATGTGGCACGCAATCATGAAACAGCATGAGATCCGGCGGTGCAGCCCCGCCCCCCTCCCAATCGCCAACTGGTGAAAACTATCACGAGCAAAAGGTATGAATGTGACACCACTTGGGACATTGATTGGTCGCATAGTAGGCAAGTGCCGCGCTTGGCGCCCATCATCCACCAAAATGGCCGGGAAAGCACCGTGCACGGCAGATTCCGCACGCCGTTTTCGATCAACGTCCGCACTGGTGTCAACGCGCTCACGGGCGCCGCGCGCACGACGCTGGCGCCCGCACTCGACATCGGTCTCCGGCCGGCTCCACCCCCGGGGCGGAACATCTGGAACACGTTCGGCCGCACCCTCGGCGATGGGCTGATTCGAGGGCTGGCCGACGCCCTGGGGCCCAGCGACATGACTGACGCCGGATACGAGTACATCAATGTCGACGGCTGGTCCGTCATGCAGCGCAACTCCTCAGACAATCTGGTCTCGGACCCGGTGAAGTTCCCGAACGGGATGAAAGCGGTCGCCGACTACGGGTATGGCAAAGGGCTCAAGTTCGGCATCTATACGGAAGCCGGCACAACGACCTGTTCCGGGTATCCCGGCGGCCTCGGCCCGAAATACCGGACGCGCAACCGCTCGCCCTCAGCCGAATCACCGGCTCGCTCGGCTGATCGACCCGGGACGACCGGACAGCGCGGTCGGGGCGTGGTCGCGTGGACCAGGCCCCAACCGCGATCGCTCCGGATGGCCGCGCGGGCTCAGGCCGGTTGCGGCGGGGGCGGCCCTATTCGATGATCGCCTCGATCCGCACCGTCGAACCCGCTGGCGCCGGCGGCATCAGGGTGCCGTCGACCCTGGTGCCGTCGACGATCAGGTGAGTGACCCGGCCGGTGGCCCCGGCGGGCTTGCGGACGGTGATCTCGTAGGATGCCCCCCGGAACCGCCGGCTCGCGGTGAAACCGTCCCAGGCGGACGGCAGCACCGGGTCGATCCGCAGTCCGTCGTAGTCGGCCCGGATGCCGAGGATCCATTGGCTGATGGCGGTGAAGTTCCAGGCCGCCGTCCCGGACAGCCACGAGTTCTTCGCCTCGCCGTGGGTCGGCGCGTCCTTGCCCGCGATCATCTGGGCGTAGACGTAGGGCTCGCACCGGTGGACGTCGCTGATGTCCTCGCGGGCAGACGGGTTGATGCGCTTGTAGTAGTCGAACGCGCCATCGCCGTTCGCGACCATCGCCTCGGCGATCATGATCCAGGGATTGGTGTGGCAGAAGATCCCCGCGTTCTCCTTGTAGCCCGCCGGGTAGGTGGAAATCTCGCCCAGCCCAAGGTGGTAGCGGGAGTAGGCCGGTTGGTGCAGCACGATGCCGTGTGGTGTCGCCAGCCGCTCGCGGACGCTCGCCAGGGCCGTGGAGGCCGTCCCGTCGTCGAGACCGAGGCCTCCGAGAATGCACATGCCCTGCGGTTCGATGAAGATCTGGCCCTCGGTGTTCTCCGACGAGCCGATGGCGGTGCCGTAGTAGTCGTAGGCCCGGCGGAACCAGGCGCCGTCCCACCCGTGGTCCGAGACGGTGCCGGCCATCTGCTCCGCCTGGTCGCGATAGTTCTTGGCGTCGTCCGGCAGCCCGTGGCGGTGCGCGATCCCGGCCAGTTCCTTGGCCGCGAGCACGAACTGCCCGGCGATGAAAACGGACTCCGCGGTGCCGCCCCCCTTGTTCTCCGTGGTCTGGAAGGACTCGCCCGGCTCGGTGGAGAAGCAGTTGAGGTTGAGGCAGTCGTTCCAGTCGGCTCGGCCGATCAGTGGCAGGCCGTGCGGACCGAGGTGGTCGAGGGTGAAGCGCAGCGACCGCTGGAGGTGCTCGTACAGGGGCATCTGGCTGCCGGGAGCGTTGTCGTAGGGCACCGGCTCGTTGAGGATGGGCCAGTCACCGGTCTCCTTGAGGTACGCCGCGACCCCGAGAATCAGCCACAGCGGGTCGTCGTTGAAGCCGGACCCGATGTCGTTGTTTCCCCGCTTGGTCAAGGGCTGGTACTGGTGGTATGCCCCGCCGCTCGGCAACTGGGTGGCCGCGATGTCAAGGATCCGTTCCCTGGCCCGTTCGGGGATGATGTGTACGAATCCGAGCAGGTCCTGGTTGGAGTCGCGGAAGCCCATGCCCCGGCCGATGCCGGATTCGAACAGCGACGCGGACCGGCTCATGTTGAACGTCACCATGCACTGGTAGGCGTTCCAGATGTTGACCATCCGGTTGGTGTCGGTGTCCGGGGTCGTCACCTGGAGCACGTTGAGGAACTCGTCCCACTTCGCCCGCAGCGCCGCCAGCCCGGCTTCCACGGTCTCCGGCGACAGCCAGCGGTCGATCACTGGCTTGACCAGTGACTTGTCGATGGTCTGGGATCCGGGCGGGTCGAACTTCGCGTCCCGGGGGTTCTCCCAGTACCCGAGGACGAATACCACTTCCCTGGTCTCGCCCGGCGCCAGGCTCAGCTTGACGTGGTGCGAGCCGTGCGGTTGCCATCCGTTGGCGATGGAGTCCCGCGACACGCCGTGCTCGACGACCGCCGGAGCCTCGAAGCCCCGGTAGGCCCCGAGGAAGGCATCACGCTGGGTGTCGAACCCCGCCAGTGGCTCCGAGCACGCGAAGTAGGCGAAGTGGTCGCGGCGGTCCCGGTACTCCGTCTTGTGATAGATCACCCCATCGACCACCTCGACCTGACCGGTCGAGTAGTTCCGCTGGAAGTTCGTCGCGTCGTCCTGCGCGTCCCAGAGGCAGAACTCGACGGACGAGAAGGCGGACAGATCAACGGGCGTCTCGCGGTGGTTGGTCACGCGCAGCCGCCACACCTCAAGGTTCTCGCCAAGAGGAACAAAATAGAGTGTTTCAGCATGCACTCCGCGATATGCTGAAGATACCATCGTATAGGACATGCCATGACGACACTCGTAGGCGTCGAGGTCCGTTCGGGTCGGCTGCCAGGACGGCGACCAGAAGACGCCAGCGTCGTTGTCTCGCAGGTAGACGTAACGCCCACCGAGATCGAGTGGGGCGTTGTTGTACCGGTAGCGAGTCAACCGACGCAACCGCGCGTCGCGGTAGAACGAGTAGCCGCCAGCCGTATTCGAGACAATGCCGAAGTACGCCTCGGTGCCCAGATAGTTGATCCAGGGCAACGGTGTGTCCGGACGATCAATCACGTACTCCCGGCGCTCGTCATCGAAGTGCCCGTAGCGCACTGTTCCTCCTATGTAGATTCACGAACAACTACAAACGTGTCGAGGACGACGGACGGGGACTCCTCCCCCGCGATCCTCGCCAACAACAACCGAGCCATCTCCCGCCCCATCGCCTCCACCGGCTGATGCACCGTGGTCAACGGCGGCTCCACCTGACCAGCCA
>JABDRL010000430.1 GCA_013041765.1 Dactylosporangium sp. | reverse complement strand
CGTCTGACAAGGACGACGCCCGCTCGGTTCAGGCCTTGACGGAACCTTCCATGATCCCGCCGATGATCTGCTTACCGAAGACAATGAAGATCATGATCAACGGTACGAGCGCGAGGGACGTGCCCGTGAAGATCATGGCGTAGTCGGTCTGGTAGTACCCGCTGGCCAGGATCTTCAACGAGTACTGGACCGTCGGGGTGTTGTTGTCGAGCACGATGTACGGCCAGAGGAACTCGTTCCAGCTCTCCATGAAGGTCAGCAGGCCGAGCACGGCCGCCGCCGGCCGGACGGCCGGCAGGACGACGTTCCAGTAGACCCGCCAGGTCGAGCAGCCGTCGACCCGGGCGGCCTCGATGAGTTCGTCCGGAACGGCGGAAATGGTGTATTGCCGCATCATGAACACCCCGAAGCCCTTGACCAGGAACGGGGCGATGACGGCTTGCAGCGTTCCGGTCCATCCGAGCTTCACCATCAGCAGGTACAGCGGGATGATGCCCAGTTGGACCGGGATCATCATCGTCAGAATGATGATCAGCAGGAGGGCGTTGCCCCCGCGGAACCGTAGCTTGGCGAAGGCGAACCCGGCCAGCGACGAGAACAGCACCACCGACAGCGTGATGATGCCGGAGACGATGAACGAGTTGGTCAGGCCGATCAGGAACGCCGCGTCCTCGTTGTCCAGCAGACGCTGGACGTTGGTGCCGAAGTTCGGTCCCGGCGTCAGCGGCGGTGGGATGGTGTTGATCTCGCTGTTGTCGCGGGAGGCGACGATGAACGACCAGATGACCGGGAACGCCGAGATGACGATGCTGACGATGAGACCGACATAGGTCAGCGGGCTGGCTTCCCACAGCGACGCGGCGGTGCCTCGGGTCTGCTTGCGGGTCTTCTTCGGGACCGGACGCGCGGTGGTCGAGGTGGCACTGGTCATTGTGACCCCCGCAGTGAGCGACGAACGGCGATGAAGTTCACCAGGGAGAACAGCACAATCATGAGGAAGAGCGTCCAAGAGATGGCCGCGCCGTATCCGGCCGCGTAGTTGTTGGTGAACACGGTTTCGTAGATGTACATGGCGATGGTCTGGAACTCGTTGAGCGAGCCGCCCGCCGGCTTGCCGTAGTCGAACAGCAGCGGCTCGGTGAACAGCTGCATGCCCCCGATGGTGGAGATGATGACCGTGAAGATGATGGTGGGCTGGAGCATCGGCAACGTGATCTGGAAGAACCGTCGGGTGGCTCCGGCGCCGTCGATGGCCGCCGACTCGTAGAGATCCTTCGGGATCGCCTGCATCGCGGCCAGGTAGATGAGCGCGTTGTAGCCCATCCACCGCCAGTTGACCATCGTGGCGATGGCCAGCCACGACGACCATTTGTGCTGGCGCCACTGGATCGTGTCCAGGCCCACGGAGTCCAGCATCCAGTTCACCATGCCGTAGCGCTCGGCGAAGACGAGGCCGAAGATGATGCCGACCGCCGCGACGGAGGTGATGTTCGGCAGCAGGATGCCCATCCGCAGGGAGGTGCGGGCCCGCAGCCGCTTGTTCAGCCAGGTCGCCACCAGCAACGCCAGCAGCAGTTGGGGAATGGTCGATAGGGCGAAGATGCCGAACGTGTTGCCGATGGCGTTCCAGAACTTGTCGTCGGTCAGCACGTCGCGATAGTTCTGCAGGCCGACAGAGCCCTTGTCGCCGCCGAGCAGGTTCCACTTGTGGGTGGAGAGATACGCCGTGTAGATCAGCGGGTACAGGCCGAAGGTGCCGAAAATGATGAAGAACGGCGCGACGTACAGGTACGGCGACAGTTTCATGTCCAGCCGGCCGAGGCGCCAGCTGAGAGGTGGTGGATCGGATCGTTTCCGATCCGACCGGGGCGGTTCGGCGGGCCGCTTGGCGTCGCCGACGTTGACGGTCATGGTCCGAGGGGTCCTTCCGTATTGCACGACGGGCCGCGATGGGGCGGTGGCGTCCACGCTTCCCGCGTGAACGCCACCGCCCTGTGACATCAGGTCAAGAAGCCGGTGGGGCTGAAGGATCAGCCTTCGGCCAGCTTCTTCCCGTCCGCAGTCGCCTTCGTCCAGGCGTCCTCAGCGGAGGCTTTGCCCTGCTCTGCGGACTGCATCGCCGGCTCGTAGACGTTCTCCCACAGCTTCTGGTGCTTCGGGCCGAGGTAGATCGGTTCGAGGGAGGTCACACTTTCACCGAAGATCTTGCCGGTGGGTGCGTTGTTGAAGTACTCGTTGGTCGAGTCGGCGAACGCCGGGTCGGCGAGTGCCTTGGTGTTCGACGGCATGGCGCCGACGGCCTCGTACTCGGCCAGTTCGCCTTCCTTGCTGGTCAGGTACTTCGCCAGCTCGTAGGCCTGCTCCTTGACCTTGCTCTGCTCGGGGATGGCCAGGTAGGAGCCGCCCCAGTTACCGCTGCCACCAGGGATGGTGGCGATGTCCCACTTGCCAGAGGCCTCTTCGCCCGCGTTGCTCTCGATGACACCGGTGTACCACGCCGGGCACGGAACGGTGGCGAAGGCGGCGTTCTTGTAGGCGGCGGTCCAGTCGGCGTCCCAACGGGTCAGCTTGCCGGTCAGGCCGTCAGCGGCCATCTGCAGGCCGAAGTCCCACGCCTGCTTGACGACGGGGTTGGTGTCGCCGATGAAGGTGTTGTCCTTGTCGTAGAACCAGGTGTCCGCGTTCTGCATGATGTACGGCTGCATGATGCTGGTGGCGCTGTCGAGCCACTGGGCCTTGGCGGCAACGGGGGAGGCAGCGAACTGCTTGCCGACCGCGACGTAGTCGTCCCAGGTCTTCAGCTTCGCGGACACCTCGTCGCGGTCCGTGGGCAGCCCGGCCTCGGCGAAGAGGTCGGTGCGGTAGCACAGGGCCAGACCGCCGATGTCGGTACCGAGACCGACGAGCTTCTTCTTGTCGGAGGTGAAGCCGCCTTCCCACTTGTACGGCAGGAAGTCGTCCTTCAGCTCGTCGGCGCCCAGTTCGAGCAGGTCGGCGAACTTCTCGTGGTTCTCGAGGTAGCCCAGCAGGGTGCCCTCTTCAAGCATGACCACGTCACCGGCGCCGGAGCCTGCGGCCAGCCACTGCACCAGCTTCGGCTCGAAGTCCTTGAGCTGGCCCATGTTCTGGACGTCGACTTTAATCTCGGGATTGGCGGTCTCGAAAGCCTTGACCGCTTCCTCAAAGCCTGGGGTGCCGAAGTACTGAAGCACAACCTTGGTCGTGCCGTCGGAACCGCCGTCCTCGTCATCTTTGGAGCATGCTGCGGCTCCAAGGGCGAGTCCCGCAACAAGTCCGACCGCCGTCAGCGTACGCAGGCGGCGCGCGGTGTTACTCATCCTGACCCCTCTCTTCAGGTCGTAATGGATGTGATGGGGGCGTTCGTCACTGGTGTTGTCTTGCTGGAAGTACCGCTTTGCGACTAGGTGGTGTGGCATAACCCACAGCCACGGGAGCGCTCCCATGAGAGTGCCGCTCGCCTGGCGGGATGTCAACGAAGTGCTCCCGGCTTTCCCATTTCGTTACCGGCGCGTTTCCCGCCGTGACCAAGCCTGGCGATATTTCGGAATAAACCGACAAAGCGGGCTGTGGGGGGCATCCATGCTGGCGGGAAATTCGTCGACTGGGAGACTGAATTCACCGGATTCAAACATGATGAAGGGTGTGACGCAAGAATCTCCGATTCGTCGGACGGACGGGTCGGAGTTCGCCCACGAGAGTGCTATACGTCAATGGGTGACTCTGGCGGGGCGATATCTCTCTGCGCGTTGCGGTAGAGCGGGGCGGGCAGCCGGGCGCAGACGACCCGGTCGTTCCCGTTGGCCTTGGCCAGCAGCAACGCTCGATCGGCCCGGAGGAAGAGGTCTGCGGGGTCGACGGCGGCCCGCCCGGTCACGGCGGCCACGCCGACGGAGACCGTCACGGTGAGGCGCTGGCCGCCGGCTTCGGTGATCTGGGTGCCGGGAATGGCTTGGCGCAGCCGCTCCGCGATTCCGACGGCGGCATCCTCATCCGTGGCCGGCAGCAGGCAGGCGAATTCCGCGTCGCCGTAGCGGGCCACGATATCGGTCGTCCTGGCGGATTCCCGGATGCACCGACCGATCCCGATGAGCGCCAGATCGCCGGTGTGGTGTCCGTAGTCCTTGTTGATCTGTCGGAAGTGGTCGATGTGCAAGACCAGCAGGGCCAAGGGCTCGCTACTCATCACGCACCGCTCGGCCTGCCGCCGCAGCTGTTTGCGCAGGACACCCCGGGTGTGCAGACCGGTCAATGGGTCCATCGCCGCGAAGCGGTCCCGCTCTCCTTCGACCATGGCCGATCGGCGTATCAACCGCAGCCGGTCGCGGTGATACAAGGATTGCGGAACGAGTACACCGGCACCGACGGCCATGGCGACGATCAGGTGGTTGGTGCGGATATCTCCGTTGTGCGCGCGGTCGAACCAGACGAGGGCCAATACGGCCGATAGGGCCAGGCCCGCCGAGAGGAAGGTCAGAAGTCGAGCGACGTACGTCATGCGAGCCCGCTTTCTCCGGCGCTTCCCGGCCGGTCGCGGTCCAGCCCGCGACCATCCGTGCTAGTCAACCGCTTGCAGTCGTGCCTGCTGCTCCTGGCACGCCTGGAGGCACAACGGCAGGTGGATGGTGAACACGGTGCCTTTCCCCGGGGTACTGTCGACGTCGATGGTGCCGTGGTGCTTCTCGACCACGACGTTGTAGACGATCGTGAGCCCCTGACCAGTGCCCCGGCCGACCTCCTTGGTCGTGAAGAACGGGTCGAAGATGTGTTTCCGGGTGTCGGGGTCTATGCCGCAGCCGTCATCCGCGACCGAGATGTGGGCACTGGTGCTGTCGGCCCACGACCGGACCAGGATGCTGCCGCGGCGGGTGTCTTCGGCCTGGCCGACGATGCCCTCGAGGCACTCGTTCTTCGTCGCCAGGTCGGCGACGGCGTGCGCGGCGTTGACGATGAGGTTGAGCATGACCTGGTGAAATTCCGAGGGGAAGCCGAGGACCAGCGGAATCGGGCCAAGATCAAGGTGTAGGTCGGCGACGTACTTGTGCTCGTTGCGAGCGATGACGGCGGTGTCGCGGACAGCGGCATTGATATCGATCGGGGTCGGATGGCTGTCGTCGGGGTGCCCGAAATTTCGCATGGCCTTGACGATCGACGCGACCCTCGCGACGCCGTCAAGACTCTGCTTGGCGGCGACCGGCACCTCGTCGAGGAGCCAGGGCAGGTCGACATCCTCCGGGACCTCCGCCGGCTTGGCCGCCACCGGCTGGCCGGCGGCCGGCTCGAACCGCTGGGCCGCCGTCAGGACCCGGGTGATTTGCCCGAACGCGTCCGCCAGGAAGTGGATGTTGTCTCCGATGAACTGGATCGGGGTATTGATCTCATGGGCGATTCCGGCGGCGAGCATGCCGACCGCCTCAAGCTTCTGCGCATGGCGCAGCTCGACCTCCAGTTGCTTGACGCGCCGGAGGTCCTCAACGATGGCCAGCGCCGTGCCGGAGCGGCCGGCCTCGGTGAGCCGGCCGATGGTGATGCGGACACAGACCGGTGAGCCGTCCCGGTGCCGGTAGACACATTCGGTCAGGTAGCCGCTGGACTGGCCGGACCGCAGGTCCCAGTGCCGTCTGCACGCGTCGTACGCGGCATCGGAGTGGCACAGGGTGCTGATGCGGCAGCCGGTCAGCTCCTCGGGGGCGTAGCCCAGCATCGCCGCGAACGACGCATTGACCTGGGAAACGAGCCCGTCCAGACTGATAATCATCATGCCGACCTGGGCCTGGGAGAAGACCTCCCGGAACAGGGTCTCGCTGGTGCGCAGCGACTGCTCCGCCTGGACCCGGGCGGTGACGTCGATGGCGACCCCCAGCACGCCCGCGACGGCGCGGTCCGGGTCCCGGCGCGGGCAGAGGCGAGCCTGGAGCCAGCGTCCCCGGAAGGGCACCGTCGTCACCGTCGAGATGCCCGCCTCGGCCTGCTCCAACTGCTGCCGCATGGTCTGCGCGCTGTCTGCGGCGTCGGTGAACAGCTCGGTCATCGGCCGAGCGAGCATGTCCCGGGTCACGCCGAGCTGGCCCAGCAGGGCGCCCTCCGCGAGCACCAGGACACCGTCGGGGTCGTAGGCGTACACCGCGATCGGGAGGCTGTTGATGATCTGTCGCAGCTCTGCCTCGGCTCGCGAGGACCGCGCGGCCTTCTCCCGGGGGCTGGCCGGCGGCCTTCCACGCTTGCACAGCCGCCGCCCGATCGCCACGCCGCCCGCTACGAGCCCTGCCGCTGTGACGACCGACAGCACGTTGCGCATGTCCACCCCTCGTCAGTATTGCCATGACCGGCCGCAGAGTTGGTACGTGACCGTATCGGCAGGTCCGGGGACAAGCTGACCGAAACGCCTTTCCGCCGGGCCAGCCGGACGGGCACGAACGCCGCACCCACGGCGTTCACGTTCAACGACGCGGCAGGCCAGGCCGCCATTGCCGGGTGCCGGCCGGCATCGTTGGCGTGGGCTTTCCCCGTAAGGTGGGGCGAGTCCGCGCCCGGTCTGCCGGCTACACTTGGTCGACCTGGGCCGACGTTGTCCCGATCGTTGCTGGACGACACGTGGAGGCCCGATGGATCTCTTTCCGTCCGCAGGATGTGCCGATGCTGGGCGTGCCGTGGTCGCGGAGGTGACCGATGCCTGATCCCAAGGGTTTTCTGACCTTCACCCGTCGGACACCGGCGCTTCGGCCCGTTGAGGAGCGGGTCGGGGACTGGCGGGACGTGTACCAGTCCGCCGGCGAGAACCTGATTCGGGAGCAGGCGACCCGCTGCATGGACTGCGGCATTCCCTACTGCCACAACGGGTGCCCGCTGGGCAACGTCATCCCCGACTTCAATGATCTGGTACGCACCGATCGCTGGGACGAGGCCGCGGATGTCCTGCACGCCACCAACAACTTCCCGGACTTCACCGGCCGGTTGTGCCCGGCTCCCTGCGAGGGGGCGTGTGTCGTCGGGGTGCACGGCGATCCAGTAACGATCAAGCAGATCGAGGTCGAGATCGCGGACCGGGCCGCCGAGCGGGCGAAGATCGTGCCGCAGCCGGCCGGCAAGCGCTCGGGGCGCAGCGTCGCGATCGTCGGTTCGGGTCCCGCGGGACTCGCCGCGGCCCAGCAACTGGCCCGCGCCGGGCACGACGTCACCGTCTACGAACGTGATGACGCGGTCGGCGGTCTGATGCGCTACGGCATTCCAGACTTCAAGCTGGAAAAATGGCGTATCGACGACCGGATGGCACAGCTCATCGCCGAAGGCGTACGGGTGGTCACCAGCTGCAACGTCGGTACCGACATCTCCATCATCGAGTTGCGCGAGCGCCACGACGCGGTGCTGCTGACCTGCGGCGCCCAGGCCGCCAGGGACGTGCCGGCCACCCCCGGCCGGCAGCTGGCCGGGATCAACATGGCCATGGAGTACCTCGTCGGGGCCAACGACGTCGTCGCCGGCAAGCTGACAGCGCCGCCCATCGACGCGGCCGGCAAGCACGTCATCGTGCTCGGCGGCGGTGACACGGCCGCCGACTGCCTTGGCACCGCGACCCGGCAGGGCGCCCGGAGCGTGCACCTGATCGAGGTGGTGCCGCAGCCTCCGCTGGAGCGCGACACCCTGCGCAACCCGTGGCCGACCTGGCCGGTGCTGCTGCGGACCAACTCCTCGCATGAGGAGGGCGGCACGAGAGTCTACGGGGCCGCCGTGCAGGAGTTCATCGGCGACGACACGGGCAGGCTGTGCGCGGTGCTGGTGGCCGATGTGACGGTTTCGACCGACGGCCGGTTCACGGTCACGCCGGTGCCCGGCACCGAGCGGCGGCTGCCGGCGGATCTCGTGCTCCTCGCCATCGGGTTTGCCGGCACCGAACCGGGCCCCATGCTCGACGAGCTGGGTCTCCAGCGCACCCCGCGGGGGACCGTCGGCTGTGACGAGGACTGGCAGACGGCCATCCCCGGGGTGTTCGCCGCTGGCGACATGCGCCGTGGGCCGTCGCTGGTGGTCTGGGCCATCGCCGAGGGACGTTCGGCGGCGGCCTCGGTGCACCGCTACCTCGGCGGGCAGGGCCACCTGCCGGCCCCGGTCACTCCGGCGTCGATGCCGCTGATGATCCGGTGACGCTTCGGGATACGGGCGTGGACCCCGCGACGGGTGCTTGATATCGCAGGTCACGATGGCTTGCCGGGCGCTGCTACCGTTCCCGGCAAGGCAGCGTCGAGCATGCGGTGATCTGCGCGTGGCACGCACTTGGAGGCGCGATGAGTGGCCCGCAAGAACCCCAGCCCCGGTTCCAGCCGTATCCGCCGTATGCGCCGCCGCCCCCGTACAACGTATATGCGATCTTGTCGTTGGCGCTGGGGCTGGCCGTGTTTCCCCCGCTGGGGATCTACTTCGGAAGCAAGGCCAAGCAGCAGATCGCGCAGACCGGCGAGCGCGGCATCGAGCTCGCCCAGGCCGGCCTGGTCTGCGGGTGGGTCCTCACGGCGTTGCTGGGCATCGCCGTGGCCGGGTGGGCCATCGCGATGGCCGTGCTGCTGAGCACTGTCTGACCGGAGTTCCCTGGCGGGGTCGGGAGTGTGCCCTGTGGTCGGTGTGGCCCGAGGGCCGGTCGCCCCTTCCCGGGG
>JABDRL010000429.1 GCA_013041765.1 Dactylosporangium sp. | reverse complement strand
CGTCAACGGTGGCCAGTGCCGCCGCCGCCGTGGTGGCGGCGGCCTGGGCCCGCGCCAGGTCCGGGACGATCTGGTCGACCTCGGCCACGAGACGTTCCATGGTCGCCACCCGGTCCCGCGCCGAGGTGATCGCGGCCTCGCCGACGTCGGCCAGCGCATCGAGCAGCTTCGCCGTGACGGTGACCCGGGCCTCGGCCGCGGCCGCCACGGCGCCGGCCCGTTCCCGAACGCGTCCGTACACCTCCAACCCGAGGAGGTTGACCAGAATCCGCTGCCGCTCTGCGGGCTTGGCGTGCAGAAACGCGGCGAATTCCCCCTGCGGCAGGACGACGCACTTGGTGAACTGCTCGTAGGGCAACCCGATGATGGCGGCGACGGCCGGGTCGACCTCCGCGAGTGTCCCGGCGAGAACCTCTCCCAGCACCGGGGGCGGTTGCCGCTGCCCGGCCCGCTCGGTGTCGAAGCTGGCCAGGTCGAAGGACGCGGGCAGCGCCTCCAGCCCGGCGTGCTTCGTCGAGACCGTGCCTCTGCCATCGCGGCGGATCACCCGGGTCAGGACGTACCTGGCACCGGCCGATTCGAAGACCAGCCGGACCTTGGCCTCGGTCGCCGACGGCGCGAGGGCGTTGGCGATCGCGCGGCGGTCCCCCCAGCGGGGAACCGTGCCGTAGAGCGCGAAGCAGATCGCGTCGAGAACGGTCGATTTGCCCGACCCGGTGGGTCCGACCAGGGCGAAGAAATCGGCGTCGGTGAAGTCGATGCTCGTGTGCTCCCGGAACACGGCGAAGCCGGCGAGATCGAGCCGGAGCGGGCGCATGGGGTCCTCCTCTCAGGGATGCCGGATCTCGTCGTGGAGCTGGTGGAAGAGGGCGAGGGTCGCCTCATCCGCATGACCGGCCTGGGCGAGGTAGTCGGCGAACAGGGCTCCTGGGCCGCGGCCGGCCCGGCTGGAGGACCCCGTGGTGCTGGCCGGGGCGTTCGGCAGCAGCGCCGGGTCGATGCGGACCTCCAGCGCCTGGGGAAGCAGTTCCTGGACCTCCTCGCGCAGCCCGGCCCTGGGCGGCTCCGCGACGAAGACCCGCAGCAGGGCGTCGCCGGGGTCGTGGCCGCTGAGTTCCGCCACCGTGCCGCGCACCGTCCGCAGGGGCCGGCCGGCGGTGACGGGCACCTCGGTGACCCTCGCGGCGGTCTCCGCCGTGACGTCGACGATCGATACCGAGGTCGCGAGGTCGCTCTCGCCGAAGTCGACGGCGAGCGGGCAGCCGCTGTAACGGATCGGGCCGGGGCCGCTGACGGGCTGGGCCCGGTGCAGGTGACCGAGGGCGACGTAGTGCGTCCCGGCGGGGAACACGGTTGCCGGAACGGCGTAGTCGAGGATCGTCTGTGCCTCGCGCTCGCCTCCGCCCACTCTCGCCCCGACAACGGTCAGGTGGGCCGCCACGAGGTTGACCGTGCGGCCGTCCCAGACGAACGACTCGGCCAGCCGGGCCAGGAGCCGCCCGATGTGGTCGGCATGGGTCTGGGTCGCCTCCGCGGCACTCAGCTCAAACATCTCGGTGGCCCGGATGGCGTACCGCCGGGAGACGAACGGCAGGGCCGCCAGCCGCCACGGCTCGCCGGCGGCCGTCGTCCCCGTCAGGATCAGGTCCTCGGCGGAGCGCGGCGTCCCCCGCAGGGCGATGCCCGCCGCGTCGGCCCAGGGCCGGAGCGCGTCCAGGGCCGCGCCGTTGTCGTGGTTGCCGCCGATCGCGACCACGGAGGCTCCGGTGGCCCGCAGCGCCGACAGCGCCCGGGTGACGATCCTGGTGGCGTCGGCCGTCGGGCTGGCGGATTCATAGAGATCACCCGCGACGATGACCAGATCGGGACGATGCTCCGTGGCGACCTTGACCACGGCGGCCAGCGCCGCGATCTGGTCGGGTGACCGGGAGTGTCCCTTGAGGGTCTTGCCGACGTGCCAGTCAGAGGTGTGCAGGATCCTCATCGGGCCTCCACCGACGCCACGGTCGGAACGGTCGGAGCGGACACGGTCAGAACGGAATGTCGTCGTCGGACAGGCCGGGCAGCCCCGCGCCGACGACGGCGAACGGATCGATCCGCTGCACGATCGACCGCGCCGCGGCCGCTGGAGGCTGCCCGGCCTCGGCCGGCCGGGTTGCCCACGCGGGGAACGGGAACTCGACACACAGTGGCACCGGTATCTCCGGTTGGGAGACGAACATGGTGCCGGGGGTCGCCAGCAGTGCCCGCTGCCGCTGCGCCGGGGGCAGGAAACCGTACTCCGGGCGGGACGCCTCCGCCGGGTCCAGCCGGCCGACGACCCGGATCGCCGAGTTGGCGACGATGCGCCGCTCGACCTCGCTGGCGGTCTGCTGCGCCCCGATGAGCACGACGCCGAGGGAACGTCCCCGCTCGGCGATGTCGAGCAGCACCTCCTTGATGGGCGAGGTGCCCTCGCGCGGCGCGTACTTGTTGAGTTCGTCGAGGACGACGAAGAGCAGCGGCTTGGCCGTGCCGGCCTTCTCCTTGCGCTCGAACTCCGTGCGGAGGGTCACGCCGACCACGAAGCGCTGGGCGCGGTCCGGGAGGTTGTGCAGGTCCACGACGGTGACCTGGCCGCTCTCCGCGGTGTTGATCTGATGCGGCCGGCGGGTGGCCAGATCACCCCGGATGAGCCGGGACAGGTCTTTCTTGCTGGCGATCAGCCGGCGGGCGAAGGCGTTGACGGTGCCGAGACCGACGGCGTTGCCGGCCCAGGCCGCTCGGGTCTCGTCGTCGCTGAGTTGCTCGACGATGTGGTCGACGAGGTCCGCATAGCTGCCGAGGCGCCGGCTCTCGATCACGATGCCGCCGTCCGCCGGCCTCGCGGTCTTCGCGAGGTGGGCGGTGACGGCGTGGACCACCATCGTGTACTGCTGGCGCTCGTCATCGGCGTCGGCGAAGACGTACGGCAGCAGCCGGTCGGCGCAGAACTCGGCGAGAGTCCAGTAGAAGGTGTCGACTCCGGCCAGCCGGCTGCTGACATCCGGGGTTCCGGAGGCGTCCCCGAGGCGGGGCGGGGCGTGCACCCGAACGTCCGGGAACGGCCCGGCGGCCAGCCCGAGGCGCGCGTACGCCGCCGTGGTCGCCTCGTCCAGCCGGGCGTTGGGGTGGTCGAGGAAGAGCAGGTCCTCTCCCTTGACGTTGAAGATCAGTGCCCGGGTGTTGCTGGTCTCGTTGCCGAGCACCCCGCAGCGGAACAGCGAGTACAGCAGGAACGTTGCGAAGCTGGTCTTGGTCGCGACGCCGGAGATCCCGGAAATGGACACGTGCGCGCCGCGGGAACCGTCGAGGAACTCGGCGTTGAGGTACATGGGGCAGCCGTCCCGACCGAAGCCGATCGGGACCTTCGCCCGCATCCGGTCGAAATAGAGGGCGCTGGCACGCGCCTCCCCCTCGGCCCGGTGGGCCAGGGCACCAGGGGCCGGGGGAACGTAGACCTCCGGCTGTACCCGGGTGGTCGTGATCTCGGCGGCTTCCTGGATCTGCGCCGGCAGGGTGCCGTCGGCGATGGCGAAGACGTCCGAGTCGAACGTCGCGCCCTCGTGCCGGGCGCGGACCGAGGTCACGATCCCGGCGACGGTCACCGGTTCGCGGTCGGGCAGCGCGCGCTGCGTGACCACGACGTCGTCGAGTTGCAGGTACGCCTCGGGCGCGACGGCGACCCAGAACTGCAACGGCGTGGCGTCCGCCGTGCCCAGCACCCGGCCGACCGGCCGGGCCGCTTGCGGGGTCTGCTCGCCCATCGTTCCCTCCTCCTCGACCTTCAACAGGCATCGTGCCGTACACCTGTGGCAAAACCGAATGCCACCACACCCCGAGGGGGTGTTCCGCCGGGCAGAACACTCAGCCCGGCAGGCGGGTGTACCGCAGCAGGAGGACGTCCTCGGCCGTCACCACCGAGCACAACCGCAGCCGCCGGGGTGCCGGGATCGGCTGGCCGGTACTGAGCCGACCAGGCCCGCCTCCGGCCAGCAGGGGCGAGAGGGTCAGGCACACCTCGTCGACCAGGTCGTGCTCGACGAGCGCTCCCAGGACCTGCGGACCACCCTCGCACAGGATCTGCCGGAGTCCCCGATCGTGCAGCGCCCGGAGCGCCGCCGCAAGGTCGACGGTGCCGTCTCCAGCGACGATCACCTCGGCGACCTCGGCGAGTGCGGCCCGCCGGGCCGGGGAGGACGAGGCTGCGGTGATCACGATGGGGCGAACCGGAGCCGCGGTGAACATCGGATGGTCGGGGTCCATGGTGAGGCCGCGGGACAGGACCACCAGCGGCGGGTCGTCGGCCAGACCGAGGCCGCGGCGAAAGGCTCTGCGGCGCTCGCCAAGGTCGAGCGGACCGTAGTGTTCGTCACGGATCGTGCCAGCCCCCACCAGCAGAGCGTCACAGAACGCCCGGAGCAGGCCGAAGATCCGTTTATCGGTCGGGCCGGACAGCGCCGTCGATCGGCCGTCGAAATCGGCCGCGCCGTCGAGGCTCGTCACGAGATTGACCCGGAGCCACGGCAGGCTCCGGTCGGCCGGTGCGTACCGGCGTACCAACGCCTCGTCGTCGGCGAGCGCCTGGTCGGTGGCAGGCCACAGGGAGTGCATGTCAGGTATCGCATCACCACACAACGGTCAAACCATCCTTCCTGACAGGCGAAGTGCCCAACTGGTCGATCGATCCTTGGCGCGTGCGCTGTTGTGCTGAACGTACGAATCCGGGCTGCTGATCGAGTGAGGTGCCGGTGACGTTGGGGCGACTGGCCGAGTACTGGATGCATGATAGTGGATCGTCACTGAGGGTAAGTGGCGAGATGTTGGGTGGTTACTTTCTGTATATGATTGATTGCATTCAGGTGTGGGCTTGGCTGGTTCCGGTATGCGGGCCGAGGGGCCGTGCCAGCCTCGTTTTGTGCCCAGCTCGTTCCGGCTTCATCGGTATTCGTGCAGGTCAGAGGGTCGGTCGTCGGCCGTCCAGCTATCTGTATGAGGGGCGGCCGTAACGAGATGGGAACGCTCCCATAGCGGTATTGACACCTGATCGTTGTGCGGGCACGCTGCATGGGAGCGCTCCCGAGTGGTGCATGCCACACCCGGGGGTTGTGGTTCCTGGTGTATTCGCGTCGCCGACGGCCCAAGCGGCGATGGGGACTGACCGGGGTTACGCCCCGCCACAACAGAGGACCTGAGAGGGGTCACCAGGATGGGCCTGAGCAAGCGCCACCGCGGTGCAGCGGCGGTCGCCATGGCTGCGGTCGCGGTTTTCGCGTCCGCATCGGCGTGTAGTGAGGATTCCGATAGCGGCGACGATGGTCAGATCACCCTGACCGTTGACGTCTTCGGTGATCAGGGCTTCGGATACGAGGCCCTGTACGAGCGCTACATGGAGCAACACCCCAACATCAAGATCGAGGAGCGGGGCAAGGGCTTCGCCCTGAACGATTACAACACGCGACTGACCCAGTGGATCGCGTCGAGTTCCGGTGCCGGCGACATCGTCGCGCTCGAAGAGGGCACCATCGTTCAGTTCAAGGCCCAGTCCGCGCAGTTCGTCAATCTTCTCGACTACGGCGCCGGGGCGATGGAGCAGGACTTCCTGGCATGGAAGTGGAAGCAGGGCCAGACCGCGGATGGCAAGCAGCTCATCGGGCTCGGCACTGACATCGGATCGATGGCGATCTGCTACCGCAAGGACCTGTTCGCCAAGGCCAACCTGCCCACCGACCGGGAAGCCGTCGGCGCGTTGTGGCCGACGTGGGAAAAGTTCATCGAAACGGGGAAGACCTACGTCGCCGCCGAGGAGTCGACGAAGTTCGTCGACGCTGCCACGAACTTCTACAACGTCGTGCTCATGCAGGTGGCCGGGACCGGTACGGGTTACACCTACTTCAACACCAACGAAAAGTTCGTGCTGGACAGCAACCCGGACATCAAGGCCGCGTGGCAGCTGACCGTTGACATGATTGACAGCGATCTCTCCGCCGGCCTGCGGTCCTTCTCCGACGCCTGGAACACGGGCTTCAAGCAGGCGCAGTTCGCCACCATCGCCTGCCCGGCCTGGATGACCGGGGTCATCAAGGGGCAGGCCGGCGATGACGCGGCCGGCAAGTGGGACGTCGCGAAGGCCCCGGGTACCGGTGGCAACTGGGGCGGTTCCTTCCTCGCGGTTCCCAAGCAGAGCAAGCACCCCAAGGAGGCCGCGGAACTGGCGAAGTTCCTGACCGGAGCGGAGGGCCAGATCGAGGCGTTCAACAAGCTGGGCAACCTGCCGTCGAATCCTAGGGCGCTGCAGGATCCGGTGATTGTGGACTTCAAGAACGAGTACTTCAGCGATGCCCCGACCGGCGAGATCTTCGCCGCCGGAGCGACCTCGCTGAAGCCGGTCTACCTCGGTCCCAAGAACCAGGCCGTGCGCGACGAGATCGAGAATGCGCTGCGCAGTATCGAGCAGGAACAGCGCACCGCGGACCAGGCATGGCAGGACGCGGTGCAGAACGGTACGAACGCGGGCAAGTAGGTATGTCCGAGTTGTAAGGCAGGGGAGGTCGCGTGGTTCGAGGGAGCAGGACGGAAGCCCGCCCTCGAACCACGTCAGACCCGAACCGCCGGCGGGGACGGCCGGGAGCTTTCGGCAGGCGCGGCTGGCCCACTTGGATCTTGCTGTATCACCATATATTTATATATCGCCGTTCTTTATTATTTTTGCTGTTTTTGGTGTTTATCCCGTTCTGTACACCTTCTGGGTGTCGCTGCATGATTGGGCCCCCGGGGCACTCGATCCGCAGATGATCGGGATGCAGAACTACGTGGATCTGTGGGCGGATTCCCAGTTCTGGAACGCGGTGCAGAACACCTTCGGGATGTTTTTCCTGTCGACGATTCCCCAGCTGCTGCTCGCGCTGGGGCTGGCCAACGCGCTCAACCGGCGGGTGCGTGGCCGCACCTTCTTCCGGATGTCGATCGCACTGCCGATCATCACCTCGACCGCCGCGGTCGCGATTGTGTTCAGCCAGCTCTTCAACCGGGATTTCGGCATCGTCAACTATGCGCTGGAACTGCTGGGCAAGCAGGAGCACATCGACTGGCAGGCCAACCGGTTCGCATCCTGGGCCGCCATCTCCGCCATGGTGGACTGGCGGTGGACGGGGTACAACGCGCTCATCTATCTGGCGGCGATGCAGTCAATCCCCAAGGACATCTACGAGTCGGCGGAGATGGACGGGGCCTCCAAGTCCAGGCAGTTCTGGCGGATAACGGTTCCGCTGCTCCGGCCCACGATCATCTTCACTGTGATCATTTCGACGATCGGCGGGTTGCAGCTGTTTACCGAGCCGCTGCTGTACTCCAGCGGCGCCGGGGCCATCTCCGGGGGTTCGACCGGCCAGTTCCAGACCGTCACCATGTATCTCTACCAGTCAATGTACTCGAGGGGGAAGTTCGGATACGCGGCGGCGATCGCCTGGATGCTGTTCCTGATGGTCGTGCTGACGGTTGCCGTGAACTATCTGATTACGCGCCGTATCAATTCGACGGGGAAATGAGGGCGCGCGATGAGAACGCTGCCAGCTGGTGGATTTCGTATGGCCGCACCCGACCCGGGCGGTGACTCGGACCGGGACTCCAGGAGCAGCGGCGGGTCGGTATTCCGGGGTGGCCCGCTGACCTACCTGACGTTGACCCTCGGGGCGCTGCTGTCGACGGTGCCCCTCTACTGGATGCTCGTGGTCGCTTCCCGGACGACGGACGCGGTCAACGATGTGCCGCCGGTGTTCATCCCCGGGGGCAGGCTCGGCGAGAACGTCAACCGCGTGCTGGAGGATCCGAACGCCAGCTTCCTGACCGGTTTGATCAACTCGATCATCGTGTCGTCCGTCGTCACCGTGACGACCGTGCTGTTCGGCTCGCTGGCCGGTTTCGCCTTTGCGAAGCTGCGGTTCCGCGGCAAGAACGCGCTCCTGCTCTTCATCCTCGCGACGATGATGGTGCCGATCCAGCTCGGTGTCATTCCGCTGCTCATCCTGATGACGAAGCTGGAGTGGCAGAGCCAGCTCCAGTCGGTGATCGTGCCGTTCATGGTCAGCGGTTTCGCCGTCTTCCTGATGCGGCAGTACGCCAGCGAGGCGGTGCCGGACGAACTGATCGAGGCGGCCCGGGTCGATGGGTGCGCCACCCTGCGGATCTACTGGAACATCGTCCTGCCAGCGCTGCGTCCGGCCGCCGCGGTGCTCGGCCTGCTCACCTTCATGCAGACGTGGAACGAGTTCTTCTGGCCGTGCGTGGTGCTCCAGGACACCAGGAACCCCACGGTGCAGATCTCGCTTCGCATGCTGAACCTGACGTTCTACGCGGACTACTCCCTGGTCTTCGCCGGTACGGCCATGGCCATTGTTCCGCTGCTGCTGGTGTTCGTGCTGTTCGGAAAACAGATCATCGGCGGAATCATGGAAGGGGCGGTCAAGGCGTGACAACGCTGAATCCGGAACATTCGACGCGGAAAGACGGAATCGTCGAGCAGCGAAGGCGGTCGTCTGGTCGTCCGACGTTGGATGAGGTTGCGGCGTTGGCTGGGGTGGGTCGGGGGACGGCTTCTCGGGTGGTGAATGGGTCGCCGCAGGTGTCGGCGGAGGCTCGGGAGGCGGTGCGTCGG
>JABDRL010000422.1 GCA_013041765.1 Dactylosporangium sp. | reverse complement strand
CGGCCGGCCGGCCGGGGGTGGGCGGGTCGCCGACGCCGGTCGCGACGCGCTGGGGGTGTTCGTGATGGGCGGTCATGGGCGGGTGTGGCTCCCGCGCCGGACGGGTTCGTGTTCACACCCACCCATGGCCCAACCAGACTCGTGTTCGCAGCGGCCGGGGTCGCCGGGGACCCAACGGGCGGGTTGGCCAGGGCTGGGCCCACCCAACTGGGGTCGCCCGTGTCCCCAACTGGGATATATGTCCGAATATCTCCGTTGGGTGACGCGGCCGTTGGGTACCCAACCGGGTACGCGGGCACCTCACCAGCCGGTTGGGTACGGATGGTGGTGGAGCCCGCGCTCGCCGCGGTGAGGCTGCCGTCGCGCGACGCGCCCGATGTCGCGCATGCCGTCGCGTCGCTCGCCGGGCACCGGAACCCCAGAGGGCAAGCGAGCGCGCGCCGCCGACACCTCGCCCCGGTGACCGGTACGACCGGTCGGTCACCGCGTCGTACCGCTCCGGCATCGCCATCGGCCACGGTCGGTGCCGTTGGACTGCGTCCCGTGCGACTCGACCGCGGTCGAGGTCACCGATGTCGTACCGCTGACCGGAGTCGTCCGTCGGGCGCCGGTCAGCGGGGCGACGCTCGTCACGACCACGCGCGCACCGCCCTGTCGAGCGATGCGGGGACCCGGGAGCGTGCCCTGTACCGCTCCCGCCCGGTCCCGTGACGCCGTCCACGATCGGTACACCGGTGCCCGGTGGCTGCGGCTGGAGCACCGCAGCGGTGCTCCATGTCGTGGCGCTCCCGCCGGAGACCGGTACCGCGAGCAGGCGAGCATCTCGCGTTGGCGTACCGGCAGCGGTACCAGACGGTGGCCACGCTCCGACCGCCGTGTACCGCTCCCGCCCGGTGGCCGCCCGCCACTGGTACCGATCCATCGTGGCCGGTACACCTCGGTCACCGCAGGAGTACCGGTGCGGTCCAGCGCGGTACGACCGGTAACGGCAGCGGTCAGCGGCGGTCTGGACGCTCGGTCGCAGGGCTGCCAGCGGCCTCGGCGTGACGGACGAGGGCCGCGCCGCAGCAGTCCACCGGGTGGGCAGACTGTCGTCACGCCGCGGGTCCGCTGATTCCCGGGATTCTTCCGGCGACAGCACGCAACCGCTGCGAGCTGGGCAGACACCGTCAGTTTGGCGGATCGGTCCGCACTGGCCAGTTGGGCGGATTCGCCGGCAGCATCACCCAACTGGACGGCGAGGTGCGTCGAGCCGGGCGCTGAGCTGCGCAAACAGGGCCGCCCGGGTTGTGCTCCACCAGCAGCCACCATGATCCGCGCCAGTTGGGTGGCCGAGCCAACTGGTGAGGTGCGCGTGGGTCAATGGCCCCCATCTCGCGACGCGCGATCCGCGACGCGATCGTCTCTCTCCTTCTTGGGGGTTCGTCATGTCTCAGCCGTGGCCCACCACCCCGCTGGCCGCCGCGCAGCGCGCGTTCGACCTGATGGTCTGCCCACCCACCCACGTCGCCTTCGACGGGCGGGGACTGGCCGGCCTGCCGCAGCGGATCCTGGGGTTGGACGAGTTGAAGGCGTTCCTGATCGCCGACACCACGCCCCGCCGGGTCCGCGACGTCGCCTGGCGGGACCTGGTCGTGCGGGCCCGCCGCGACGGCCCGGCCTGGGTGGTCGCCGCCATCGGGATCGCCATGCCCGGCCTGCGGAAGATGGCCGGTCTGTTGTCGGTAGGCCGGCGCGGCGACAGCACCGATGCGGATGCCGACCTGCTCGAAGGATTCCTGACCCGGCTGCGCACCATCGATCTGGACGCCACCCGGATCTGCGGCCGCCTCATCGACGCCGGGGCACGAGCGGTCAAACGCGCCCGCGCCAGGGACGCCGACAACGACGTGGTCCTGGTCGACGCCGCCTGGTCGCTGCCGCCGTCGCAACCCTTCGACCACCCCGACTGGGTCCTCGCACGGGCGGTGGCCGCCGCGGTCATCGACCCCGAGGAGCACCTGCTCATCGCCGAGACCCGCCTGGACGACACCCCGCTGCGCCAGGTGGCCAACCAGCTGCACATCAGCGTCCGGCTCGCTGCCGCGTGGCGACGGCGAGCCGAGCTTCGCCTCATGGAGGCGGTCCGAGACGGGGAACTGGAGTGGGTGCCGCTGGTCAGCCATCGACAGCACGCTTCTGCCACAACCGCCGTGCTGGATGGCCGGAACCCGGCGAACACACCAGGAAGCGCCGGCAGGACGTCGGAGTTCGGGTCGCTGGTATCCGAGGGTGAGCGCGCCGCAGCCGATCGCCGGCACCCCTCGCGCCTGGCTGCATGATCGGGCAGTCGATCACCGCCTGACACCGATCGACCGTGTGTGGGGAGACGACCCCAACTGGGGCCTCTCCCCACATTTTTGTGTCTCCAGACCAGTTTCGCCGTGTTTCGGTATCTCCGTTGGGTGCCCGTTGGGCCACGTACCCAACGGGTGAGGTGAAAACCAGCGCCGACCCGCCGCGCGGAGCCTGCGATCCGGGCCATGGGTTCGCGAGGGACCACAGCGAACACTCCCCGCCCCCGGGCGAGACCGGTGGTCCCTCGGCGTCACCCGAGGCGCCGGGTGCGAGTCGGCGGGCGGGAAGGCCGGCAGAGGTCGTGTTCACCGCTCTGACCGCCAGATTTCCCCTTGCGAAGGAGGCAAGGCTCCCACCAGCCCATCGGCCACCATGGTCGTCTCGGGTGACGCCCCACCCGTGCTCGACGATCCCCGCCGTACCCGGTGGGGCGAGACCAGTGAGGCACCGCTATGAACCGTCACCTGATCCGTTGCGCCGCGACCGGATTCGCGGCCCTCTCCCTTGTCCTGACCAGTGCCGCTCCGGCATTCGCCGGTCCGCCACCGGCGACCGTGATCCTGGCGGTCAACGACCTGCCCACGGTGATCAGCAATCTGACCACCTGGGTCACCGGGATCATCGCCGCGATCGCGACCCTGTTCCTGACCATCGGCGGCACCCGCTACCTCATGGCCGGCGGCGACCCCAGCGAGGTCGAGCGGGCCAAGGGCTCGCTGAAGTCCGCTGGGATCGGCTACGCCCTCGCCCTGCTCGCGCCGATCATCCTGACCATCCTCAACACGGCCCTCGGGGTCGGCTGACATGGCCGCGCTCTTCGGCAACCAGGTCCTGGACTGGCTGCTCCTGCTGACCTACGGCGGCGTGGAAACCCTGTGGGCGCTGCTATCGACCAGTTTCCTGGTCTCCCCGGACGTCACCGCCCTACCCCAGGTCACCGCGATCATGGACACCTCCCTGACCGTGGTCAACACCTGCTACGGGCTGGCGGTCGTCGTGGCCGGCCTGACGGTGATGACCCACGGCACCCTGCAGATCCGCTACACCGTCGGCGACCTGCTGCCCAGGCTGGTGATCGGGTTCATCGCCGCGAACTTCGCCCGCCCGCTGTGCTCGGGCGTGGTCGAGTTCGCCAACGCGCTGACCCAGGGCCTGACCGGCGACACGGTCGCCTCCAGCGGCTCCTTCGTCTACATGCTCACCGTCATCGGCGGGGCGGGCAGGAACGCCGGCGGCAACGGCATCCTCCTGATCGTCATCGGACTGCTGCTGGCCGTGCTGACCGGGATGCTCATCTGTGCCTGGTACATCCGTCTGGGTGTCCTCATCGCCCTAGTCGCCATCGCCCCGGCGGCCCTGGCCTGCCACGGCCTGCCCCACACCGAAGCGGTCGCCGCCCTGTGGTGGCGGGCCATGCTCGGCTGCCTCGGGGTGGTCACCGTCCAGGCCTTCGCCCTGCACAGCACCCTGGCGATCTTCCTGAACCCCGACGTGAACCAGCCCGCCCTCGGGCTGCCCACCGACCCGATGAGCCTGGCCAACCTCCTCATCGTCGTCTGCATGCTGTGGATCACGATCAAGATCCCCGGCCTGACGCGTCGGCTGGTCACCACCGGAGGTCGTGGTCACAACCCGGTCGGGCTGGTGCTGCGGATGATGGTCATCCAGGCCGCCTCCCGGGCGCTGCGCCTGCCGATCCGGGGTGGAAGGGCCGCCGCGGCCGGCCGGGCCGCCCGCGCCTCGGCGGCAACCACCCGCGCGGGCGGGTACCGGCCGACCATCAACAACGCCGTCATCTCCTACTGGCGGCCCCGGACGCCGCGCCCGATCGGGGCGAGGGCGGCCACCGGGCCCGCCACGGGCGGCGCACCATCGACCGGCACAACCGGTCCGCGTTCAGTGACGTCAACAGGCCGGCCGGTCGTGCCGGCCGGGGTCACTCCCGCCACGGCGGTGCCGAAAACCCGACCGGCCTGGCAGACAGCCACTACCTCACCGGTCCCACGGCCGGTGACAGCGACGCAACCGGTACCGCCACCGCGACGGGTGCCACCAGGAATCAACCCGGCGACCGCGATCCCGCCACGCCGGCCACCCCGACGCACCTGAGGCACACCGGCTGCCCAACCCCGTCGCGCGACGCGGGGTGGCGGGGCCACGACCTCCAATGGCGCCACCGCCCCGCTGTCCATCCCCTCTGGAGGATCACCATGAGCATCGACGGCACCGTTCAAGCCAAGATCTCCGCTGATGTCGAAGCACCCGACCGGATCGTGTTCAACCTGACCGCCCGGCAGATCGCGATCCTGTCCGTCGCCGGGGCCCTGGTTTACCTGCTCTGGCAGGCCGCCGGCACCCGGCTGCCCCTCCCGGTCACCGCGATCGGGACCATGCCCCTCGCCGGGGTCACCGCCGCCCTGGCCCTGGGCCGCCGCGACGGCCTGCCCCTGGACGCCTGGCTGTGGGCGGCGCTGGCCTACCGGCGCGCCCCGAGACGTGCCGCCCCGACCGGCGAGCCCACCACCGACGGTGCCACCAGCGGCGGCCTGCCGTCCTGGGCGCCACCGGTGGCCACCAGCGCAGCCTCCATGCCTGCGCCGTCAGTGCTGCGGCTGCCGGCCGAGGCCGTCGCCGACAACGGCGTCATCACCTGCACCGATGGTCAGGTCGCCGTGCTCGTCGCGGCGACCACCATCAACATCCACCTACGCACCCCCAACGAGCAGGCCGCCCTCGTGGGCGGCTACGCCCGCTGGCTCAACGCGCTCACCGGCCCGGTCCAGATTGTGGTCTCCGCCCAGCGGGTCGACCTGTCCATCCACGCCGCCCGGGTCGCCGAGGCCGCCGAGGCCCTGCCCCACCCGGCCCTGGCCGACGCCGCGTGCGACTACGCCGACTTCCTCGACGACATCGCCGAGCAGCGCGACCCGCTGTGGCGCACCATCACCATCGTCGCCACCGCCACCGGCGACCCCCGCTCGGCCGGCACCGAAGCGCTACGACGCGCCGAACACACCGCCGCAGCCCTGGCCGCACTGGGCTGCCAGACCCGGGTCCTGGATGGACCGACCGCCCTGGCAGTACTCACCGCAGCGGTCGACCCCTACACCGGCGGCGACGCCTCCTGGCCCCGGGCCACCCTCACGGCCCCGATCACCACCTACCGGGAGTAGATCATCATGAGGAAGACCAGGAAATCCCGCCGCCAGGCGGGCAACCGCCCGAATCCTGCCACGGCTGCGGCCGAGCTGGCCGCCGTGACCGGCCCGGCCAGTGTCGAGGCGACCCCGCGCCACCTGCGCATCGGCGACGGGTACGCCACCACCCTCGCCATCACCGGGTACCCGCCGGAGGTCGGCCTGGCCTGGCCCGAGGTCCTGCTGTCCTGGCCCGGCCGCGTCGATGTGGTCGAGCACATCGACCCCCTGCCCGCCGCCGTGGCCGCCACCCGGCTGCGCCGCCAGCGCGCCCGCCTGGAATCCGCCCGCCGCCTGGACGCCGACAAGGGCCGGTTGGGAGACCCTGCCGCTGACGCCGCCGCCGAGGACGCCGCGGACCTGGCCGACCGGATCGCCCGCGGCGCCACGAGGTTGCACCGGGTCGGGCACTACCTCACCGTCCACGCCCCGGCGGAGGCCGAACTCGGTGACGCCGCCGCGCAGGTCCGGGGTGCGGCCGCCTCCGTCCTGCTCGACACCCAGCCGGCGACCTGGCGGCAACTGGCCGGCTGGACCTCCACCCTGCCCCTCGGTTACGACGGGCTGCGGACGCGCAGGATCTTCGACACCGACGCCCTGGCCTGCGCGTTCCCCCTCGCCTCCGCCGACCTGCCCGCACCGCTGCCCGGCGACGGCATCCCCGCCGGAGGGGTGCTCTACGGCCTGAACACCGCCAGCAACGGCGTCGTCTGGTGGGACCGCTGGGCGCAGGAAAACCACAACAGCGTCGTCG
>JABDRL010000058.1 GCA_013041765.1 Dactylosporangium sp. | reverse complement strand
CCGCAGCGCCGCGACGACGACGGACTCGGCGTCGACGTTGAAGTGCCGGCGCAGCGCGTGCCTGGTGTCGGAGCGGCCGAAGCCCTCCGTGCCCAGCGAGGTGTAGGGGCCGGGCACCCAGCGGGCGATCAGGTCGGGCACCGCCCGCATGAAGTCACTGACCGCGACGACCGGTGGCCCGGCCGCCGCCTCGCCGTCGGACAGGGCCGCCGTCACGTACGGCACCCGGGGCTCGTCGGCCGGGTAGCGCAGGTTGTGCTCCTCGCAGGCGACCGCGTCGCGGCGCAGCTCGGTCCAGGAGGTGACCGACCAGACGTCGGCGACGACACCCCACTCCTCGGCCAGCATCCGCTGGGCCCGCTGGGCCCACTGCACGCCGATGCCCGAGGCCAGCAGCCGGACCCGGGGACCCGAGCCCTCCCCCCGGGCGTACCGGTACATCCCGCGCAGCAGCCCGGCGACGTCCAGGTCCGCCGGCTGGGCCGGGTGGACGATCGGCTCGTTGTAGACCGTCAGGTAGTAGAAGACATCCTCGGCGTGCTCGCCGTACATCCGCCGCAGCCCGTCGGCGACGATGTGCGCCAGCTCGAAGCCGAACGCCGGGTCGTAGGTGACCACCGCGGGATTGGTCGCGGCGATCAGCAGCGAGTGGCCGTCCTCGTGTTGCAGCCCCTCGCCGTTGAGCGTGGTCCGGCCGGCGGTGGCCCCGATGAGGAACCCCCTGGCCAGCTGGTCCGCCGCGGCCCAGAAGGAGTCGGCGGTGCGCTGGAAGCCGAACATCGAGTAGAAGAGGTACAGCGGGATCATCGGCTCACCGTGCGTGGCATAGCTGCTGCCGGCGGCGGTGAACGACGCGACGGACCCGGCCTCGTTGATGCCCTCGTGCAGGATCTGCCCGTTGGTCGCTTCCTTGTAGGACAGGAACAGCTCCCGGTCGACCGGCGTGTAGGTCTGCCCGTGCGGGGAATAGATCTTGGCGGTCGGGAACAGCGAGTCCATGCCGAAGGTGCGGGCCTCGTCCGGGATGATGGGCACCCACCGCCGGCCGGTGCCCGGATCGCGCAGCAGATCCTTGAAGAGCCGGACGAACGCCATCGTGGTGGCGATTCGTTGCTTGCCCGATCCCCGCTTGAGGTCGGCGTAGGTCGCCGGTCCCGGCAGGTTGAGCGGGACGACCGTGGCGTTGCGGCTCGGCAGGGGACCGCCCAGCTCGGCCCGCCGCTGGCGCAGGTACACCGCTTCCTCGGAGTCCTCGGCCGGGCGGGCGTACGGCGGCAGGGACGGGTCGGTGAGCGCCGCATCGGGAATGTCCAGGCCCAACCGGTCCCGGAAGTACTTGAGCCCGTCCGCGGTGATCTTCTTCATCTGGTGGGTGGCGTTGCGGCCCTCGAACCCGGAGCCGAGCGCGAACCCCTTGATGGTCTTCGCGAGGATGACGGTCGGGCGCCCGGTGCGCTCGGTGGCCGCCTGGAAGGCCGCGTACAGCTTCCGCACGTCGTGCCCGCCGCGCTTGAGCGCCCACAGCTCGTCGTCGGACATGTCGGCGACCAGTTGCCTGGTGCGCGGGTCCCGACCGAAGAAGTGCTCCCGGACGTAGAGGCCGGACTCGGCCTTGTAGGTCTGGAAATCCCCGTCCGGAATGGTGTTCATCAGGTTGACCAGGGCCCCGGTCGTGTCCGCCGCCAGCAGCGGGTCCCACTGCCGGCCCCAGACGACCTTGATGACGTTCCAGCCCGCGCCCCGGAAGATCGATTCCAGCTCTTGCACGATCTTTCCGTTGCCGCGGACGGGGCCGTCGAGGCGCTGCAGGTTGCAGTTGACGATGAATGTCAGATTGTCCAGATTTTCGCGAGCCGCCAGGCTGATGGCGCCGAGGGACTCCGGCTCATCCATCTCGCCGTCGCCGAGGAAGGCCCACACCCGCTGGTCGCTGGTGTCCTTGATACCCCGGTTGTGCAGGTACCGGTTGAACCGGGCCTGATAGATGGCATTGAGTCCGCCGAGGCCCATGGAGACCGTTGGGAATTCCCAGAAGTCGGGCATCAGCCTCGGGTGCGGGTAGGACGGGAGCCCGTCCCGGGAGAACTCCTGCCGGAACCCGTCGAGCCGGGACTCGCTGAGCCGTCCCTCCAGGAACGCCCTGGCGTAGATGCCGGGGGCGGCGTGCCCCTGGATGAAGACCTGGTCCCCGCCACCGGGATGGTTCCTGCCCCGGAAGACATGGTTGAACCCGACCTCGTAGAGGTGCGCGGCGCTGGCGTAGCTGGAGATGTGGCCGCCCACCCCGACGCTTGGCCGCTGCGCCCGGTGCACCACCATCGCGGCGTTCCAGCGGATGTACGCCCTGATCCGGCGCTCGATCGCCTCGTCGCCCGGGTACGCCGGCTCGCGCTCGGGCGGAATGGTGTTGACATAGTCGGTGGTCGGCGACGGCAGGTCGATCTGACGGCGTCCCGCCTGGTCGACCAGGCGGCGCAGCACGTAGCGGGCGCGATCGGTGCCCCCGGAGGCGATGAGCCCGTCCAGCGAGGCCATCCACTCGGCGGTCTCCTCCGGGTCGGTGTCCAGCCGCTGGCTTCGTGTGCCCTCGCTGGTCACCGGGCGCGAGTGTTCGTACGACACGGGTGTTCCTTCGCGGTCGGAGCGGCTCGGCTGTTGGCCGGGGCGCGGAGGTTGATCTGGATTTTTTCCATCTTTCCTCATAGTAAGGCGAGCCTTCCTTACGCTATTCCGTCCGGACGGGATGCCGGGGTGTGACCTCCGTCAGAGGTTTCTAGGATCAGGACATGGAGACCGTGGTGACCACCATCCACACCGGTTCGCGGCCGACTGTTGTCGACATCACCGCGACGGTCGAGCAGTTCGTCACGGATCGCGGGGACGGCCTCGTGCACGTCTTCGCGCCGCACGCCACCGCTGGCATCGCCATCATCGAGACCCACGCCGGATCGGAAGAGGACCTGCTCGCCGCGATCGGGGAGGTGCTGCCGGCCGATGACCGGTGGCGCCACCGGCACGGGGCCAGGGGACACGGCAGGGACCATGTACTGCCGGCCCTCATCGCCCCGTACGCCACCCTGCCCGTGCTCGGCGGCCGGCTCGCGCTGGGGACCTGGCAGGCGGTCTGTCTCGTTGATCCGAACGTCAGCAACACCACCCGCACCGTCCGCCTATCGTTCCTGCCCGGCTGAGCGTGCCTGGCAACCAGCCCAGCCGGTTCCGCGATGGTCCGGCGCGTCGATCATGCGAGGATGTGCCGATCGTGAGAGAGAATCATGGCGTGATCGAGCGCCGTATTGCCGTGGTATTCGTGGTCGACCCGCAGGGCCGGGTCCTGATGCAGCACCGGTCGGCAGACGCGGCGGTGTCGCCCAACCAGTGGAGCATGCCCGGGGGGAAGATCGAGGACGGCGAGTCCCCGGTGGAGGCCGCCCGCCGGGAGGTCCACGAGGAGACCGGGCTGCGCGTGGTGGACCTCGTCCCCTTCTGGTCGGGCACCAGGGCCTCGGTCAAGAGCACCGACGGGATCGTGGAGATCTACGCCTTCGCCACGGGCACCGATGCCGAGCAGGAGGACATCGTCGTCGGGGAGGGCCAGGCCATGGTCTTCCTCGCCCCGGAACAGGCCCTCGCCCGCGACCTGGGAGTGACCGCCGCGCTGGTGCTCGCCCCGTTTCTGGAGTCTGAGGTGTACAAACGACTGGCCAACACTCCCAGCGGTACTGGCATCGACTGAGTAGTTTCGGCCATGCTGTCGGATGTGACCACCCCCCAGGACCTCGACGAGAACCTTCGTTCCCAGTTGCAAGGGCTGACCGCGACGGAGGGCTACCGCCCCGATGCCTCGCAGCCGGTGCGTGATGGCACGACACTCACCGGTGACCTGACCCGGCAGATTCTCGAAGCCCAGCTGGCCAGCCGGCATCTTGACCTGGCGGCCCGCTGGCTGCGTGGCTTCGACGCCGGGTTCTACACGGTCGGGTCGTCCGGCCACGAGGGCAACGCCGCGGTCGCCGCGGCACTGCGCTCCACCGACCCGGCGTTGCTGCACACCCGGTCCGGGGCGTTCTACTGTGCCCGGGCCGCCCAGGTCGCCGGCACCGACGCGATCCGGGACGTGCTGCGCGGGCTGGCGGCCTCGGCCAAGGAACCGATGACCGGTGGCCGGGGCAAGGTCTTCGGCAGCCGGAGCCTCAACATCATTCCGACCACCGGCATGGGCGCGGCGCACCTGCCCCGGGCCGTCGGCATGGCCTACACCCTGGGGCGGGGCCGGCCGCTGGACGTCGTTGACGCGAGTGTGGACTGGCCGCCGGACGCCATCGTCGTCTGCTCCTTCGGCGACGCCGCCGTCAACCACGCCACCGCCACCGCGGCCATCAACGCCGCCGGCTGGCTGGAACGCTCGGGACTGCGGCTGCCCCTGCTGCTGATCTGCGAGGACAACGGCCTCGGCCTGAGCGTGCGGTCGCCCGAAGGCTGGGTGGCCGACACCCTGCGGTTCCGGCCGGGGCTGCGGTACTTCGCCGCCGACGGCCTGGACGTCGTCGCGGCCCACGACGAGGCCGACCGGGCCGTCACCTGGGTGCGCAAGCACCGTCGGCCGGCCGTGCTGCACCTGACCACCGTCCGGCTGCTCGGGCACTGCGACGACGATCTGGAAGGGGCGCACCGCACCCCCGGCGAGGTCTCCGCGGACATCGCCCGGGATCCGGTGGTCGCCACCGCGCGTCTGCTCGTGGAATCGGGGTTCGCCACGGCGGAGGAGCTGATCGCCCGCTATGACGAGATCGGCTGGCGGGTGCGGCGTACCGCGGAGGAGTCCCTGGCCGAGCCGAAGCTCGGCTCGGCGACCGAGATCGTCGCGTCCCTGGCCCCGCGCCGGCCCGTCGGCGTCTCCCGGGCCGTCGCCGAGGCCAGCACGGCGGTCCTCACCGAGGAGGCCGACCGGTCCATCGTCTTCGACGATCAGCCGCCAGAGGACACCGGTCCGCTGACGCTCGCCCAGACGATCCGGGCGGCGCTGCTCGACGGGCTCGTCGCGCACCCCAACATGCTGGTCTTCGGCCAGGACGTGGCGGCGAAGGGTGGCCCGTACGGGGTGACCCGGGGACTGCGCGAGCAGTTTGGCAAGACCCGGGTGTTCGACACGCTGTTCGACGAGATCTCGGTGGTGGGGCTCGCCCTCGGCAGCGGGCTGGCCGGGATGCTGCCGGTGGCGGAGGTCCAGTGCCTGTCGTACCTGCACAGCGCCGAGGGCCAGCTGCGAGGCGAGGGCGCGATGCTCCAGTTCCTCTCGCAGGGGGCCTACCGCAACCCGATGGTGCTGCGGGTCCCGGGGCTGGCCCACCAGCTTGACCTGGGCGGGCACATCAGGAACGACAACACCCTCGCGGTCCTGCGGGACGTGCCAGGGGTGATCGTCGCCGTGCCGGCCAGAGCGGAGGACGCCGCGCCCATGCTGCGGACCTGCCTGGCCGCCGCCGAGGTGGACGGCAGCGTCAGTGTGATCGTCGAACCGATCGCGTTGTACGAGACCAGGGACCTGTATGCGGAGGGGGACGGCTTCTGGATGTCAAGTTACGCCCCACCAGCCGACTGGAGCGGCGTGCACGTGCCGATCGGCAAGGCCAGGGTGTACCCGGAAGGCACCGGTCGCGACCTGACGATCGTGACCTTCGGCAGCGGGGTACGCATGGCCCTGCGGGTGGCCAGGCGGCTCGCGGAGCAGGACGGTGTCGGCAGCCGGGTTGTCGACCTGCGGTGGCTGTCGCCGCTGCCGCTGGCCGACATCATGCGGGAATCGTCGGCGACGGGACGGGTCCTGATCGTCGATGAGACCCGTCGCTCGGGTGGCATCGGCGAGGGCGTGTTGGCCGTGCTGGTCGATGCCGGGTACGTTGGGGCGGCCCGCCGGATCGCTGCGGTGGACTCGTTCGTGCCGCTCGGGCCTGCGGCCGAGCATGTGCTGGTCAGCGAGGAGCAAATCGTGCAAGGTGCCAGGTCGTTGCTGGCGCATTAGCGGAGCATGTTGGGTACGATTTCCCGTGCTTTCGGTGCGCCACTTGCATTGGGGCGCCTTACTGTGTGGACTACCCGCTACATGAACCACCACCCGGCGAGGCTGCTCGTTGTTGCGGTACCGCGGCGGGAACCCAGGAAGACAGGGAGGCATCAGACAGTGAACGCGACCGATGGCCAGGCCGAGCCACGGAGCCTGGCAGACCGATTCGGGATCGAATCGGGCATGGTCGTTATGGAGATGGGCTACGACCAGGACGTCGACGAAGATCTCCGCGACGTGTTGATTGATCGCTGCGGCGAGCTGGTGGAGGAGGATACCGACGAGGTTGTTGACGTCGTGCTGCTGTGGTGGCGTGACGGCGACGGGGACCTGGTTGAGACCCTGATCGACGCGCTCACCCCGCTGGCGGACAACGGGCTTGTCTGGCTACTGACGCCGAAGGCCGGGCGTGAGGGTCACGTCGAGCCGAGTGAGGTCAGCGAGTCGGCGCCAACCGCTGGCCTGCAGCAGACCTCAACCGTCAACGCCGGCAGGGACTGGACCGCCTCCCGACTCGTCACGCCCCGGTCCGCAAAGGTCCGGCGCTAGGACGTCTCGCGGTCGCTGAGCGATCGCGTGGCCGTTGAACACCGCCGCGGCGGGGTGGGAGAGACAACACCCCGCCGCAGCGGGGTGGTGCCTTGCCGCTACGGCTCCGGAGCGAACACCCGCAGGCCACTGAACACCACGTCGATGCTCTCCGCCTGGCCCGGATCTCCACCGAGGGTCGTCTTGCCATAGCGGATTTCCTCATCGTGGACTGGCTCACCCAACGCTTCGCCGCTGAGGTATGCCCGCAGCTCGTTCCCGACGACCAGCAGCCCGGCGGTGGCGTCCTGTGGCCGGTAACCGAAACTCCACTCGGCCAGTCGCGTGGAGTCCGCCCCCGTCTCGCCCAGGCGGGACAATCGCGCGTATCCGTCACATATCATCAGGAAATAGCCTCTGGTGCCGGTGCGCGCCCACATGCCCCCGCAACCGGTGGTCACCGTGACCTGCGTCTCAACGGCGACGTCATAGAAGATCCGGTCAAGTGGGGAGCGGACGGTGCAGCCCGTGAGGTTCGCCGCATCGGGGCGGGTGACGTGCAGGACGTCCCCATCGGCCGCGCAGCGCCCACCCTCTCGCTCGTCCATGGTCCGCCACAGCTGGCTGGCCGGCCCGTCGACGGCCAGGGACCAGCCGGCGGGGAGCCAGGCCGGGCGGTCGGCCCGCTGGTAGAACGGCTGGGCCGCCGACGGCGAGGGCCGCGGCGACTCCGGCGGCGCCGATCGCCGGTCGCTCTGCTGGGTCTGTGCCGACGCTCCCGGATCATTGGATTCACCAGGTAGCAGCAGGTAGACAGCGGCCAGCGACAGGACGCCCAAGACCGCGAGCACGGGAACCGTCCAGCGGCGGCGGGAGCCTCGGGTGGCGTTCGCGGACCGGTATTCGAGCTGCTGGGGCCGAGGCGGGGATACCGGGACGGCCGGGACGGGCTGGACCATCACCCGGGGCTGTTCCAGGGCCGGCTGCGGCAGAGCCCTCGCGGGCGGGGGCCGCTGTGGCGGTGGCCGGGGCGGCGTCCGCTGCGGCCTGGGCAGCGGGGTCTGGTCCGTCCGGGGCCGAGGCGTGCCGACGCCATGGCGGAGCGCGCCCTCCGACACCACCATCTCCGGCTGCTCCAGCACGGTCGGCGCCAGACCCAGCTCCCGCTCCAGCACGGTGGCGACCAGCGGGATCCGGCTTGATCCGCCAACCAGGAAGATCCCCACCAGATGGTCCTTGGGCAGTCTCGACCAGCGCAGGACCGCCGCCGTGGTCCGCGCCGTGCGCTCGATGGCCGGCCGGGCGAGGTCCTCGAACACCGATCGCGCGATGGGGACGTCGACTCCGGCGAGCGGGACATGCAGGAGCGCCGTGTCGGCCCGGGACAGGCGCTCCTTGACCATGCGGGCGTCCTCCCAGAAACTCCGGTGGTGCCTGCGGTTCTCCGGTGTCGCGGGAGCGGCGAGGCGCCGCAGGGCCTCCTCGTGGTCGGAACCGAGGGTCGCGCGGGCGTGCTCGACGATCAGCTCGTCGAGATCGACTCCCCCCAGGGTGTCGATACCGTCGACGGCGCGGACGTCGAACCCCCCGGGCTGGCGGACGACGAGACTGGCGTCGAACGTTCCGCCGCCGAAGTCGTAGACCAGGACGCCGTGCTCGGGGGCGAACCGCTCGCCGATCAGCCCGGCGAAGTACCGGGCCGCGGCGACCGGCTCGGGCACCAGTACCGGCTCGCCGAGGCCGGCCTGGGCCGCGGCCTCCATCAGCGTCAGCCGCCGAGACACGCCCCAGGTGGCCGGATGACTCATGATGACCGAGGCCGGGCGGCAGGCCAGGACACGAACGGCCTCCTCCCGGACCCGGGAGAGCACGGCGGTGATCAGGACGGAGACCGGATACTCCTCGGACCCCAGCAGGACCATGCCGTCGTCGATGCGCCGTTTCGGGGTACTTTCGAACCTCGCCGGGTCGATCCGGGCGGCGTGCCCGGCGTCCCTGCCGACGAGCAGCGGCGAGGGAACTCCGGCAGAGCCTTGGGCCGGGCCGAGGCCGGCGGGCTCGGCGCAGACGGCGGACGGCAGCAGCGGGGAACCGTCGAACAGCAGGGGACGGATCCGCCCGTCCGGCCACGCGACGAGGCTGACGGTGTGTGAGGTGCCGAAGTCGATACTGAGAAGGGGGCCGCCTGCCATGGTCGCGAGTCTAGGGGTGGCCCGCCGGTCCGACGGCGTCACATCCGGCTCGATCGGCGGGTGACCGGGCGGCTTGGCTGAAGTTCTCCAGGTAACCGGGCTGGCCATCGGCCGGGAGACGCGCGATGTCGCGCCCCCCGGCCACGAGGAAGACCACGTGCCCCCGTACCGGCCCGGACCCCAGCCCGGCGGCGGTCGCCGCGGTCGGGCCGGTGGGGTGGGGTCCGCTATCCGGCCGGCAGCCCCGACGGGTGCCACAGCACCGCGTGGAACCACGGGTCGTCCTCGGTTCCCGAGGTGCCAGCGATCACGCCGATCCGGTTGACCGCGTACGGAGTGGGCGGTCCCTGCCTCGATCCGCTGGCACTCGCGGGCAACTCGGTCAGGTGGCCGTCCCGCCACACCCACGGCCCGACCGGGCTCGGCAGGTACCAGTGGCCGACGATGGTCCCGGCGTCGTTGACGTCGGTGGCGATCGCCGAGTGGTCGTCCGCCCCGGTCAGCGGCGTGAGCACGCCCGCCGACCACGCGAACGCGCGATCGTGCCGGTCGGCGTCGCCGTAGGAGCCGACGACGACACCCCGGTTGTTGATGGCCCGCGCGATGGCGTTGTCGTCGGGCCGCCCGGCGACGATCCGCAGCGTGCCGTCCGGTTCCCACAGGCACGCCTTGGCGGTCGTCACCTCGTCGCCGCACTGCCCGACGATCTGGCCACGGTCGTTGATGTCGTACGCGCGGGCCCAGCCCAGGTCCGGTGCGATGTCCCGCATCCCGGTCGCCTCGCTCCAGACGAAGGCGTGCCACTCCCCGGCCGGGGTCAGGCCGTAGCCGACCACCTGACCCCGGTTGTTCATCCCGGTGACGTTGGCGTCCTCCCCGAACTTCCCCAGGTCGCGGACGGTGTCCCCGACCCACAGCACCGCGTGGGTGCCATCGGGCGCGCTGGAGGTGCCGGCGATGGTGCCCCAGCCGTTGATCGCCATGGCGTGGGACGCCAGCGAGGCGCAGTCCGGGCACGGCAGCTCCGGCAGCCGGACGAGGCTTCCGCCGGTGCGCCACGGCGAGGAGAAGAACGCGTGCCAGCCCTCGTCGGGGTCGAAGAAGTGCCCGGCGACCTCGAGCCAGGTGTTGATGGCCTGGGGGTACGTCCGCTGCCCCAGCTTGCCGAGGTCGACCATCGTGTACGTCCCGGCGTCCGCCAGCGGGGTCACCGCCCCGACCGCGCCCACGGATCCGTCGCCCTCCGGCAGCGGCGTCGCCATGGCCGGCTGCGGGGCCAGCACCGCGGCGGCGAGCACCGCGGCGCCGACCACGGCGACCGCCCTCGCCCCCGTACCGGGTCGCGCCGGGATCCGGGCCAGGCGATCGGGGATATGCTGGAGTCTCATACGGGCACCTCCCGAGGATTGAGCCGGCGACCGGTCGACCCGGTCGACCCGCCCAACCTACGCTTGGCCGCCGGCGGTGCGTGTCGATGAAGTGACAGTCTGCCGATGTCAGCCCCATGTCCCCGCTGCTCGGTTCCGGCGACATCTCCCGAGGACACCCGGCCCGATATGCCGACAAGCATCGATCGGCAGCGTGGTCAGCCATGGCAAGGCTCGGGACGCGCCGGCTCGCCCGGGTGGTGCGTCAACGGCGACAAACCAGCACCACACCGACAAAATTCGCCACGATTGCCGTTCCTCGGCCTGTCCGAGACCGCCCGAGGCGAGCGACGGACCCCGACCGAGGGGGCGCGGCGACCCGGCGGTACGTCACCTGCGGAGCCGTTGCGAGACCGGGTAAGCTGGCTGTCTTCGGGCGCGTAGCTCAGTGGAAGAGCACCCGCCTTACAAGCGGGGAGTCGCAAGTTCGAACCTTGCCGCGCCCACACCGCAAGCACGGCAGCGACCAGCACTCGTG
>JABDRL010000089.1 GCA_013041765.1 Dactylosporangium sp. | reverse complement strand
GCCCGCCACCATTGCCGGAAGGCGCAGCCGCCGACGCGGGTCCGGGCTCAGCCGCCGGAACAGCCGGGCCAGGGGCCAGCCGGTGGAGGAGGCCGCACGGTGGCGGTGGGCGGGTTCGACGGCCTCGACAATGGCCGGAACGCCGGCGGTCGTCGCGAGCGCGTCCAGGAGCGGGCGGACCGTCGCTCGATCGAGCCGGCGTTCTGAGGCGTCCGGGGCCACCAGTGGCGCCAGCCGGGCGAGAACCTGGCTGACCTCGCCGTCGAGCCGCCGCAACGGCACGTCGCCAGCGGCGAGACAACGTTCGAGGTGCGCCCGCAGGGGCGCGAGGCCTTCGCTGTGGACGGTCGAGGTGGCGAAGAGCGGGACGCCGTCCAGCCCGTCGGCCTCCAGGAGCTGGCGAAGGTCGGCGAGGCACCGCTGGGCCTCGTCCGGCGTCAGCGTGTCCGCCTGGTTGAGCGTCACGACCGTGATGTCGTGGTGCTTCGCGAACGGTCGCAGGTAGCGCTCGTGAACGGTCTTGTCCGCGTACTTCTGCGGATCCAGCACCCAGACGACCTGGTCGACCAGGCCGAGGAGGCGCTGGACCTCGGCGTGGTGGGCCTCGTCGACCGAATCGAAGTCCGGCAGGTCGAGCAGCACGAGACCACGCAGGCTGGTGGCGTTCTCGGCGTCCAGCGGGCACTCGCCGTCGAACCGGCGGTTGACGGGTATGGCGAGCCAGTCGAGCAGCGCGTCGACGCCCTCGGCTCCCCAGTAGCAGGCGTGCGGAATGCTGGTCGTCGGTCTGCGGACCCCGACGGACGACACCGCCGATCCGGCGAGCGTGTTGAACACGCTGGACTTTCCGCTGCCAGTGGCGCCGGCCAGCGCGACGACGGTGTGGTTCCCGGAGAGGGCCAGCCGTTCGGCGGCGTGATCGAGGACGGCACTGGCAGCGCTGCGGTGCGACTCTGGCAGGTGCCCGTCGAGCGTCGCGAGGAACTGGCGCACGCCGGCAAGCCGCTCGATGACGCCTGTCATGAAGTCTCCTCCGGTGCTGGCTGGCCGTCCGGCGGATCGACCGGCGGCAGGGTCGCCGGGGCCGTGCGCGCGGCCGGAAGGCCCGCGCACAACCGGGCGATGGTCACCTCCCGGGCCAGCGCTCTGAGCCGACCGGCGATCGCCGGGTCGATCCGGTGCGCGGCCAGGACCTCGCTCTGGCCGGCGGCTTCGCTGGCCAGGAACGCATCGATCTTCGTCAGCAGGCCGGTTCTGGCGTCCGTCACGAGTGCCGTCGCGGCTTGGCCGAACACGGTCTCCAGCACCTTCAGGGCGGCCAGCATGGGATGTTCGCTCGATTGGGAGGAGGCATCCGTCGTCGACCGGGTCGGTCCGGAGCAGGCGAGTACGCAGGTCAGCGTCGTGGAGACGGCAATCGCGTGCGGGCCGATGCGCCGGCCGGCGGGTTCCTTGCGGGCTTCGGCGTCAACGAACTCCCCCACGGCCCGCCACCAGTACCCGACGACCGTCCGGACGCGCGCCGCCAGGGCCTGGCTGGCCGCCGAGGGGTCCTCGACACCGGCGAGCAGGGCCGGTCCCGCCGGATGGGCGAGCCAGTCCGCGCGTACCCGTTCCGCCGCCGCCAGCGCCGTATCGCAGAGCAGCGCCGACAGGCTGGTCTCCAGGGCCTGCCGGAGGCGGCTGATGCGTCCACCGCGGCCGACCAGCGCCGCGGCCCGTTCCCGGGAATGGGCCGCGGTGTCGCGGGTACGTCCGGCGTGGTGTCGCAGCCAGCCGGTGCGATCGGATACCCAGCCGATCCGCTCCGGAATCCTGCCGATCCGGGTCGGCAGGATGCGGAAGAGGTCGTTGGTACCGGCCAGGCTCTGCCATCGGGCGAGCAGGTCGCCGCGCAGCAGGGCGCCATCGGTGATGACCGTCGCGAGGCGGGACCGCATGCCGTCGTGGGCGACCTGGACGGCCGCCGTCAGCTCCGCGGCCGCGGTGGTCTGGTCGTCCGCCGCGGCGGCCAGGCCGGTCACGGTGGGTTCCAGCAGGTCGATCGCTCCCCCGACGGTCTGGCGAACGATCGTGGTGCGGGTTTCCTCGTCGTCGGCCAGCGCTCCGAGCCATCGCAGCAGCGGGGCGACCCGGTCTGGGGCCAGCAGCCCCTGACTGTCGCGGTCGGACTCGGGAATGATGAACAGCGGCAGCGTATCGAGATCGTGCGTGGTCAGCAGGCTGGACAGCGACGTGGTGAGTTCCGCCCGCGCGCCCTCCGGCACCCGGTTGAGCACCAGGGCCGTCGCCGTTGCCCGGTTGCGGGCCTTCCGCAGCAGCTCCCAGGGAACGGCATCGGCGTAGCGGGCCGCCGTGGTCACGAACAGCCACATGTCGGCCGCGGCGAGCAGCCGGCTGGCCAGCGAGCGGTTGGCCTGGACCACCGAGTCGATATCGGGGGCGTCGAGTATGGCGAGGCCCGGGGCGAGCGCCGGGGCCGCGGTCACCGTCAGGTGATCTCCTCCGGCGAACCAGGAACCGTCAGCCGGCGAGTGCGCCAGCACGGGGGTTCGGGTCGTCGGCCGGAGCACCCCAGCGGAACTGACCGGCGTTCCGACGAGGCTGTTGACCAGGGTGGACTTGCCGACTCCCGTCGATCCGCCGACGACGGCCAAGAGCGGCCCGTCCAGGCGTAGCACCCGGGGCAGCAGATAGTCGTTGAGTTCCGCGACCGTGGCGTTGCCAGCGCTCATCGCGTCGGGCGCGCTTGGCAGCGCGAGCGGGTAGCGGGTGCCGGCGATCGACTCCATGAGGTCCGTCAACGCGGTGACGAGCCGTTGGAGGTCGGAATGGCGGACAGCCAGCACGGGCTGGGCTGTGGCTTGGCCGGTCGCCGCGGAAGGCTCCGTCGTCACGGGGTCCAGCCTGCCCGATCACGCAGCGCGCCACAACGGGCCACCCGCTGTCCGTGGCCGCTGATCTCCGGGCGAGCGGGAAGCGTACACTCACGGAGTTGCGTCGGTGAGACTCAAGGCACGTTTGACGGTGATTCGTCGTGTGGCATCATTGAGTCAAGTACGCTCAACTTTCTTGGGGCTGCCCCGACCGGGAGCCCCTGGGCCCGCCACGGTGGTCGGCCCCTGTCCCGGGAGGAACGAAGAACTATGGCACGTGCGGTCGGCATCGACCTGGGAACGACGAACTCTTGCGTCAGTGTCCTGGAAGGTGGTGAGGCCACCGTCATCGCCAACGCCGAGGGGTCGCGTACCACTCCCTCGATCGTCGCGTTCGCTCGGAATGGCGAGGTGCTGGTCGGTGAGGTCGCGAAGCGCCAAGCCGTGACCAACCCGGACCGCACCATCAGGTCGGTCAAGCGCGAGATGGGCACCAGCTGGACCATTGATATCGATGACAAGAAGTACACCCCGCAGGAGATCTCCGCTCGGGTGCTGATGAAGCTCAAGCGGGACGCGGAGTCCTATCTCGGGGAGCAGATCGCCGACGCGGTCATCACCGTTCCGGCGTACTTCAACGACGCCCAGCGGCAGGCGACCAAGGAATCCGGCGAGATCGCCGGGTTCAACGTCCTGCGGATCGTCAACGAGCCGACGGCGGCGGCCCTGGCCTACGGCCTGGACCGGGGTTCGAAGGAGCAGACCGTTCTGGTGTTCGACCTCGGTGGCGGCACCTTCGACGTGTCCCTGCTGGAGTTGGGCGAGGGCGTCATCGAGGTCAAGTCGACCAGCGGCGATAACCACCTCGGTGGAGACGACTGGGACCAGCGGGTCATCGACTACCTGGTCAAGACCTTCCGCGGGCAGCACGGCATTGATCTTTCGCAGGACAAGATGGCCATGCAGCGACTGAAGGAAGCCGCGGAGAAGGCCAAGATCGAGCTGTCGGCAGCGGCGACCACCAACATCAACCTGCCGTACATCACCGCAGGATCGTCGGGTCCGCTGCACCTGGACGTCTCCCTGAGCCGCGCGGAGTTCCAGCGGATGACCCAGGATCTGCTCGACCGCTGCAAGGGGCCGTTCGAGCAGGCCATCAAGGACGCCGAGATCAAGCTCAGCGACATCAACCACGTCATTCTGGTCGGTGGATCCACCCGGATGCCCGCCGTCTCCGACCTGGTCAAGCAGCTGACCGGGCGGGAGCCCAACAAGGGCGTCAACCCGGACGAGGTCGTCGCCTCCGGCGCCGCGCTTCAGGCGGGCGTGCTCAAGGGCGAGGTCAAGGACGTCCTGCTGCTCGACGTCACCCCGTTGAGCCTGGGCATCGAGACCAAGGGCGGAATCTTCGCCAAACTGATCGAGCGCAATACTACAATTCCGACAAAGCGGTCGCAGACCTTCACGACTGCGGACGACAACCAGCCATCCGTGCTGGTGCAGGTCTTCCAGGGAGAGCGGGAGATCGCTGCATACAACAAGAAACTGGGCACCTTCGAGCTGACCGGGCTGCCCCCGGCGCCCCGGGGGGTGCCGCAGATCGAGGTGACCTTTGACATCGACGCCAACGGCATCGTCCACGTCTCCGCCAAGGATCTTGGCACGAGCAAGGAACAGCGGATGACCATCACCGGTGGTTCGGCGCTGCCCAAGGACGACATCGAGCGGATGATGAGCGACGCTCAGGAACACGCCGATGAGGACAAGCGGCGCCGCGAGGAGGCCGAGACCCGAAACCTTGCCGAGGGCCTGCAGTGGCAGACCGAGAAGTTCCTGGCCGAAAGCGGTGACAAGCTGCCAGAGGACGGCAAGAACGAGATCAACGATGCGCTCAGCGAGCTGCGCGGTGCCCTTGGCGGTTCGGACATGGCCAAGATCAAGTCTGCGCACGAGAAGCTGGCTGAGGTGTCGCAGAAGGTCGGTTCGCTGCTGTACCAGCAGGCTGCGGCCGCTGATGGCGAGCACCAGGGAGGCGCGCACAGCGCTGGTGCCTCCTCCAGTTCCGGCGGTGGCCAGCACGCCGCCGGCCCGGATGACGTAGTCGACGCCGAGATCATCGACGAGGACGACAAGAAGTGACGAAGAACCCGCATGCCGCCGGCCCGGCTCCGTCCGGGCCGGC
>JABDRL010000411.1 GCA_013041765.1 Dactylosporangium sp. | reverse complement strand
GCGTACCCCACCTCATCGGTGGGGTACGCGACGGCCACCAGGGTCAGGCCATGAGGCGGGACCACCATGACCTCGCAGGCTCGCTCGTTCCGGGTCAGCAGGCTGGCCGGCCAGTCAACGGGACGGCGCCCCTCCCCCACGGCCAGCAGCGCGCCGACGAGACTCCGCACCATCGCCTGGCAGAACGCATCCGCCTCCACCGTCGCAAGCACCACGCCGTCCGGCCGCCGCTGCCAGTCCAGCCGGCTGACTGACCGGATCGTGGTCCCGTGCGCCTTGCGCCGGCAGTAGGCGACGAAATCGTGTTCCCCGCGCAGGGCTCGCGCGGCGGCGTTGATGGCGTCCAGGTTGAGCGGTCGGGGCCATGCCAGGGTCTCGTAGCGGCGCAGCGGCTCCGCGCCCCACGGCGTGTCCGTCACCCGGTACTCGTACCGCCGCGACAGGGCCGAGAAGCGAGCGTCGAACGTCGGCGGCACCCGGGAGACGGCCCGCACCCTGACGTCGGCCGAGAGCAGGCCAGCCAGCCGACGGACCAGCGAGTCGGTCAGGGCCTCCGCCGCGGCCACCGGAACGTCCACGTGGCACACCTGCCCGCTGGCGTGAACGCCGGCGTCGGTCCGGCCCGCGACGGTCAGTCCCCGCGGACCGTCCTCCCCGAACACCGCGGCGAGGGCCTCGGTCAGCACTCCCGCGACGGTGCGCCGCCCCGGCTGGGCGGCCCAGCCGGAGAACCCCGTGCCGTCATAGGCGATATCCAGCCGAATCCGCGCCGTCGGCCCGCCGCCGACCCGATTCCCAGGCGCCGTCGTCATCCCGGTCCGCTCCAGCTTCACGTCAAGACACGCACGGACCCGACACTCTGCGGTACGAGTGCCGGGCCGGTGCATGGATAGTGCGAGGTGTGGGTGTCAGTTCTTGGCCGTCGCGGCGTCGCCAGGGTCGGTCGAGGTCCCGGAGCTGGCCGGGGTCTCGGTCTCGGCGTCGTCCCCGGCAAGCGCGGCCATCGCATCGGTCTTGGCGCGCGACCGGTCGGCCCTGGCCCGCTCGCGTCCTGCCGCCGACTCGGCTTCCCGCAGTTCCTCAACCAACTCGATGACCGCCATCGGCGCCGCGTCGCCCTTGCGGGGCCCGACCTTGATGATCCTGGTGTACCCGCCGTTACGGTTGGTGTACTGCGGCGCGATCTGGTCGAACAGCTGGTACACCACGTCCTTGTCGTGGACGACCGTGAGCACCCGCCGACGTGAGTGCAGGTCACCGCGCTTGGCGAAGGTCACGAGCCGCTCTGCCAGCGGGCGTAGCCGCTTGGCCTTGGTCTCCGTGGTCTGGATCTTGCCGTACCGAAACAGTGATGTGGCGAGGTTCGCCAGCATCAACCGCTCGTGCGCCGGGCTGCCGCCGAGGCGGCGGCCCTTGGTGGGCGTTGGCATGGTGGGGCTCCTTGTCCAGGCAGCGCGCTCTACAGCTGCTCGGTCTCGCGGTAGTCGTCGGTGTCGTATTCCACGTCGGCGAACGTGTCGACCACGTGGGTCGGGTCGAACGTCGGCGCGGAGTCCTTGAGACCAAGGCCCATCCCGGCGAGCTTCATCTTGACCTCGTCGATGGACTTCTGGCCGAAGTTACGGATATCCAGCAGGTCGGCCTCGGTGCGGCTGATCAGCTCGCCGACCGTGTTGATCCCTTCCCGCTTGAGGCAGTTGTACGACCGGACGGTCAGGTCCAGCTCCTCGATCGGCAGTGCGAGATCGGCTGCGAGCTGGGCATCCTGCGGCGACGGTCCGATGTCGATGCCCTCGGCGTCCGTGTCCAGTTCCCGGGCGAGCCCGAACAGCTCCACCAGCGTCGACCCGGCGGAGGCCAGGGCGGTCCGCGGCGTGACCGACGGCTTGGTCTCCACGTCGATGATCAGACGATCGAAGTCGGTGCGCTGCTCCACGCGCGTCGCCTCGACCCGGTAGGTCACCTTCATCACCGGGGAATAGATCGAGTCGACGGGGATCCGGCCGATCTCCTGGTTCTGCTGCTTGTTCTGCGCGGCGGTCACGTATCCCCGGCCCCGCTCGACCGTCAGCTCCATGTCCAAGCGGCCCTTGGCATTGAGCGTCGCCAGCTTGAGGTCCGAATTGTGCACCGAGACGCCGGCGGGCGGCTGGATGTCCCCGGCCGTCACGTCGCCCGGCCCCTGCTTGCGCAGGTACATCGACACCGGCTCGTCGTGATCCGAGCTGACGCACAGTTCCTTGACGTTCATCACCAGCTCGACGACGTCCTCCTTGATACCGGGGATCGTCGTGAACTCGTGCAGCACCCCATCGATCTTGATGCTGGTCACCGCCGCGCCCGGGATCGAGCTCAGCAGCGTCCGCCGCAGCGAATTGCCCAGGGTGTACCCGAAGCCCGGCTCCAACGGCTCAATGGTGAACCGCGACCGGATCTCGCTGATCAACTCCTCAGCGAGGGTTGGCCTCTGAGAGATGAGCACTGAAATTCCTCCAGTAGTCGTGGCCGCCCGCTATATGACGGCCCGAACAGTGTCCCGTCGGGGCAGGTTCCGGCGCCGACCATTCGGCCGGCCCCGGGCCCGTCCGGGGGTACGCGGGGAGCATCGCCCCCCGCGTATCCGGTTACTTGCTGTAGAGCTCGACGATGAGCTGCTCCTGGACCTGGGTGTCAATGACCTGCCGCGCGGGCAGGGAGTGCACCAGGACCTTGAGCTGGCTCGGAATCGCCTCAAGCCACGCCGGGGTCGTCCGACTCCCGGCGAGTCCCTGAGCGATCATGAATGGGGCCAGTGAGCGCGACTTGTCCCGAACCTCGACGATGTCGTGCTCCCGCACCCGGTACGACGGGATGTCGACCTTCTTGCCGTTGACCAGGATATGCCCGTGACGGACGTACTGCCGAGCCTGGTCCCGCGAGGAGGCATATCCGGCCCGGTAGACGACGTTGTCGAGCCGCGACTCCAGGATCTGGAGCAACTCCTCACCAGTCTTGCCTGGCCTGCGGACGGCTTCCTCGTAGTACCCGCGGAACTGCTTTTCGAGAATGCCGTAGACCCGACGGGCCTTCTGCTTCTCCCGAAGCTGAAGCAGGTACTCGGTCTCCTTGGTACGTCCGCGACCGTGCTGCCCCGGGGGGAACGGCCTGGATTCGAACGGGCACTTCGCCCCATCGCACTTGCTGCCCTTCAGGAAGAGCTTCATTTTCTCCCTCCGGCAACGGCGGCAGTCAGCACCGGTATAGCGAGCCATGGTGTTGTCCTCCCTGCGCCTTAGACCCGACGACGCTTCGGTGGGCGGCAGCCGTTGTGCGGCTGCGGCGTGACGTCAGAGATCTGGCCGACCTCCAGGCCGACGGCCTGAAGCGATCGGATCGCCGTTTCCCTGCCGGACCCTGGCCCCTTGACGAATACGTCGACCTTGCGCATCCCGTGCTCCATGGCGCGGCGGGCGGCGGCCTCCGCGGCGAGTTGCGCGGCGAACGGCGTCGACTTGCGCGAGCCCTTGAACCCGACCTGGCCGGCGGAAGCCCAGGAAATCACCGCTCCAGTCGGATCGGTGACCGAGACGATGGTGTTGTTGAACGTGCTCTTGATGTGCGCCTGCCCGTGGGCGACGTTCTTGCGTTCCTTGCGCCGTACCTTCTTGACAGCGGCACCGGCGCGAGCCTTCGGTGGCATGAGTGTGTGCGCTCCTCGTTACTTCTTGCCGGGCTTCTTCTTGCCAGCGACCGTGCGCTTGGGGCCTTTCCGCGTACGGGCGTTGGTGCGGGTGCGCTGTCCACGCACCGGCAGCCCGCGGCGGTGCCGGATGCCCTCGTAGCAGCCGATCTCGACCTTGCGTCGAATGTCGGCCGCGACTTCCCGACGGAGATCGCCCTCGACCTTGAAGCTGCCTTCGATGTAGTCGCGCAGCCGAACGACCTCGTCGTCGGTCAGATCGCGAGCCCGTTTGTTCGGGTCGATACCCGTGGCAACCAGCGTCTCTGCGGCGCGGGTACGGCCAATGCCGAAAATGTACGTAAGCGCGATCTCCATCCGCTTTTCGCGGGGAAGATCGACGCCGACAAGGCGTGCCATCTGCGGGCGTGCTCCTTGTTCTCGCCGGAGGTCTATGCCCGCCCCAACCCCGTCTGCCCGGACGGGCCTCGGCCTCCGACCGAGGGTGAATCCACGGGGTCGTTCACCGTCCCCGCGGCTGGGACGAGCCTTCCTCGCGCAGGGGCCTTCGCCGCTGCGCGCCCTCTTGCGAGGGGTGCGGTGCCGGCGCTGGCCGGCGTCGCTGTCGTGCGTCAGGTTCGGGTGTTCCTCAACCCTGACGCTGCTTGTGGCGCGGGTCGTCACAGATGACCATGACCCGGCCGTGACGCCGGATGACCCGACACTTATTGCAGATCTTCTTAACGCTCGGCTTGACCTTCACGGTGTGCCTAACTTCCTTCCGCGCCCGGGGTCCGAGCGACAAGAACCGACCGTTACCTGCTGGTACGCCCGCCAAGCCGCGCCATCCGGCAGCTGCCGGGCAACCAGGCGATCACGGACGTTCGCGACTCGGACGTCACTTGTAGCGGTAGACGATGCGTCCCCGAGTGAGGTCGTAGGGCGAGAGCTCCACGACAACCCTGTCCTCGGGCAGGATACGAATGTAGTGCTGCCGCATCTTGCCACTGATATGGGCCAAGACTTTGTGGCCATTGGCGAGCTCCACCCGAAACATGGCGTTCGGGAGTGGCTCGATTACTCGGCCCTCGATCTCGATGGCCCCATCTTTCTTTGGCATGTCCTCCACTACCTGACATCAGGTCTGATTGGGTGGCTCGCAGGTCCTTCCAGCCGCGGCTCCGGCGGCCCGTCGAAGCGCAGGACGGGCATGCCAGAGTGGACGCTGTGCGCCAGCACGGTAGTCTACGCGTTGACCTTCGGTAGGGCAAACCAGGCACCCCGGCTACTCCCGGTCCGACGCCCCCAGCAGCCCCATCATGATCGTGAGGGCCACCAGCGCCGTTCCCCATGGTCCGGCGACCCACATCGGCCAGAAGTACACCGGCCCCCCGCTGGCGGTGATGGAGACCAGCAGCCAGATCACGAGATTGATCGATACTGCGGACAGCCAGGTTCCCCACACCACGATCAGCCACTTCGGAATCCTCCGATGACGCCGGCTGGCGACGAACTCCGCCGCCTCCGCGGCGAACACGGACGCCACCGACGGGGTCGCGGGAACCGGCCCGGCGACCGGCCCCGGGCGGGGCGAGGCCATCCCGGCCAGCGGGGTCTCCTTCGCGGCCGTCCGCCCGGGCCACTCCACGACGGCGGGGTCCCGCACCCTGGTGGTTGGGGCCGGCGAAGCGGGCTCGTTCGACGCCGGCTGCCGAATGCCGGCGGGCAGATCTCGCAGCAGGACGTCCAGATCCCCGTAGGTCTGCGCAGCGTAGGTGGCACGTAGGCGCTCGTCGTACTCGGTCAGGGTCAGCCGTCCCTCGTCAACAGCCTTCTTGAGCAGGCCAGTGACAAATGCCCTGTCGACATCGGCCGCCCGCAGGTCTTCCTGCCGCCCCTCCACTATGTCCTCCCATGCAGTCCCCTCGGACCATGAGCATGTCACCCGTCGGCATCCAGCTCAATGGAGGATCGGCCCAGCGGTCCCCAGGTCGACGGCCGCCCCCTGGCGCCACCGTCGGGGCGAGGCCAGGACCGCGCGCCGTGCCAGCCACGGCCAACTCGACCCCGCGGTCGGGTGCATGGCCCCTACCCGAGATACGACCGCAGCGCGTCGCCGGTCCTGGCGGTCACGTCCTCGACCGGCCCGGTCCCGTCGATACCCACCAGCCGGCCCTGGGCACCGTAGTAGTCGGTCAGCGGTGCCGTGTCCCGGTCGTAGACCCGCAACCGCTCAGCGATCGTCGCAGCTCGGTCATCGTCGCGCTGGAAGAGCACTCCACCACAGCGATCGCACTGATCGGTGGCCCGCGGCGGGTCAAACTCGATGTGCCAGATCTTGCCGCAGCCCCGGCAGGTCCGGCGGCCGGACAGCCGTCGGATGACCTCGTCTTCCTCGATCACCAGTTCCAGCACGACGTCGAGCTTCGTCTCCCGCGAGCACAGCAGCTCGTCCAAGGCAATGGCCTGCGGCGTCGTCCGCGGAAATCCGTCGAGGAGGAAACCGTAGACGGCGTCCGAGTCCGCCAAGCGGTCAGCGACCATATTGATGGTCACTTCGTCGGGCACGAGCCGACCGGCGTCCATGTAGCGCTTCGCCGTCACGCCCAGCGGGGTACCCCGACCGACGTTGGCCCGGAAAATGTCCCCCGTCGAAATCTTGGGAACGGCGAGCATGGCCGCGACGAACTCTGCTTGGGTGCCTTTTCCCGCCCCGGGAGGACCGACCAGAACCAATCTCAAGTCGATCCTCCGATCCCTCGGACCACCGGTGCCGTGTCGGCGTCGGTCGCGCAGGAGCGCGCCCTGACCCTACCGCAGGAAGCCTTCGTAGTTCCGCTGCATGAGCTGGCTTTCGATCTGCTTGACCGTTTCCAGACCCACGCCGACGATGATCAGAACCGCCGTACCGCCGAACGGGAAGTTCTGCGCGTTGGTGCCGACCATGTCGATGAACAGGTTGGGCAGGATCGCGATGATGCCGAGGTAGAGCGAGCCGGGCAGGGTGATGCGGCTCAGGATGAAGTCCAGATACTCCGCCGTCGGTTTGCCCGGGCGGATGCCGGGGATGAAACCACCATACTTCTTCATGTTGTCGGCCACCTCTGTCGGGTTGAAGGTGATCGACACGTAGAAGTAGGTGAAGAAGATGATCAGCAGGAAGTAGCTGAGGATGTGCACCGGATCGCTCTGATCGACCAGGTGCCGCTCGATGAACACCTTGACGAAGTGCGTGCTGTTCCCCATGAACGACGTGATCAGCTGCGGGATGTACAGCAGCGACGACGCGAAGATGACCGGGATGACACCAGCCTGGTTGACCTTGAGCGGGATGTAGGTCGAGGTGCCGCCGTACATCCGCCGGCCGACCATCCGCTTGGCGTACTGCACCGGCACCCGCCGCTGCGCCTGTTCCAGGAACACCACGAACGCGATGATCACCATACCGATGCCGACGACCAGCGCGAAGATGTACTTGCTCTTCTCCCAGATCTGCCAGCCCTCTGAGGGGAGCCTCGCCGTGATCGACACGAAGATCAACACTGACATGCCGTTGCCGACGCCTCGGTCGGTGATGAGTTCACCCAGCCACATGATGACGCCCGTGCCGGCGGTCATCGTGACGACCAGGGTCACCACGGTCAGCCACATGGGCAGCCCGTACTTCCAGGTCGAGCTGTCCGGGATGATCTGAAGATCTGGTCCGTCACACTGGTTGCCGAACAGTTGCCCCGAGCGGGCCAGGGCGACGAATGCCGAAGCCTGGAGGACGGCAAGGCCCAGCGTCAGATATCGGGTGTACTGGGTGATCTTGGCTTGCCCCGACTGCCCCTCCTTGCGGAGCTGCTCAAGCCGGGGAATGACCACCGTGAGCAGCTGCAGGATGATGCTCGCCGTGATGTACGGCATGATGCCGAGCGCGAAGACCGACAGCTGCAGCAGCGCGCCGCCGGAGAACAAGTTGAGCAGCGTGAAGACGCCGGCCTGGTCGCCGCTGTTCACAATGTCCAGGCAGCGCTGGACGTTGCCGTACGACACGCCCGGGCTCGGTAACGTCGCGCCCAGGCGGTAGACCATGATGATGAAAAGGCTAAAGATCAACTTCTTACGCAGGTCAGGCGTTTTGAACGCACTGAGAAAGGCGGATAGCAACTTCGTCCTCCTGCGCAAGGCGGCCGCTAGGCTCGGGGCCGTCCCGACCCGTTCCAGATGCGGCTGAGTGATGAGGGTGGTCGATCTGTGCTGGCGTTGCTGTTCGGATATATCAGACTGCCGGGAACTCTAACAGTCCGCCCCGAACAGATCATCCCCGTGCGGGGAAGCGAGCCCGGAAGTCTCCAAGTCCGAGGATCGCCATCCCATTCGAGCGTGGTAGGCGGGTCAAGGCACACCTCATGGCGCCCGCCGGTCCTGCTGTCTCCAGCAGGTGGAGGGCGCCATCAGGGCCACATCGTGACGACCGGTCGTTACTCGGTCGGTTCTGTACTGAGGACGCTGGCGGATCCGCCAGCCGCCGCAAGTTTCTCGCGGGCCGAACCGCTGAAGGCATGCGCGGAGACGTGCAGGGCGATTCCGCCCAAGTCGCCCTCGCCGAGAACCTTCACCAGCCGCCCCGGACGAACGGCGCCCCGCTGGGCCAGGTCCACCGGCCCGACCTGCCCGCCATCCGGGAACAGCTCGGCCAGCCGGTCCAGGTTGATCACCTGGAAGACGACCTTGTTGCGGTTCTTGAAGCCCTTCAGCTTCGGCAGCCGCATGTGAATGGGCATCTGCCCACCCTCAAAGGCCGCTGGGATGTTCTTGCGTGCCTTGGACCCCTTCGTACCGCGGCCAGCGGTCTTGCCCTTGGAGCCCTCGCCACGGCCGACGCGGGTCTTCGGAGTCTTGGCCCCCGGTGCGGGACGAAGGTGGTGAATCTTGATCGTCATTGGACTACTCGACCTCTTCCACCTGGACAAGGTGGGTCACGGTGTGGATCATGCCCCGGATCTCGGGGCGGTCCTCCTTGACCACCACGTCGCGAATCCGCTTCAGGCCAAGCGACCGCAGGGTTGCCCGCTGGTTCTGCTTGGATCCGATCTTCGAGCGAACCTGTGTGACCTTCAGACGTGCCATGTCAGGCCCCCGCTCCGGCGCGTGCCTTCAGCATCGACGCTGGCGCCACGTCTTCGACGGGAAGGCCCCGGCGCGCCGCGACCGCCTCCGGCGACTCCAGCTGCTTCAGCGCCGCGATCGTCCCGTGCACGATGTTGATCGCGTTTGACGAACCGAGGCTCTTGGAGAGCACATCGTGGATGCCCGCGCATTCCAGCACGGCACGCACCGGCCCACCGGCGATGACGCCCGTACCGGCGCTGGCCGGCTTGAGCAGCACGACGCCGGCGGCGTCCTCGCCCTGCACCGGATGCGGAATGGTGGAGGCGATACGAGGCACCTTGAAGAAGTGCTTCTTGGCTTCCTCGACGCCCTTGGCGATGGCCGCCGGAACTTCCTTGGCCTTGCCGTAGCCGACGCCGACCGTGCCGTCGCCGTCCCCGACGATGACCAGGGCGGTGAAGCTGAATCGACGACCGCCCTTGACTACCTTGGCGACACGGTTGATCGCGACGACCCGCTCAATATGTGGGGTCTTCTCGGCGGCCGCGTTGCCGCGACCGCCTCCATCGCGCCGGTGCTCGCGACGACCGCCGCCGCCTTCTGAGCCCCCGGACCCGCCGCCCCTGCGCTGTTGACCAGGCATGAACGAATCTCCTAACTAGAATTCGAGTCCGGCTTCGCGAGCGGCGTCAGCCAGCGCGGCGATGCGCCCCGCGTACTTGTTGCCGCCTCGGTCGAAGACCACTGTGCTGATGCCGGCCGCCTTGGCACGCTCGCCGAGGAGCGTGCCGACTTTCCGGGCGATAGCGCTCTTGTCGCCCTCGGCACCACGGATCGAGGCGTCCATGGACGAGGCCGCGACCAGGGTGTGCCCGGCGAGATCGTCCACAACCTGCACACCGATGTGCCGCAACGAGCGGGTAACGACCAGGCGGGGACGCGCCGGCGTACCCCGGATCACCCGGCGCACCCGGAAGTGCCTGCGCGCCCGGCCGATGCGTCGCGCGGCGGCGTTGCCGCCGGACTTGCGGCGCCTGAGCAATGTCGCGCCCATTACTTCTTACCCGCCTTTCCAGCCTTGCGGCGAATAACCTCGCCCTGGTAGCGCAGGCCCTTGCCCTTGTAGGGCTCGGGTGGACGAATCTTGCGGATATTGGCCGCCACCTCGCCCACCTGCTGCTTGTCGATCCCGCTGATGTGGAACAGGGTCGGCCGCTCGACCGCGAAGGTGATACCGGCCGGAACCGGGACCTTCACCGGGTGGGAAAAGCCAAGCGAGAACTCCAGGTCCTGGCCCCTGGCCTGCACGCGATAGCCGGTCCCCGAAATCTCCAGGGATTTGCGGTACCCCTCGGTGACGCCAACGATCATGTTGGCCACCAGCGTGCGGGACAGTCCGTGCAGTTCCCTGGACCGGCGTTCGTCGTCCGGGCGGTTGACGTTCAACTGCCCGTCGGAGCCGTGCTCGGCCCAGATCGGCTCGGCGAGGGTGTGGCTCAGCTCGCCCTTGGGTCCCTTGACCCGAACGCTCTGCCCGTCGATGGTCACCTGGACCCCGTTGGGAATGACAATCGGTTTACGTCCGATTCGCGACATAGCAGCCTCCTCACCAGACGTAGGCGAGGACTTCCCCGCCAACGCCTCGTTTGCGGGCCTGCCGGTCGGTGAGCAGTCCCTGGGATGTCGAGATGACCGCCACGCCCAAGCCACCGAGCACCCGCGGCATTTCCACGGACTTGGCGTACACCCGGAGGCCGGGCTTGGAGACGCGGCGGATTCCGGCGAGGCTGCGCTCCCGGTTCGGGCCGAATTTGAGTTCGACCACCAGGGTCTTGCCGATACGCCCGGCTTCCGGCTCCTGCACGCTCCAGTTCGTGACGTACCCCTCGGTCTTGAGCACCTCGGCGATATTCGCCTTGATCTTGGAGTACGGCATCAATACCTGGTCGTGATACGCCTGGTTGGCGTTGCGCAGACGGGTCAGCATGTCTGCGATCGGGTCAGTCATGGTCATGGGTTTTGTCAGCCTTTCTCGCCGCGGTTCCCTGCTGGCCAGCTAGCTATTCCACAGGGCCTACGGCGAAGCAGAGGGTACTACCAGGAAGCCTTCGCAACACCGGGCAACTCGCCCCGGTGTGCCATCTCGCGGATACACACCCGGCAGAGTCCAAACTTGCGGTACACGGCCTTGGGCCGGCCACACCGCTGGCAGCGGGTGTATGCGCGGGACGAGAACTTCGGCTTCCGGGCGGCTTTGAGGACCAGTGCCTTCTTCGCCATACTCACTTCTCCTTGAACGGGAAGCCGAGGAGCTTCAGCAGCTCCCGACCCTCGTCGTCGGTCCTAGCGGTGGTGACCACAGTGATGTCCATCCCCCGCGGCCGGTCGATCCGGTCCTGGTCAATCTCGTGGAAGACCGACTGCTCGGTGAGCCCGAACGTGTAGTTGCCGTTGCCGTCGAGCTTGCGCCCGTCGAGCCCGCGGAAGTCGCGGGTTCGGGGCAGCGCGATCGACAGCAGCCGGTCGAGGAACTCCCACATCCGGTCGCCGCGCAGCGTCACCTTGGCGCCGATCGGCATGCCCTCCCGCAGTTTGAACTGCGCGATGGACTTGGTCGCCCGCCGAATCTGCGGCTTCTGCCCGGTGATCGTTGCCAGGTCACGAACGGCGCCATCGATAAGCTTGGCGTCCCTCGCGGCCTCGCCGACCCCCATGTTGACGACGACTTTGACCAGGCCGGGCACCTGCATCGGGTTGGTGTACCCGAACTGCTCCCGCAGCTGGCCAATCATGTCGTCCCGGTACCGCTGCTTCAGCCGAGGCAGCGCCTTCTCCGCAGTCGTCATACCAGGTCCTTACCGGAGATACGCGCGATGCGTACCTTCTGCCTGTTCTCGTCGTAGCGGTATCCAACGCGGGTTGGCGTGCCCTCAGTGTCGATCACCATGACGTTGGAGACGTGAATGGTCGCCTCCTGGGTCACGATGCCGCCCGTCTTGGCACCCCGCTGCGTCGTCTGGACCCGAGTGTGCTTCTTGACCCGGTTCACGCCCTCGACCAGGACCCTGTTGAGCTTGGGGTAGGCCATCAGGACCTTTCCCCGCATGCCCTTGTCCCTACCCGCGATGACGAGCACCGTGTCGCCCTTCCGTACCTTCACGTCAGAGCACCTCCGGTGCGAGCGAAATAATCTTCATGTACCGCTTGTCCCGCAGTTCCCGGCCGACCGGCCCGAAGATGCGGGTTCCGCGCGGATCGCCACCGTCCTTGATGATGACCGCGGCGTTCTCATCGAAGCGAATGTACGAGCCGTCCGGGCGCCGCCGCTCCTTGGCGGTTCGGACGATGACCGCCCTGACGACGTCGCCCTTCTTCACCCCAGCGCCAGGGATCGCGTCCTTGACGGTGGCCACGATGACGTCGCCGATGCTCGCGTAGCGCCGACCGGAGCCGCCGAGTACCCGGATGCAAAGGATCTCCTTTGCGCCGGTGTTGTCGGCGACGCGCAGTCGCGACTCCTGCTGGATCACGTCTGTCTCCTATGTCTGCCAGTCCTCCGACCAGAAGCCGGAGCTTGGAAGAACCACCTTCGGCCTGACGGCCTCACGGTTCGTCGGCTACTTGGCCTTTTCGAGGATCTCAACAACTCGCCACCGCTTCGTGGCGGAGAGTGGCCGGGTTTCCATGAGCAGAACCCGGTCCCCGGTACCGCAGGCGTTGGCCTCGTCATGCGCCTTCAACTTGCTGGTCCGGCGGATGACCTTGCCATACAGCGGATGCTTGACCTGGTCCTCGACCCCGACCACCACGGTCTTGTCCATCTTGTTGCTGACGACGAGGCCCTCTCGGACCTTACGCCGCCCGCGCTGGGCCGTTGTCTCTGCGCCCATTTGCGTTCCCTCGCTTCGCTCGCTCACGGCTACGCCACCTCCACGATCGGCTCAGGCGCGGCCGCAAGGCCCAGCTCACGCTCGCGCATGACCGTGTAGATCCGGGCGATGTCCCGCCGAACGACCTTGAGCCGCCCGTGGCTGTCGAGTTGACCGGTCGCCGACTGCACCCGGAGGTTGAATAGCTCAACCTTGGCCTCGCGCAGCTTGATCACCAGTTCGTCGTCGGCGAGCTCACGAAGCTCCGCAGCCATTGTGCCCGCTGCCATCACGCCTCACCCACTTCGCGCTTGACGATGCGGCACTTGACCGGCAGTTTGTGGATCGCGCGACGCATTGCCTCACGCGCGACCGTCTCGTTCCCGAATGACATCTCGAAAAGGATCCGACCTGGCTTGACGTTGACCACCCACCACTCGGGCGAGCCCTTACCAGAGCCCATCCGGGTTTCGGCTGGTTTCTTGGTGATGGCCTGGTCCGGGAAGACCGTGATCCAGACCTTACCGCCACGGCGGATATGCCGGTTCATGGCGATACGAGCCGCTTCGATCTGCCGGTTGGTGATGTAGGCAGGCCCGAGCGCCTGGATGCCGTAGTCGCCGAAGGCCACCTTCGTCCCGCCCTTGGCCGAACCGTGCCGATTCGGGTGATGCGGTTTGCGGAAGCCCTTCGGGGGCTTGCGCGGCATGAGCATCTCTCAGCCCTCCTGCTGCGTCTCGGCGGGTGCCGAGACCTTCGAGCTCTCGGCAGCGGCACTGGATTGCTCGTTCGCCGCCGCCCGTCCAGCTTCCGTTCCCCCCGGGGTTGTTCCGGAGGAACCGGAACGACCGCGACGCGGACGCTCCGAGCGGTCACCGCGGTCCCGGCGACCACGGGACGGAGGTGCCTCCGGCGGAGCCTCCCGGCCCGGCACGGCGTCCCCCTTGTAGATCCACACCTTGACACCGATGCGGCCGAAGGTGGTACGGGCCTCGAAGAAGCCGTACTCGATGTTGGCCCGCAAGGTGTGCAGCGGAACCCTGCCCTCGCGGTAGAACTCGGTACGGCTCATTTCCGCACCGCCGAGCCGGCCCGAGACCTGCACCCGGATCCCGCGGACCAGCGGGTTCTTCATCGCCGACTGCATGGCCTTACGCATGGCCCGGCGGAAGCTGACCCGGCTGGACAGCTGCTCGGCGACGCCCTGTGCCACCAGCTGGGCGTCGGACTCGGGGTTCTTCACCTCGATGATGTTGAGCTGAACCTGCTTCTTGGTCAGCTTCTCCAGCTCGCCACGGATGCGGTCGGCCTCGGCGCCCTTGCGACCGATCACGATGCCCGGCCGCGCGGTGTGGATATCCACCCGGACACGGTCCCGGGTGCGCTCGATGTCGACCTTGGCAACGCCGGCGCGTTCCAGCCCCTTGGACATCATGCGTCGGATCTTGACATCCTCGGCGATGTAGTCCTTGTAGAGCTTGTCCGCATACCAGCGAGACTTCCAGTCCGTGCTGATGCCGAGCCGGAACCCGTGCGGGTGAACTTTCTGACCCATTACTCGGTCTCCTCACCCACGGGGGCGTCGCCCCCGCGCTCCCCCGCAGGCGCGGCCTTCGCGGGCGTCACGTCCTTGGTAGACGCTGCGGTCGTCTTCGCGGTCTGCACCGCCGGTTCACTCGTCCTCTTCGCCGCCCGGGCGGGCCGGGACTTGGCGACGACGCTCTCAAGCGCCACGGTGATGTGGCAGGTGCGCTTGCGAATGCGGTACGCCCGACCCTGGGCTCGTGGCCGGAACCGCTTCAGCGTCGGACCATCATCGACAAACGCCTCGCTGACCAGCAACGACTCGGGATCGAGTCCCTCGTTGTTCTCTGCGTTGGCGATCGCGCTGGCGACCACCTTGTACACCTGCTCGCTCGCGGCCTGTGGCGCGAACTTCAGCACCGTGAGCGCCTCCTTCGCGGGCAGACCGCGGACGAGGTTGACAACACGGCGCGCCTTCGTCGGCGACATGCGCACGTGCCGCGCAATCGCCCGAGCGCCCGGAAGCGCCGCGGCGTCGCTCTTCGTTGGCATCGGGAGTTCCCCTTGATCCTCGTTGGATCCCTCGGCGGGTTACCGCCGACGGCTCCTGCGGTCGTCCTTCTCGTGGCCCTTGAACGTGCGCGTCAGCGCGAACTCGCCGAGCTTGTGCCCGACCATCGATTCGGTGATGAACACCGGAACATGCTTCCGTCCGTCGTGGACAGCGATCGTCTGACCGAGCATCTCCGGGATGACCGTCGACCGTCGCGACCACGTCTTGATGACGTTCTTGGAGTTCCTGGCGTTCTGCGCTTCCACCTTCTTAATCAGGTGGTCGTCGACGAACGGACCCTTTTTCAAGCTACGGGGCATGATCTACTCCTCTAACCGCGCTTGCGGCTCGCGTAACGCCGACGGACGATCAGGCGGTCGCTCGGCTTGTCCTTGCGACGGGTCCGTCCCTCGGGCTTGCCCTGGGGGTTGACCGGATGCCGGCCACCGGACGTCTTGCCCTCACCACCGCCGTGCGGGTGGTCGATCGGGTTCATCGCGACGCCACGGACGGTGGGTCGCTTGCCCTTCCACCGCATCCGACCGGCCTTGCCCCAGCTGATGTTTGACTGATCGGCATTGCCGATCTCACCAACGGTGGCCCGGCAGGTGACGGGAACGCGCCGGATCTCTCCAGAGGGCATGCGCAGGGTGGCATGGTCGCTTTCCCGGCCCAGCAGCTGGATGCCGACACCGGCCGATCGCGCCAGTTTGGCGCCCCCGCCCGGCCGCAGTTCCACCGCGTGCACCGTCGTACCGACGGGGATGTTCCGCAGTGGCAGGTTGTTGCCCGGTTTGATGTCGGCGCCCACGCCGGCCTCGACCCGGTCGCCCTGGTGGAGGTCCTTCGGACAGATGATGTAGCGCTTCTCGCCGTCGGCGTAGTGCAGCAGCGCGACTCGGGCGGTGCGGTTCGGGTCGTACTCGATGTGCGCGACCTTCGCCGGAATGCCGTCCTTGTCCGCCCGGCGGAAATCGACCAGACGGTACTGGCGCTTGTGCCCACCGCCCTGGTGGCGTGCGGTCACCCGGCCGTGAACGTTACGGCCGCCCTTGCCTGGCAGCGGAACGAGCAGCGACTTCTCCGGCGTCGATCGAGTGATCTCAGCGAAGTCGGCGACGCTCGAACCCCGGCGCCCCGGCGTTGTCGGATTGAACTTTCGGATAGCCATCGTCTATACCCCTCAGCTGACCGGCCCGCCGAAGGCTTCAATCCGGTCACCGTCGACGAGCTTCACCATCGCCCGCTTGGTGTCCTTGCGCTTGCCCCAGCCCGTACGGGTGCGCTTGCGCTTGCCCTCGCGATTGAGCGTGTTCACCGTCACAACGCGGACGCTGAAAATCTCCTGAATGGCGATCTTGATTTGCGTCTTGTTCGCGTCCGGACGGACCAGGAACGTGTACCAGTTGCCGTCGAGCGCGGCGTAGCTCTTCTCCGACACCACCGGCCTGATGATCACATCGCGTGCATCGGCGATCGTGCTCACTGCTCGGCCTCCTCATCTCGGTCGGCGGCCCCGTCGGCCACGGACTGCCCAGCGTCGCCGGCCCCGTCGACGATCGCCAGCGGAGTTCTGAGGAACTCCTCCAGCGCCGTCGTCGTGAAGATGGTCTCGTCGGCGTCCAGCACGTCGTAGGTGTTGAGCTGGTCTGCGGTGATCAGGTGAACCGCCGGGAGGTTCCGCAGGCTCAGCCAGCTGAGCTCGTCGGAACGGCTCAGAACGATCAGGACCTTCGCCGACTCGGTGATCGACCGCAGCATCGCCAGCGCCGCCTTGGTCTGGGGCGTTTCGCCCTCGACGAAGGTCTCGACGACATGCACCCGGCCCTCGCGCGCCCGGTCGGAGAGGGCCCCGCGCAGTGCGGCGACCTTCATCTTCTTGGGAGTGCGCTGGCTGTAGTCGCGCGGCACCGGCCCGTGGACGACACCGCCGCCGGTGAACTGGGGAGCGCGAATCGACCCCTGCCTGGCGCGGCCGGTGCCCTTCTGCTTGTACGGCTTCCGGCCGCCGCCAGCGACCTCACCGCGGGTCTTGGTCTTGTGCGTGCCCTGCCGCGCCGCCGCCAGCTGCGCCACCACGACCTGATGCATCAGGGGAATACTCGCGGTGGCGTCGAAGACGTCGCCGGGAAGCTTGACCGTTCTGGTGGCCTCGCCCTCGACACCGATCACGTCAACCGTTGTCATCTCGCCACACCGCCTTTCTTCGCGCGTCCCTTCGCGGCGGTGCGCACCAGGACCAACCCGCCCTTGGGCCCGGGGACCGCGCCCTTGACCAGGATGAGGTTGTTCTCTGGGTCGATCGCCTGGATCATGAGGTTCTGCACGGTGAAGCGTGCGCTGCCCATGCGGCCGGCCATCCGCACACCCTTGAAAACCCGGCCGGGTGTGGCGCACGCACCGATCGACCCGGGCGAGCGGTGTTTGCGCTCGACGCCGTGGCTGGCGCGCAGGCCGTGGAAGCCGTGACGCTTCATGACGCCCGCGAACCCCTTGCCCTTGGTCCTGCCGGTGACGTCGATGAGCTGGCCCGGCTCGAACGCCTCGACGGTCACTTCCTGACCGGTCGTGTACTCGCTGGCGTCGGCGGTCCGCAGTTCCACGAGGTGCCGCCGCGGGGCGACACTGGCCTTGGCGAAGTGACCGGTGCCTGGTTTGTTGACCTTGCGTGGGTCAATCGCACCGTACGCGAGTTGAACGGCACTGTAGCCGTCCGCGTCCGGGGTGCGCACCTGAGTGACCACGCAGGGGCCGGCTTGCACCACCGTCACCGGGACTATGCGGTTGTTGTCCCAGACCTGGGTCATGCCGAGCTTCGCGCCCAGGATGCCCTTGAGTTGCCTGTCCATTCGTCCGGTCCCTACAGCTTGATCTCGATGTCGACGCCAGCGGGAAGGTCGAGCCGCATGAGCGAATCGACCGTCTTGGGCGTCGGATCGATGATGTCGATCAGACGCTTGTGGGTGCGCATCTCGAAGTGCTCGCGCGAGTCCTTGTACTTGTGCGGAGACCTGATCACGCAATAGCGGTTGATCTCAGTGGGCAGCGGCACCGGGCCCGCGACCTGCGCCCCAGTCCGAGTCACCGTCTCGACGATCTTGCGAGCAGACGAGTCGACGACCTCGTGGTCGTAGGCCTTGAGCCGGATGCGGATCTTCTGTCCCGCCATGGTGGCTGCTGTTCCTTCTCTGTTGTTGGTGCGATCCACGCCGACGCGACGCCAGCGCATCGTCGGAGAATGCCTGACCAGCAGACTTTTCGCCGACCCCCGCGGTCGGGCGTGTCGCGGCCAAGGGCCAGACTCCGCCACGATCGACCCACCTCAGCGGGTCGGATTTGCGAGGGCTTCACCCCTGGGACGCACCGCGCCAATCTGCGGAAGCAAGGCGCCCCGACCGCGAAAGGATCCGCCCGGGCCGCCGCACGGAAGCGGTCGAGCCTACGCACAATAAGTAGTCCCGACCGCCCCGCGACGCAACTTGTACAGTATGCCGTATGGAACGGGCATTCCCAAATCGGGTGCCCCGACTGCGAACCGGCCAATGGCAGAAGCCGCAACCAGCGAAGACGAGGCGACGGCCGCTTGCGCGACCGGCCCATTCACTTAATGATCTTAGTAACCCGACCCGCACCGACGGTCCGGCCACCCTCACGAATCGCGAATTTGAGGCCTTCCTCCATCGCGATCGGCTGAATGAGCTGCACCAGCATTGAGGTGTTGTCGCCGGGCATGACCATGTCCGTGCCTTCGGGCAGGGTCACAACGCCGGTGACGTCGGTGGTCCGGAAGTAGAACTGCGGCCGGTAGTTCTGGAAGAACGGCGTGTGCCGGCCACCCTCGTCCTTGGCGAGAATATATACCGTCGCCTGGAACTCGGTGTGCGGAGTGGTCGTGCCCGGCTTGACCACAACCATGCCGCGCTCGACTTCTTCGCGCTTGATACCACGCAGCAGCAGGCCGACGTTCTCACCCGCGCGGGCCTCATCGAGAATCTTGCGGAACATCTCGATACCGGTGCAGGTGGTCTTCATCGACTTGGCCTTGATGCCGACGATCTCGACTTCCTCGTTCGGCTTGAGCACGCCACGCTCGCAGCGGCCGGTGACGACCGTACCGCGACCGGTAATCGTGAAGACGTCCTCAATCGGCATGAGGAAGGGCTTCTGCGTGTCCCGCTGGGGCTCGGGGATAGCGGTGTCGACGGCCTCGACCAAGTCGATCACCGACTGACCCCACTGCTCGTCGCCTTCAAGGGCCTTGAGCGCCGAAACCCGCACAACCGGCAGGTCATCACCGGGGTACTCCTGGTTGGACAGCAGCTCCCGAACCTCAAGCTCGACCAGCTCCAGCAGTTCCTCATCATCGACCATGTCGCTCTTGTTGAGCGCCACGACGATGTAGGGAACGCCGACCTGGCGGGCCAGCAGGACGTGCTCGCGGGTCTGGGGCATCGGTCCGTCATCGGCACCGACCACCAGAATCGCGCCGTCCATCTGGGCGGCACCGGTAATCATGTTCTTGATGTAGTCGGCGTGACCGGGGCAGTCCACGTGAGCGTAGTGCCGGTTCTCGGTCTGGTACTCGACGTGCGCAATCGAGATCGTGATGCCGCGGGCCTTCTCCTCCGGCGCCTTGTCGATCTCATCGAACGGCGTGTACGGGTTGAGGTCCGGCATCCTGTCATGCAGAACCTTCGTGATCGCCGCGGTCAGCGTCGTCTTCCCGTGGTCGATGTGACCAATGGTGCCGATGTTGACGTGCGGCTTAGTCCGCTCGAACTTCGCCTTCGCCACTGGTGTCCTCCTGTGGACTTCTTGGTTCGTCGGTCCGCCACCGCTGGACGCGCTGGCGGACCCTGTCGACTTGGGTCTTGCGGCCAACCGGCCTCAGGCCCGGTCCGTGCAGCTTCGCTCTGGCCCGGATGGGCGACGCCAGGAGGCGATCACCCACGCGAAGAGACTATGCCCCTGTCGCCTTTGCGATGATCTCCTTCGCGACGTTCTGTGGAACCTCGTTGTAGGAGTGGAACTGCATCGAGTAGCTCGCCCGGCCCTGGGTCTTCGACCGCAGGTCGCCGACGTAGCCGAACATTTCCGAAAGTGGCACGAGAGCCTGGACCACGCGGTTGCCCCCACGGTCCTCCATGGCCTGAATCGTGCCACGCCGCGAGCTGAGGTCGCCGATGACGTCACCCATGTTCTCTTCCGGGGTGACGACCTCGACGGCCATCAACGGTTCGAGCAGTACCGGGCCGGCCTTGCGAGCGGCCTCCTTCAGCACCATCGAACCAGCGATCTTGAATGCCATCTCCGACGAGTCCACCTCGTGGTGCTGCCCATCGAGCAACGTGACTCGCACGCCGACCAGCGGGTATCCCGCGAGCACGCCGTACTGCATCGCGTCCTGGGCACCCGCGTCAACCGACGGAATGAACTCCTTCGGGATCCGGCCACCGGAGACGACATTGACGAACTCATAGGTCGGGCCGTCGGCGTCCATCGGCAGCGGCTCGATCTTGATCAGGACCTTGGCGTACTGACCAGATCCACCGGTCTGCTTCTTGTGGGTGTAGCTGACCTTCTCGACGGTCCGGCCGATCGTCTCCCGGTAGGCGACCTGCGGCTTGCCGATGTTGGCCTCGACGCTGAACTCCCGGCGCATCCGGTCGACCAGGATGTCCAGGTGCAACTCGCCCATCCCGGAGATGACCGTCTGGCCGGTGTCCTCGTCGTTGTGGACCCGGAAGGTCGGGTCCTCCTCGGCCAGCCGCTGAATCGCGGTGCCCAGCTTCTCCTGGTCCGCCTTGCTCTTGGGCTCGATCGCCACCTCGATGACCGGCTCTGGGAAGGTCATCGATTCAAGGATCACCGGCTGGGCCGGTTCGCACAGGGTGTCCCCGGTAGTGGTCTGCTTGAGGCCCTGCACGGCGATGATGTCCCCAGCACGGGCGGTTGGCCGCTCCTCACGCTTGTTGGCGTGCATCTGGTAGATCTTGCCGATGCGCTCTTTGCGGTCCTTGGTGGAGTTGATGATCTGAGAACCGGAGTCGAGCGTTCCAGAGTAGACGCGAACGTACGTCAGTTTTCCGAGGTGCCGGTCAGTCTGAATCTTGAAGGCCAGCGCCGAGAAGGGCTCGGACACCGACGGCTGCCGCAGCATCGGGGTCTCCCCGTCGGTCGCCGTGCCCTCGATCGCCGGAACGTCCAGCGGGGAGGGCAGGTAGTCGACCACGGCGTCCAGCATGGGCTGCACGCCCTTGTTCTTGAATGCCGTGCCGCAGACCACCGGGTTGAGCTTGCCGGCGATGGTCCCGCGCCGGATGGCGACCTTCATCTCCTCGACGGACAGATCTTCGCCTTCGAGGTACTTGACCATGATGTCGTCGTCGGCCTCGGAGAGGGTCTCCAGCAGTTTCTCCCGGTACTCGTTGGCCTGCTCGACCAACTCGGCGGGGATCTCCTCGACGGCGTAGTCCTCGCCCTTGGTCGTTTCGCCCCGCCAGGTCAGCGCCCGCATGTACAGCAGGTCGACCACGCCGATGTGCTCGGATTCCAGGCCGATGGGGATCTGCAGCACCAGCGGCGTGGCGTTGAGCCGGTCCACCATCATCTGCACGCAGCGGAAGAAGTCGGCTCCGGTCCGGTCGAGCTTGTTGACGAAACACATCCGAGGAACGTTGTACTTGTCCGCCTGCCGCCAGACGTTCTCCGTCTGCGGCTCGACCCCGGCGACGCCGTCGTAGACCGCCACCGCACCATCGAGTACCCGCAGCGAACGCTCAACCTCCATGGTGAAGTCCACGTGACCGGGGGTGTCAATGATCTGGATCGTATGACCCTTCCATTCACACTTGGTCGCGGCCGAGGTGATGGTGATGCCACGCTCCTGCTCCTGCGGCATCCAGTCCATGACCGCGGCGCCCTCGTGGACCTCGCCGATCTTGTAGGTGATGCCGGTGTAGAACAGAATCCGCTCGGTCGTGGTGGTCTTGCCGGCATCGATGTGAGCCATGATGCCGATGTTGCGGAGCTTGGCCAGGGCGGCGTCTACGGCAGCCACGGGAAATCCCTTCTCATGGGGGCTGGCCCCCAAAGCCCTCCTCGGTGGCCCCGGGGAGGGAACTTCCGTCCCCCCGGAGGGGCCCGGGGGGTATCGCTTCAAGTAGGTAACAGTGCTGTGACCAGCGGCCGGTCAGTGTCGCTACCCCTGGGGCCAGCGACAGCGAGCCGGGCTACGACCGCTGCTACCAGCGGTAGTGGGCGAAGGCCTTGTTGGACTCGGCCATCTTGTGCGTGTCCTCGCGCCGCTTCACCGAAGCACCGAGGCCGTTGCTCGCGTCGAGCAGCTCGTTCATCAGCCGCTCGACCATCGTCTTTTCCCTGCGGGCACGCGAATAGGTCACCAGCCACCGCAGTCCGAGCGTCGTCGCCCGTTGTGGACGAACCTCGACCGGAACCTGGTAGGTAGCGCCACCGACCCGGCGGCTACGCACCTCAAGGGTCGGCTTGACGTTGTCCATCGCCCGCTTGAGCGTGACGACAGGGTCGGTGCTGGTCTTCTCCCGGCAGCCTTCCAGGGCGTCATACACCACACGCTCAGCCAGCTGGCGCTTGCCGCGCAGCAGGATCTTGTTGATCAGCTGGGTGACCAGTGGGGAGTTGTACACCGGATCCGGAACGAGCGGCCGGCGCGGAGCGGGACCCTTACGCGGCATGTCAGCTCTTCTCCTTCTTCGCACCGTAACGGCTGCGCGCCTGCTTACGGTTGCGGACGCCCTGGGTGTCGAGCGAACCGCGGATGATCTTGTAACGAACGCCCGGGAGGTCCTTCACCCGGCCGCCACGCACGAGCACGATCGAGTGCTCCTGAAGGTTGTGCCCGACGCCGGGAATGTACGCCGTTACCTCGACCCCGTGGCTGAGCCGGACACGGGCTACCTTACGCAGCGCCGAGTTCGGCTTCTTCGGTGTCGTGGTGTACACGCGGGTACACACGCCACGCCGCTGAGGGCTGCCCTTGAGGGCCGGGGTCTTGCTCTTCGCTGTCTTTGCCTGCCGGCCCTTGCGGACCAGCTGCTGGATCGTAGGCACCGGGCCTGCCTCTCCCTTCGGCCTTGCGGCCGCACCGTTGCTCGCCGCCGCGCGTGGTGCACGTTCGACGACTTCGACACGTCGTTGTTCGTCTGGCCGGCGCTCCCCTTTCGGGTCACCACCGACCCCCGCGGTCGGGCGTGTCGCCCGGCGCACGGTCCCAGGCCGTTGGTTCTGCCGGGGATGCCGGTCGCACCGCGCTCCCGGCCTTGGCCAAGGTGGGCGCATGCACGATCTGCCCAGCGAAGCCGGGCACGGGGGAAAAGAGTACCGACCGTGAGGACGCAGGTCAAAACGGGGGTCCGCCAACGGCGTCCTTTGCCCAACGTACAGCTCGGCACGTCACTCCGGCCTCAAGAGTACTCGCAGGCACCGGCCGTGTCGCAGGAGATGTCGTCACCCGGCTGCGGCAATCGCGGCGGCCCCGATCATCGCCAGAACGGTGAGGAGTACCCCGCCGCCGCCGCAGCTCATACCGGCGATCGCCATCCCGCGACCGGTCACCTGACCGGGATCGCGCCGGGTCTGGCGCAGCCCGACCAGGCCGAGCCCGATGCCGCCACCGCCGAGCGCCACCGCAAGGATCGCGAACGCCCCGCCGATCAGCACGCCCTGGCCGACGGCGACCCCGAAGCAGCCGGTGACGAACGAAATCAGCACCGACGCGATCCCCGCGACCAGGCCGCCGATCGCCGCCCCGCTGGGGATCCGGGGCACCCGCAGAAACGCGACGCCGAACGGGGTTCCGGGGACCGGATCGACCCTCGCGGTCGGGGGCAGGGGGTGGCCACCCGGCAGCACCGCCATCATCGGAGCAGCGGCGGCCCCGGGATACCACGGCTGGCCGGGCGCACCCGGCGGGTAGGCAGCGGCGGGCCGTGCCGGATACCCCGACCAGCCCTCCACGGAGTTCTGGTGTCGCACGTAGCCCGGGGATGCCGGCGGGGTAGGCGCTGCCGGGTAGGACGGCGGGGCCCACCCGTCGGCCCGTTGACCGTCAGGCTCGGTCATCCGCTGCCCTCTCGCTCCGCACACCGGTCATCACGGCGCACCGCCCTTGCCGGTTCAGTTCACCGTCGGATCGAAATCCTGTCCACCGGCCGGCTCCGCCAGGGTCAGCAGTCCCAGCATCGCCACGACCGTCAGCGCGGCGATGGACACCACGATGCCGGCCCAGGCCAGCCGGACGCCGGTGCGAAGCCGCTGGCCGCCCAGAAGGAACCCGTTGGCCGCGAGCAGATCGGCTCTGGCCTCCCGCGCCAGCAGCAGAGCCACCGTCGCCGGCACCACACCGCCGAGGAGCGGAGCGGTGACCAACGCCACCGCGCCCAGGCCCAGCACCGCCTTCGCCTTCGTAGATGGCGTGGGATCCGGATCCTGCGGGTGGCGCACGCCGGGGTGTACCTCCGTCACGTCTCGACCCTACCGATCCAGCGGCCGAACACCGAACGCATCCGCCGGATACCGGCCGTTCCGCCTGGTTTCCGGGCACCGTGCGGGCCGGCGAGACCCCGGAAGCGGTGGGGGTGGCCTTCGACCGAGGCCGCCCCCACCGAGTTCCCGTCCGCTACCGGTAGGAGCCCAGATCGAAGTCGTCCAGCGGCACGGCTTGGCCGCTGGCGGGTCCGAAGCCGTAGTCGGCCTCCGGGTACCCGGTCATCGAGTACACCTTGGCCTTGGCCTCGTCGGTCGGCTCGACCCGGACGTTGCGGTACTTGCTGATGCCGGTACCGGCCGGGATGAGCTTTCCAATGATGACGTTCTCCTTGAGACCGATCAGCGAGTCGCTGCGGGCGTGAATCGCCGCGTCGGTCAGGACCCGGGTGGTCTCCTGGAAGGAGGCCGCCGACAGCCACGAATCCGTGGCCAGCGAGGCCTTGGTGATACCCATGAGGACCGGGCGGCCGGCGGCTGGTTCGCCGCCCTCCGCGACGATCCGGCGGTTCTCCGCCTCGAACTGCGCGCGGTCGACCAGGACACCCGGCAAGAACTCCGTCGAGCCCGAGTCGATGACGGTCACCCGCTTGAGCATCTGCCGAATAATGATCTCGATGTGCTTGTCGTGAATGAGCACGCCCTGGGAGCGGTAGACGTTCTGGACCTCCTGGGTCAGGTGCACCTGCACCGACCGGGGGCCAAGAATCCGCAGCAGCTCGTGGGGATCGATCGTGCCCTCGGTCAGCTTCTCGCCGACCTTGACATGTCCACCATCCTGCGTCCGCAGCCGCACCCGCTTGGAGAGCTTGTCGTGGACGATCTCATCACTGCCGTCGTCCGGCGTGATGGTGATCTTCCGCATCCGCTCGCCGTCCTCGACCCGGATCCGGCCCGCGGTGTCGGCGATCGGCGCCTTGCCCTTGGGAACCCGGGCCTCGAAGATCTCCTGGACCCGTGGCAGACCCTGCGTGATGTCCTCACCGGCGACACCACCGGTGTGGAAGGTCCGCATCGTCAGCTGGGTACCCGGCTCACCGATGGACTGGGCCGCGATGATGCCGACCGCCTCGCCGACGTCCACCGTCTTGCCGGTCGGCAGGGAACGCCCGTAGCACGCCGCGCAGACGCCCAGCTTCGACTCGCAGGTCAGCACGCTGCGCACCCGTACCGTCTCGATGTCCGCCGCGACCAGGTGGTCGACGACGATCGAACTGAGATCGGTGCCCCGGGCGGCGACCAGGCTGCCGTCGCCGGCACGGATGTCGTCGGCCAGGGTCCTGGCGTGCACGCTGGTCTCGGAGTGCTCGTGGACGACGACCCGGCCATCGACCCGCAGCCCGATCGGCATCGGGATGGCCCGGTCGGTGCCGCAGTCCTCCTCCCGGATGATGACGTCCTGAGAGACGTCGACCAGACGCCGGGTGAGGTAGCCGGAGTCGGCGGTCCGCAGCGCCGTGTCGGCCAGGCCCTTGCGAGCGCCGTGCGTGGAGATGAAGTACTCCAGCACCGACAGCCCCTCGCGGTAGCTGGACTTGATCGGACGCGGGATGATCTCACCCTTGGGGTTGGCGACCAGGCCTCGGATGCCGGCGATCTGCCGCAGCTGCAGCAGGTTACCGCGGGCCCCGGAGTTGATCATCTTCCACAGCGGGTTCTCCCGCGGCAGCGCCGTCTCCATCTCCTTGGCGACCTCGTTGGTCGCCTTGGTCCAGATTTCGATCAGCTCACCCCGGCGCTCCTCCGCGGTCATCAGACCACGCTGGTACTGCTTGTCGATCCGCTCGGCCTCACGCTCGTAGCGGCCGAGAATCTCCCACTTCCGTGGCGGCTGCACCACATCGGCCACGCCGATGGTCACACCGGACCAGGTGGCCCAGTGGAAACCGGCCATCTTGAGCGCGTCCAGCGTGGCCGCGAGGGCGACCTTCGGGAACCGCTCCGCGAGATCGTTGACGATCGCCGAGAGCTGGCCCTTGCGGATCTCGAAGTTGACGAACCGGTAGCCCACCGGCAGCGTCTCGTTGAACAGCACCCGCCCGAGCGTCGTCTGGAGGACCGCCGGCCCCCCGGAGACCCATCCCTCGGGAGCCGTCCATCCCCCGGTCCCGTCGTCCACACCGACGACGTCCCGGAGCCGGATCGTGACGTTGGCCTGAAGATGCAGCTCGCCGTTGTCGTAGGCCATCCGCGCCTCGGCGTCCGAACTGAACGACCGTCCCTCGCCCGGCATGCCCGGCTGGGCGTGGGTCAGGTGGTACAGGCCGATGACCATGTCCTGGGTCGGCATGGTGACCGGCTTGCCGTCGGCCGGCTTGAGGATGTTGTTGCTCGACAGCATGAGGATGCGGGCCTCGGCCTGGGCCTCGGCCGACAGCGGCACGTGGACCGCCATCTGGTCGCCGTCGAAGTCGGCGTTGAAGGCCGTACACACCAACGGGTGAATCTGGATGGCCTTGCCCTCGACCAGCTGCGGTTCGAAGGCCTGGATGCCCAGACGGTGCAGCGTCGGTGCCCGGTTGAGCAGCACCGGGTGCTCCCCGATGACCTCTTCGAGCACATCCCACACCACGGGGCGCTGGCGCTCGACCATCCGCTTGGCGGACTTGATGTTCTGCGCGTGGTTGAGATCGACCAGCCGCTTCATGACGAACGGCTTGAACAGTTCCAGGGCCATCTGCTTGGGCAGCCCGCACTGATGTAGCTTGAGCTGCGGGCCGACGACGATGACGGACCGGCCGGAGTAGTCCACGCGCTTGCCGAGCAGGTTCTGGCGGAACCGTCCCTGCTTGCCCTTGAGCATGTCCGACAGGGACTTCAGCGGGCGGTTGCCCGGACCGGTCACCGGACGTCCCCGGCGGCCGTTGTCGAACAGCGCGTCGACGGCCTCCTGGAGCATCCGCTTCTCGTTGTTGACAATGATCTCGGGAGCGCCCAGGTCAATGAGCCGCTTCAGCCGGTTGTTGCGGTTGATGACCCTGCGGTACAGGTCATTGAGGTCGCTGGTGGCGAACCGCCCACCGTCGAGCTGCACCATGGGACGCAGGTCCGGCGGGATCACCGGCACGCAGTCGAGCACCATGCCCAGCGGCGAGTTGCTGGTACTGAGGAAGGCCGCGACGACCCGCAGCCGCTTCAGCGCCCGGATCTTCCGCTGGCCCTTGCCGGTACGGATGACCTCGCGCAGCAGATCAGCCTCGGCGTTGAGGTCGAGGTTGGCCAGCAGCGCCTTGATCGCCTCAGCGCCCATGGCGCCTTCGAAGTACTCCCCGAAGCGGTCCCGCAGTTCGCGGTAGAGCAGCTCGTCGGTGACCAGTTGCTTGGGATCCAGCTTCCGGAAGGTGTCCAGCACCTCTTCAAGGCGATCGATCTCGCGCTGCGCGCGGTCACGGATCTGGCGCATCTCACGCTCGCCGGATTCCTTGACCTTGCGGCGCACATCGGCCTTGGCGCCCTCGGCCTCCAGCTCGCCGAGGTCGTGTTCCAGCTTGGTGGCCCGCTTCTCGATCTCCGCGTCGCGGGCGTTCTCCGCCTGCCGCTTCTCCGCACCCATCTCGCTTTCGATCGTGGACATGTCCCGGTGACGCGACTCAGCGTCCACCTTGGTCACGACATAGGATGCGAAATAGATGATTTTTTCGAGATCTTTCGGAGCCAGGTCGAGCAGGTAGCCCAGTCGGCTCGGCACACCCTTGAAGTACCAGATGTGGGTTACCGGTGCGGCCAGCTCGATATGGCCCATCCGCTCGCGACGCACCTTGGCGCGGGTCACCTCAACGCCACACCGCTCACAGATGATGCCCTTGAACCGCACGCGCTTGTACTTGCCGCAGTAGCACTCCCAGTCCCGGGTAGGACCGAAGATCTTCTCGCAGAAGAGTCCGTCCTTCTCGGGCTTGAGCGTACGGTAGTTGATCGTCTCAGGCTTCTTGACCTCACCGTGCGACCACTGCCGGATATCGTCGGCCGTGGCAAGCCCGATGCGGAGCTCGTCGAAGAAGTTGACGTCGAGCACGTATGTCCTCACATTACGATCATCGCCCGAGGCGGGAGTTTCGGGCGCGTCGGGTGCTTTCGAGGTCCGGGAGTCCGGTTCGCAGCACGTCGTGCCACGAACCGGACCAGTCGTTCGGTTCAGAAACGGTCCATCAGACTTCGTCGACGCTACTGACGCCCTCACCAGGTCGCCGGGATAGGTCGATTCCCAGTTCTTCGGCCGCGCGGAACACCTCGTCGTCGGTCTCGCGCATCTCCAAGGGAACGCCGTCGCTGGACAGAACCTCGACGTTGAGGCACAACGACTGCAATTCCTTCAGCAACACCTTGAACGACTCGGGGATGCCCGGTTCTGGAATGTTCTCGCCCTTGACGATCGCCTCGTACACCTTCACCCGGCCGAGGACATCGTCGGACTTGATCGTCAGTAGTTCCTGAAGGGCGTAGGCCGCGCCGTACGCCTGCATCGCCCAGCACTCCATCTCACCGAAGCGCTGACCACCGAACTGTGCCTTACCACCGAGCGGCTGCTGCGTGATCATCGAGTACGGGCCGGTCGACCGCGCGTGGATCTTGTCATCAACCAGGTGGTTCAGCTTGAGGATGTAGATGTAGCCCACGGCGATCGGGTCCGGCAACGGTTCACCGGACCGGCCGTCGAACAGCTGGGTCTTCCCCGAGCCACCGACGAGTTGCGTCCCGTCGCGGTTCGGCAGGCTCGCCGCGAGAAGACCCGTGATCTCTTCCTCCTTCGCGCCGTCGAAAACCGGCGTCGCGACGTTGGTGTCCGGTGTGCTCTCGTGCGCGTCGATCGACCGCAGGGACCGCTTCCACGGCGTGGAGTCCTCTTCGATCTTCCAACCGGTCTTCGCGACCCAACCGAGGTGGGTCTCCAGCACCTGGCCGACGTTCATCCGGCTCGGCACGCCGAGCGGGTTGAGCACGATGTCGACCGGAGTGCCGTCCGCGAGGAACGGCATGTCCTCGACCGGCAGGATCTTCGAGATGACGCCCTTGTTGCCGTGGCGGCCGGCGAGCTTGTCGCCATCCTGGATCTTGCGCTTCTGGGCGACGTAGACCCGAACCAGCTCGTTGACGCCCGGCGACAGCTCGTCGCCGTCGTCCCGGCTGAAGGTCCGCACGCCGATGACCGTGCCGTTCTCGCCGTGCGGCACCTTGAGGCTGGTGTCCCGGACCTCGCGGGCCTTCTCTCCGAAGATCGCGCGAAGGAGCCGCTCCTCGGGGGTCAGCTCGGTCTCGCCCTTCGGCGTCACCTTGCCGACCAGGATGTCGCCGGGCACGACCTCCGCGCCGATCCGGATGATGCCCCGCTCGTCCAGGTCCGCCAGCATTTCCTCGCTGACGTTCGGGATGTCGCGGGTGATCTCCTCCGGGCCGAGCTTGGTGTCCCGGGCGTCGACCTCGTGCTCCTCAATGTGGATCGAGGTGAGCACGTCCTCCTGGACCAGCCGCTGGCTCAGGATGATCGCGTCTTCGTAGTTGTGGCCCTCCCAGCACATGAACGCCACCAGCAGGTTGCGTCCCAGGGCCATTTCGCCCTCGTCGGTGCACGGCCCGTCGGCGATGACCTGCCCGGCCTCGACCCGCTCGCCCTCGAAGATCACTGGCTTCTGGTTGACGCAGGAGCCGGCGTTGGACCGACGGAACTTGTGCAGGAGGTATGTGCGGCGGTGACCGTCATCCTGGTACACCGTGATGTAGTCGGCGCAGAGGTCCTCGACGACGCCGCCGACCTCGGCGACGACCACGTCCCCGGCGTCGACCGCGGCCCGGTACTCCATACCGGTACCGACCAGGGGAGACTCCGCCTTGACCAGCGGCACGGCCTGGCGCTGCATGTTCGCGCCCATCAGTGCCCGGTTGGCGTCGTCGTGCTCCAGGAATGGGATCATCGCCGTCGCGACGGACACCATCTGCCGCGGTGAGACGTCCATGTAGTCGACCTGGGCCGGCGGAACGTTCTCGATCTCACCACCCTTGGTCCGGACCAGCACCCGGTGCTCGGCGAACCGACCATCGGTGTGCAGTGGCGCGTTGGCCTGGGCCTTGACGTACCGGTCTTCCTCGTCCGCCGTCAGATAGTGGATCTCGTCGGTAACTCGACCCTCTTCGACCCTGCGGTACGGAGTCTCGATGAAGCCGAAGGGATTGACCCGGGCGAAGGTCGACAGCGCGCCGATCAGACCGATGTTCGGGCCTTCCGGCGTCTCGATCGGGCACATCCGGCCGTAGTGGGACGGGTGCACGTCGCGAACCTCGAAACCGGCCCGCTCCCGGGAGAGACCACCCGGGCCCAGCGCGGAAAGACGCCGACGGTGGGTCAGCCCCGCGAGCGGGTTGGTCTGGTCCATGAACTGCGACAGCTGGGACGTCCCGAAGAACTCCTTGATCGCGGCAACCACCGGCCGAATATTGATCAAGGTTTGCGGAGTGATCGCTTCGACGTCCTGAGTGGTCATCCGTTCCCGGACAACCCGCTCCATCCTGGAGAGACCGACTCGGACCTGGTTCTGAATCAGCTCGCCGACCGTCCGCAGACGCCGGTTGCCGAAGTGGTCGATGTCGTCCGGCTCGAAGTCCGGCTCTCCCATATGGAGCTTGCAGAGGTATTCGATGGTGGAGGCGATGTCTTCCTCGGTCAGTACGCCCGTAATGATCGGAACGTCAATCGCGAGTTTCTTGTTGAACTTGTACCGGCCGACCTTGGCCAGGTCATACCGTTTGGGATTGAAGAAGAGATTGTCCAGCAGGGTCTGGGCGTTCTCCCGCGTCGGCGGCTCGCCGGGCCGCAGCTTGCGGTAGATATCGAGAAGCGCCTCGTCCTGGCCGGCGATGTGGTCCTTCTCCAGCGTGGTCATCATCAGTTCCGACCAGCCGAAACGTTCACGGATCCGCTCAGCCGACCAGCCTGTTGCCTTCAGCAGGACGGTGACCGCCTGGCGACGCTTGCGGTCGATCCGGACGCCGATGGTGTCGCGCTTGTCGATGTCGAACTCGAGCCAGGCTCCCCGGCTCGGGATGACCTTCACACTGGACAGATCGCGGTCGGAGGTCTTGTCCGGCTGCTTGTCGAAGTACACGCCCGGAGAGCGGACGAGCTGGCTGACGACCACCCGCTCGGTGCCGTTGATGATGAACGTCCCCTTGGGCGTCATCATCGGGAAGTCCCCCATGAACACCGTCTGGCTCTTGATCTCGCCAGTGGTGTGGTTGGTGAACTCCGCGGTCACGAACAGCGGAGCGCAGTACGTCAGATCCTTCTCCTTGCACTCCTCGATCGGAGCCTTGACCTCGTCGAAGCGAGGCGCGGAGAACGATAGCGACATCGTGCCAGAAAAGTCCTCAATGGGACTAATTTCATCGAGTATCTCCGCGAGCCCCGATCGGGCATGCGGATCACCAGAGAATCGGTTCTGCCATGCCTCGTTGCCGACCAGCCAGTCAAAAGAATCGGTCTGGATAGCAAGGAGGTTCGGAACCTCAAGATGCTCGGTGATCCTGCCGAACGAGATACGACGGGGAGCGAAAGCACTCGACGTGGAACTGGTCTTCGCAGGGCGGGAAGCTGCCAAGATGCGTCCTTCCGAGGACCGGTGATGCGACGGCCGTTACGCGTGCAGCCCGACAGGCCCCCGCCTGGAAGGCGCCCAAAATGGACGCACTACCGCGCAGGGTAGAGTCGAAAGACAGCGCAAACTCGCAGTGTAGCCGAGAGGGCAAGCCCTGTCCAGCGGACAGCGCATCACTCGGCCCGCAGTCACCGATCCGCCGGTTCGGTGGTTGGCCGTCGCTACCTCCCCAAAGCGGTGCCACTTCAGCGTGCCTGGCTTCAGCCAGCCGCGTCAAGGGCAATGGCGACCCGGGAACGCCCGCGATTGAGATCTCCCGACCCGACCACGAGATGTAGTGCCCCGACCCACAACATGTAGTGACCCCCCGAAAAACTGCCCCGGCGGCCCGCTGCCGCCCAACACCCGATCAGTGACCGGACCGGTTGCCGGATCCGCGGCGGCTCGCGGGATTCCGCCGTCCCGTGTCCCCGGAACGGGTGT
>JABDRL010000406.1 GCA_013041765.1 Dactylosporangium sp. | reverse complement strand
ACGACGCGGAGTCCTAGATCAGGATCTGGCAGTTGACCCGGGTCTCGATGGTCACGGAGCAGCGGTTGGCCGTGCCGGCCCCGCCACCGCCGAAGTCATCCAGCCCGGCCTCGTCGGTCAGCGTGTCGTTCCCGCCCCCGCCGTAGAGGGTGTCGTTGCCCGAACCACCCTCGAGATTGTCAGCGGTCGTCCCGCCGTAGATCGTGTCGTTCCCGGCGCCGCCGTTGAGGCGGTCCGCCCCGGCGTTGCCGTAGAGCGTGTCCTGGCCGCCGTCTCCGTCGATCACGTCGGCGGCCCCGTTGCCCCTGATGACATCATTCCCGGCACCGCCGCTGATGGTGTCCGGCTGGCTACCGCCGCTGATGGTGTCCGGACCGCGGTCACCGCTGATGCTGTCCGCTGCGCCGCCGCCGTTGATGATGTCCGCACCGACGCCGCCGCTGATGGTGTCCGCGCCGGCGTTGCCGTTGAGGGTGTCCTGCCCGGCGGCACCCCGAAGGATGTCGGCGCCTCCGCCACCGTTGACCCACTCGGCGCCGGAACCGCCGATGAACGTGTCGGCGCCGGCACCGAGGCATACCGTGTCGTTTCCGTCACCGACGACCGTATCGTGCCCGGCGAAGGTGGCGATGACGTCCGGTCCCGGCGGGCTGAAGATGACGTCGTCGCCCGCGGTGCCCTCAATCGTGACCGTCAGCCCGTTGCAGGTGACCTGTGCGAAAGCCGGCGCCGCCGCGGAAACGGCGAAGAAGGCGCCTCCGAATAGTACTGCGGAGAACAGGCCGGCCGCCCGAATGGGCTTCCTCGGGAAATTCATGATTCCTCCCGTTGCGATATCGGTGATTAGGATCACGGCGTCCAGACAGAACAGATCCGGTTCCGACCATGGCGCGACATGCCATTCGAATGGCGCTGGTCTGGCGGCTGCACAATTGTTCTGGATACCGATCGTGTGTTGCCAGACGCGACGGCGCGTCGACCACGGCCCGCCGTGCGGCCAACCTCAGTACCGCACGAGAACGTGGCTAGCCAGTACACTCGGGGTATTCTGCGGAGGAGCGGGGTGGCGATGTGCGATCACGTGCAACACACGATGACGAGCAATGTTGGAGCTTCGTTTCCGAAGTTTAGCCATCGATGATGGTCATTTTAAATTTACCTGTACAGGTTGTCACAATCTGCAAACGCGAGAGGCTGTCGGATTGGTCGAAGCCGCACTCGCCCTGGCAGTCGTCGTGGGTGAGTGGATGGGATTGATGTGCATCACTTTCATCGGCGCGTGGCCGGGGTGCCGATTCAGGATTCCTCCCGTACCATGGCGTGTCGGCCAACGCTCGGGATCGTGATATTGGGGTAGCGGGCGGTCCACCCGATGTATCTGGCGGGCGAAGGCGACCAGGCGCTGCCGGCGCACCCGCGTGGGGAGTCCGCGGATCAGGCCGGCGAGCAGGGGCCGGCCGAGGCGCGGTTTGGGGCTGGCGCGGCCGCGGGTGCGTGGGGTCAGCCAGACGGAGGCTCGGCCGATAGTGATGGGAACATCTAAATTGATCACGCGATACAATCCCTGCGCCATCTGCCCCGCCGGATCCCGTTTGCCACCCCACCAAGGCGGGGGCTCTGCCCGGCCGAAGTCGTCGGCGAGTCTTGGGAGGAACGTAACGTATGGACAAGGCCCACGACGGTGATGACGGGATTCAGCCACCCGTGTCTCCACCGGAGCGGGGCGAACCCCGTCAGATCGGCAAGTACAGCATCCTGGCCAAGGTGGGGGCCGGCGGTATGGGAACCGTCTTCCGAGGCCGGTCGCCCGATGGCGAGAACGTTGCGATCAAGCTGGTTCACCAGCACCTCGCCACCGACACGGAATTCCGCCGCCGGCTCACCAGCGAGGCCGCCGCCGGCCGGCGGGTCCCCGCGTTCTGCTCGGCCAGGGTCCTGGACACCGGGATCCACAACGATCAGCCATACCTGGTCACCGACTACATCGACGGCATACCCCTGTCCCGGCTGGTCTCGGCCGAAGGCGCCCTCGACCTGCCGCGCGTACACGCCCTCGCCCTCGGGATCGCGGCAGGGCTCGCCGCCATCCACAACGTTGAACTGGTGCACCGGGATGTCAAACCCAGCAACATCATGTTGACGATGGGCGGCGTCCGGATCATCGATTTCGGTATCGTGCGGGCGCTCGACGAGGCCCACGGCTGCACCCGGACGGGGATCGCCATGGGAAGCCTCGGGTGGGCAGCGCCAGAACAGCTGGAGGGCACAACCCCGGCTCCATCCATGGACATCTTCTCGTGGGGCTGCGTCGTCGCCTTCGCCGCCACGGCGGCGCACCCTTTTGGCCCCGGCGGCCTCAACACCCGAGCCCAGCGGATGTTCACCGCCCAGCCGCTCCTCACCGACGTCCCCGAGCCACTGCGGCCCCTCGTCGCATGGTCCCTGCACCGGGAGCCGGCCAGCCGCCCGACGGCCCAGGAACTCCTGCTCGCGCTGATCAGTGCGAGCCCACCCGCAGGGGCGTCCCGACCGAAGGCAGCGCGGGCGGGACGCCCCCGGAAGGTACTCACCGCGCTCGCCGTGGCCGCCCCCCTGACCGCCGCGCTCGCCGTCGGCGTTGCCGGTTCCCCCACCGGCGGTGACGTCCACCCGCCCGCAGACCGTCACCCGACGACGGCCCCGGCCGTCTCGGGGCATCCCTCGTCCGATGAGCAGCAGCCGAGCGAGAGACACCAGCAGCCCGAGGGCTCGGCCACCGCGGACCCCGAGAAGGTTCCCCCGGCCGTTGGACCGGCCGCTGGACCGGCCGCGGACCCGGCCGGCACCGCGGACCCGGCCACGTCGACCGCCGACAGCGGCGGCGGCGCGGCCGAGACAACCACCGCAAACACGCCGTCCACTGCGGATGAATGCAAGAACGACGGCTGGAAGCTCTTCACCGATCCGTCATTCAAGAACCAGGGCGACTGCGTGAGCTACGTGGAAACGCGCTGATCGGCGGCCGCTCGGGCGGGGCGTGGCGGGCATCGGGCTCGAAGAGCCCTGTCTGGTAGGCGAACACCACGACCTGGACACGGTCGCGCAGGCTGAGCTTCTGCAGGACGTGCGTGACGTGGGTCTTGACGGTGCCTTCGCCGATGTGCAGCCGCTGGG
>JABDRL010000366.1 GCA_013041765.1 Dactylosporangium sp. | reverse complement strand
GGCATGGGACGGCCAGCGGGGTGTCGCCGTCGTGGTCAAGGACCGCCGCGGGCCCTAGCGCTCGCGCCCTCCGGCGCGCAGCTCTCGGAGAAAGGCACTCCATGCCGTCGGGCCGAAGGCCAGGTGGGAACCTGCCGGGTTCTTGGCGTCCCGCATCAGGATGTGCTCCGACGCGGGCGTCGCAACCTCAACGCAGTGGGAGGACTCACACCGGGAGCTCCGAATCCAGCCCGCCCGGGATGCAAGGTGTTCGTTCACGTCAATAGTCCTGTTCGAATACATTCGATATGATGGACGACGAAATTACGGTGAGCAGCGTACCCGCTACTCACCGTCAGTGAACTCGTTTACCCGACCGAATCGCACGCCTGGAGGTCGCCGCGGCCAGACACGCAAGCGACCCTATCGCACGCCACGGGCGATCTTGCCGCATGCCCCACAACAGACACTAGCGCTATATAGGCGTAAAATCCCTTCAGGGCGGAAATAACGTCAACCCCGAGAATCGCCGCAGGCTGACATGGCCACGGCCCAATATGGCAAATGGCCAGGTTGCAGATGTACAGTTCTCATCATGGATTCGCGACCGGAACGGGGTCATGCCATGCCCGAGAGGTTGAGCACCATCGTTGGCCGGCGTCGCCTCTGCGCCGCCATCAGGCGCGCTCGCGAGGACCGCGATCTGACCCAGCAGGAAGTCGCGACCGAGATGGAGTGGTCGCTGTCGAAGCTCATCCGGGTGGAAAGCGGCGCCGTCGGCGTCTCCACAACAGATCTGCGAGCGCTGCTGGCGCTCTACACGGTGACCGAACCGACGGTCATCAACGACCTCATGGAACTCGCCCGAGCCGGCCGGCGGCGGCCGTGGTGGCGGGAGTACCGCGCACAGATGTCCACATCAACGCTCGGAACGCTCATTGACCTCGAGGTTGTCGCGTCGCGTCTGCAGATCTTCAACCCAAGCATTCTTCCGGGGCTGTTCCAGACGGAGCAGTACGCCCGAGCCGTGCTGGGAAACATGCTGCCCCCGCCCACCCCGGTGGAGCTGGAGGCCCGCGTCAGCATCCGGATGCGCCGTCAGCAGGAGGTCCTGGGACGCGGCAGCCCTCCGAGCATCCTGGCGGTCCTGGACGAAGCGGTCCTACGTCGGTCCACCGGCGACGCGGCAACCATGGGGGAACAACTCGACCATCTGCTGAGTATCGCGGCCCTACCGACCGTCACTATCGCGATTCTGCCGTTCAGCGCGGGCGTGTTCCAGCTCGCGGGCCCGTTCTTCATCCTGTCGTTCCCCGATGATCCCGACATGGTCTACGTCGAAAGCTCACTCAGCGAGCACCTCCTTGAGGGCACCGACCTGATCCAGGACTACCGCAACGCGTTCAGCCTCATCCGGGACAAATCCTTGTGCCCGGAGGAGTCCGCAGACCTCATCAAGAGGTCCGCGGACGAGTTTCGCTGAACGCGTTCTGTCACAACGATGCGCCGCGTCCGGTCGGCGGCTTCCCTCGCCCGGATCAGCGCCCGGCAGATCTGACCGTGGACCTCGCAGCGGGGCACCCTCAGCAGGCGGACGGTCCCACCGTGGTACTCGGCCCACAGCGAATACTGCCGCTTGCGCGCCTGGCAGACCCCGATGGCCAGCCCCAGCGGGACCAGACAGATCGCCGCGAGGGTCAGCCCTTCGGCCATCGGATCATGGCGTGGCCAGGCAACGGCGATCACCAGTAGCAGCAGCGCCGCCATGATGGTCGCTCCCATCGTGATCGGATCGAGCGGATCCCGCACGGTCCATACCTGGCGAAGATCGGCGACCTCGTATCGCGTACCGCCCGCATAGAAATGCCGGTCGGTGATACAGACGCCCGATCGTTGGTAATACGTCCTACCTCTCTGGGGCATTGCCCATTCATGCCCTGCAGAGGAGGAGAGGTGACTGTTATTCACGTTCGTTCCCTTCCACGCTCCGGTGGACCATCGATCAGCGGTTCCATGCCCCGACTCGCCCAGGTTCACGGTCAGCAACGGCACCCGCCGTCTGGGTGCCGCCCGCGCCGTGGCCCTGCTGCCACATCGCCGCTACCGCTTCCATTGTGTGAAGAAACCTGGACGTAGGAAAGCGCGCAATATGACATGTGGCTGAATGAAATACAGCCCAGCGGAAGTTTGCTATGAAATGCACCACCTCAGAAACACGAACGGATGCAAATCCGATCCGTCCAGACCCACCGTGATCAGCCGAACGGGCGCCGACTCCGCGCCCCATGGTCCCCTCGATATGCCCCGAACGACACCGGGGTCACCCATCCGCGCTCGGCGATATCACCCGGAAGAGGCACACCGCAACATGGTGACTCAACGTTAGGTATGTTCCCTAAGAACAAATCCCAACATTCTTCCCATATCACGTTCACAGCTCTTTCGATATCCCAAACATGCCGCTAAGTTTGGACCTGCTCGTTCGGCAGTCCGTCGTCCACTGGGGGCGACGCCGAGCGTGCCCCGCCGAATCGTTTTCACACGTCGTCACCGCCTGGTGACGACATCGAGCCGGGGAACCACTGAGTGAGTCCATCATCACTCGCTCCGGGGTGAATCCGCCCAACGCGTTGTGTCAATCCGGCATGTCGCCCAAGCGGTAGGGCGTTTCTTCCAGCCCGAATCCGTCAGCTAACCCGGTAGGCGGTATTGGGAAGAGGGGTTCCTTTTGCGCGTTCCGAGAACGCTGCTGCGTGCCCTCGTAGTCGGGGCCAGCGTGGTGGCGACCTTGATTCCCGCGCACGCCGCGAGTGCCGATCCGACACCCGCTCAGGTTGAGGCCCAGATCGAGCAGGCCCACAATGAGCTGGAAGATGTCATCGAGGCGTATAACGGAATCGGCGAAGAGCTGAAGACTACCCAAGCCGCGGCCGCTGACGTGGCAGCTCGCATCGAGACTCTCACCGAGCAGCTCGCAGAGGCCCAGCGCGATGTCCAGACCGTGGCAGGCGCGGTGCTCCGGAGATCGGGCGATCTCAACACCCTGTCAGTGATCCTGTCGGCCGGATCGGCCGATGGGTTCCTTGACCAAGTCGCAACCCTCAAGCACGTCAGCCGCGCACAGCAGCGTGACGTCAACCGGTACCAGGAACTCAAGACCAAGCTCGGCAAGGAACAGAACCGCTACGCCGACCTGATCGACCAGCAGGCCGCCCAGCAGCGGCAGGCCGCCGACCGTCGAACCAAGATCGAAAGCGACATCCGCAGCCTCGAAGCGCTCAAGGTCCGGCTCAACGCCCCACCGCCGGCGCCGCCTCCCACCACAACGCCCACGGCTCCAGCGGTCTCGGGAGCGGCGGGCAAGGCGGTCTCGTTCGCCTACGCACAGCTCAACAAGCCGTACGTCTGGGGGGCCGCCGGACCCGACGGCTACGACTGCTCAGGACTGGTCATGGCGTCCTGGGCCGCGGCGGGAGTGTCCCTGCCCCGCACCGTGGCTCAGCAGTGGACCAAGGTGACGGAGATAGAACGCGGTTCCCTGAAACCCGGGGACCTGGTGTTCTACCGCAGTCTTGGCCACGTGGCCATCTACGTCGGCAGCGGCAACGTCATCCATGCACCGCACACGGGGGACGTCGTCAAAGTGGCGTCGGTCGACATGATGACGCCGTATGGATACGGCCGACCGGGATAAACGACCGGGTCCCGGTGTGTGTGGGTACACACACCGGGACCACAGCCACCCCCTCATTTTCCCCCGCGGCTCGGCTAGGCCGCCGCAAGGCCTTCCTCTCTGGCCAGCTCGCGCAGCCTCCCGAGGGCCTGGATCTCCAGCTGGCGAATCCGTTCCCGGGACAGGGAGAACTGCGCGGCCACCTCGGTCAGCGAGTGCTCCCGGCCATCGACGAGGCCGTAGCGGGCCCGCATGATGCCGGCGGACCGGGCGTCCAGGTTGTTCAGCAGTCCGTCAATACGCTGCCGTTCCATGGCTGCCAGAACCAGCTCTTCCGGGGACGGCACATCCGAATCGGCAACAAGATCACCGAGGTGGGTGTCCCCCTCGTCGCCGATCGGCGTGTCCAGCGAGACCGTGTCCTGCGACCACCGCCGCAGCTCATGGACGCGCTCGACGGGGACGCCCAGCGCGTCCGCCAGCTGCTCCGGCTCGGGATCGTTCCCCAGCTCCCGGGTCAGCTGCCGCGCCGCGCCGCGCATCCGGTTGACGTCCTCCACGAGATGCACCGGCAGTCGAACCGTCCGTTCCTGCTGCGCGATGGCCCTGCTGATCGCCTGCCGGATCCACCAGGTCGCGTACGTGGAGAACTTGTAGCCCCGCAGGTAGTCGAATTTCTCCACGGCCCGCACCAGACCGGTGTTGCCCTCCTGGATCAGATCGAGCATCGGCATCCCAGACCGGACATAGCGCCGCGCGATCGAAACGACCAGCCGAAGGTTCGCCCGAATGAACTGGTCCTTGGCCCCCCGACCATCTGCGACCAGCCAGCGCAATTCCTCGTCGTTCGTATTCGCCGCGATCCTGCCCTGCCCGAGGAGAAACTCGGCGTACAACCCGGCCTCGACGGCCTTTGCCAAGTCGACCTCTTGCTCCGCAGTAAGCAAAGGCGTACGAGAGATCTCATGCAAATAGACACCAACGAGATCGCGGTCTTCCGTCGCAGTCTCGTTCCGTACGTCGAGTGTCACGTTCTGCACCTTGAGCCCTCCCCCGACTGTTGTCTTCCCTGTTGGATCCGCCCCGAAACGGTTCTCCCGTACCGCCTTCCTTCCAACAGCCCCATGACGACGTTGATTCCACCCCGGGCCGCAAAGTCACCGGTCATCCGTGAGAGCTGCACCACGTATCAATTGCCACTCGGACGGCGTCTCCCGTTCCCCTTGTCGCCAGCCGACCTGACTGGCCATGGGGCTTCAGGCCCGGTGAGCCGGACGCCGCCGTCGCAGGCGGTCGGGCAGCCCCAGGGCCAGGGAGAGAAAGCCCAGCCCGACGCACACGACCAGCCCAGCGGCCACCGTGACCAGGACTGTCGACACCGACCGGCCTGATGTGGTGGCACGTGCCGGCATCCCCTGGCTGTTGGACCGAGCGGGTGAACCGCCAAGCGATTGGGAACTGGCCGTCGTGGGTCCGAGAGCGGGAGAGCCTGGTTCATACGTATAAATCCGTAACCAGTCAATCAGAAACTCGGTGGGCAGGTCATCCTGATTCGGCAGTCCCGATTCCTGCCCGCCAGTCGTCATCGCGAAGCCAAGCCAGCGGTATTTTCCCGAGGCATTGCTGTCGACGAACGCGACCTCTTTGTCGATCAGAACCCGCAACCCGGACGGGGACCAGTCGATCCGATACTCATGGAATCCGTCAACGGGGGAATCACGCACGTCCCGGCGGATCGACTGTTCCTCCGACGCGTTGGAGATGCGCGCCATGGCCGGGCTGCCGGGGCGCCCCGTCTCCGCGAAGATCTCCACCAGGGTCGCGTCGGTGCCGGAGTCCTCCTGCGGCAGCAGGGCCACGAACGAGTCGATGCCCGGCACCGGCGCGATCCGCGCCCGGTATTCATAGCGCCCGTACCGCTGGGCCAGCCCCTTGCAGCCCACCCCGCCCGCCGTGTATGGCCGGTCGGCGAAGTCCCGGCGACGCAGGCTCAGCCGGAGCATGCCGCCGGAGACCTGCACCTCATCCGGCCGGTAGTACGAGGCGGCCTGCCCAGCTGGAGGACCGTCGTACGCGCTGCACGAGGGTGGCAGCGTCGTGCCGGAGAAGTCGTTGGCCAGCACCGGAAGCCAGTCACGGGTCTCGGCCACCGGGGTCCGCACCGCGGTGGACCGTTCGGTCGCAGGACACTGACCTGGTAGGGCTACCCACCCGACTGTCACCCCGACGCATATCGCCGCGACGAGCCGGCGCGACCGCATCGCCGTTGTCCCTCCCGCACGCCCCGTACCAACTTCTGCTGTGAACCTACCGGATACCGTATGCAAACAACAGATTGCAATCTGTCGACTACTCACGTAACAACCAGCCGCGATTCGTCCTCCGGCAACCCTGTGCTCGCCGGTGGACACCCGCCGCTCTCCTTCTCCGTGTCGCGCCCCGGCTGTCCCACTGCGAGGATGCACCTACGTCTCCGCCTTCCCGCGCACGGGTGCGGCGGGCACACCGGGCACGGAGGTGGCACGGCGACCGCCCATCTGCTGGCGTTCAACGACTTCCACGGGGCGATCGACCCGCCGTCGGGCAGCGGCGGCCTCGTCAACGGCACGCCGGCCGGCGGCGCCGAGTACCTCGCCACCTGGGTCAAGCGGCTGCGGCGGGAGGCCAGGCAGTCCTCCGACGCCGTATTCACGGTTTCGGCCGGGGACCTCGTCGGCGCGAGCCCGCTGGTCAGCGCCGCCTTCCAGGACGAGCCCACCATCGAAATCATGGACGCCCTCGGTCTGGATTTCTCCGCCGTCGGCAACCACGAGTTCGACGAGGGGGTCGAGGAGTTGCTGCGGCTGGACCGCGGCGGGTGCCACCCAACCGAGGGCTGCGCCGACGGAGACGGCTTCGCTGGCGCCCGGTTCACGTACCTCGCGGCGAACGTCACCTGGAGAGACACCGGCTCCCGAGTACTCCCACCGGCCCAGATTCGTTGGATCAGGGGTGTTCCCGTGGGCTTTGTCGGCGTCTCGTACGCGGCGACGCCCACGATCGTCAACCCGGCCGGTATCTCCACGGTCGCGTTCGGCGATGAGGCCCGGGCCGCCAACGAGGTTGCCGCCCGCCTGGGCCGGCTCGGCGTCCACGCCCTCGTGTTGCTGCTCCACGATGCCGGCGCTTCGCCTCGGCCTCGGGCACCAACATCATCGTGGAGAACGGCGTCCGCAACGCCGGCGGCAGCTGGGCCGTGGACGATTCCGGCGGCTACGTCCGCAATCCTGACCTCGTCGACCCACAGGTCAAGGCGATCGCCGACAAGTACCGGGCCGCCGTGGCGCCGCTGGCGAACCGCGTGGTCGGCACCGTCACCGCCGACATCTCCAGAACGGCGACCGCCAGCGGCGAGAGCCCGCTGGGAGATGTGATCGCCGACGGGCAGCTGGCCTACACCCGAGACAGCGGGGCCCAGGTGGCGCTCATGAACCCCGGCGGTATCCGGGCGTCCCTGGTCTATGCCAGTACCCCCGGTGGCGAGGCCCCGGGGAGGTCACCTACGGCGAGTGTTTCACCGTCCAGCCGTTCAACAACCTCGTCGTCACCCAGACCCTGACCGGCGCCCAGCTCCTGGAGGTCCTCGAGCAGCAGTTCTCCGGGTACGCCGGGCAGACGAAGACGCGAATCCTCCAGGTTTCCTCCGGTCTGACCTACAGCTACGACACCGCCCGAGCGCTCGGCCAGCGGGTGTTCGGCCTCACACTCGACGGCACCCCGATCGATCCGGCCGCCAGCTACCGGGTGACCAGCAACAACTTCCTGGCCAGCGGCGGCGACGGTTTCACGACGCTGACCGTCGGTGCGGACCGCACGGTCGCTCCGGGCTTCGACATCGACGCCCTCGTCGCGCTCCTCGGTGCGGGACCCGTGGCACCCGGGCCCGCCGACCGCATCACTAAGATCATCTAACGAGCGCAACGCGAACGAACCGACGAAGTCAACGCAGCGGGTTTCAGTTCCCGCTCAACCGGACGTATGCTCGCTTCCACCTCCTTCGGAGGCAACACACAGACGTCGTGAGCACAGTCCTGGTCCAGCAACGACGGCGAAGGGTGTTTGGCGTGGAACGCCAGCCGCAACGGGCTGCCGAGCGGCTTGCCCGTGCCTGGGCTCTGGCCATCGCCGGCACCAGCTACGTATCGATGAACGGGCTGGAGGTGCAGGACTTCCTCACCGGGCTGGCCGCCCGCCTGATCGATGTCACCGCTACCGATCCGTTCGACCGCGTGACAGTTCGCGAGGTGGGCGCCACCCTGGTCGCCGCGCACTTCACCCAGCCGACCACGCTGGAGCTGACCCTCGTCGCGCTCGCGGAGAACCTCCCGCAGGCCACGCCGGGGCGGCTCGCCCAGATTCAGGGCGCGCTGGCCAGCGGGTACACCGGGGCACTGCGGGACCGGGTGCTCAGCGAGCAGGAGGAGATCCGCACGGCGGCGCTGTCCTCGCGGGCACGGGCGGAGGAGGCCCGCTGGGCCAGCGAGGCCCGGTTCCGCGCGGTCTTCGCGGAGGCCGCCATCGGTATGGTGATCGCTGGAGTCAACGGCCACATCACCGAGGTCAACGGCGCGGTCTGCGAGATGCTGGGATACACCGGCGAGGAGCTCTGCCAGCGGCGACTGGATCACCTCGCCCATCCGGGCGACCCGAGGGGCCTTCGCCTCGCCTACCTCGACCTCATCGAGGGGCGACGCGACCATCTGCGGGTCGAGAAACCGTTTCTGCACCGCGACGGCCGCCTGGTCTGGACGGACCTCGTCATCTCGCTGATCCGTGATCAGACGGGTCAGCCCCGGTTCACCGTCACGATGGTCGAGGACATCACCGAGCGGTACCTGCTCCAGCAGCGGCTGCGCCACCAGGCGCTGCACGACCCGCTGACCCAGTTGCCCAACCGGACGCTGTTCTTCGAACGACTCAATGAGATCCTCAAGGAGGGCACCAACGACGCCGGTTCCCGGGTCGGAGTCTGCTACCTCGACGTGGACGGGTTCAAGGCGATCAACGACACCCTCGGCCACGACGTCGGCGATCAGCTCCTCATGGCGGTCGCGGAGCGGCTGGACCAGGCGGTCTCCAACGAGCGGCAGCTGGTGGCCCGGATGGGCGGCGACGAATTCGTCGTCCTGGTCGACCAGTCCCAGGGCGTCGCCCACGTCCAGGCCATCGCCGAGGCCGCGCTGGCGGCGCTGCGGGTACCGATCTACGTCGCCGGCAACGAGCTGAGCGTGTCCGCCTCCGTCGGCATCGTCGAGCGGCCCGTGCGCGGCTCGACGGCCGCCGAACTCATGAAGGCCGCCGATACCACGCTTTACTGGGCAAAATCCGACGGTCGCGATCGCGTGGCATTGTTCGATCCCGGTCGGCACACGCTGGACGTCACCCGCTACGAGCTGGCCTCCGCCATGCCTTCGGCCCTGGAACGCGAAGAGTTCTTCATCGAGTACCAGCCGCTTGTCCGGCTGGGCGACGGCGCGGTGACCGGGATCGAGGCCCTGGTCCGGTGGAACCATCCCAGGCTCGGGGTGCTCGGCCCCGACCAGTTCATTCCGCTGGCCGAGGAGACCGGCCTCATCGTGCCGCTGGGACGCTGGGTGCTCCGGGAGGCCTGCCAGCAGGGTGCGATCTGGCTTGATGCCTGCCAGGAGGCCGACCGGGTGATCAGCGTCAACCTCTCGGTTCGGCAGATCCGCGGCCGGAGGATCGTTGACGATGTCGCGGAGATTCTGACGAGTACCGGTCTCGACCCGAAGACCCTCCAGCTGGAGCTGACCGAGAGCGCCCTGATGGGGACCCCGGAGAGGCTGGAGACCCTCCGGGAGCTGGCCACGCTCGGCGTGATCATTGCTATCGACGATTTCGGTACCGGCTACTCGAACTTCGCCTACCTGCGGAACCTCCCGGTGCACGCGCTGAAGCTGGCCGGGTCCTTCGTCGCCGGTCTGCGTCCGATGGAGCGGCCGGATCCGGTCGATGAACAAATCATCGCCGCCGTCATCGATCTCGCCCACGCCCTGCGGCTGACGGTCACCGCAGAGGGGGTCGAAACCGAGGAGCAGGCGACCCGGCTGACCGAGCTCGGCTGCGACACCGGCCAGGGCTGGTACTACGCCAGCCCCGCGCCGACCAGCCCGTGGTAATCGGGCGTCCGGCCAGCTGCCGGGACCGCGGGCTATCCCGCACACTGTCCGCGTGATGACCCGACACATCGCCGCCATCGACCAGGGAACGACGTCATCGCGCTGCATCATCTTCGACCATGCTGGCTCGATCGTCGCCCTGGACCAACGCGAGCACCGCCAGCGGTTTCCCCGGCCGGGATGGGTGGAGCACGACCCGATGGAGATCTGGCACAACGTCCAGGCGGTCGTCCGGGGTGCGCTCAACCGCGCCGGTCTCAGCCGGGCGGACCTCGCCGCGATCGGCATCACCAACCAGCGCGAGACGACCCTGCTGTGGGACGCCGAGACCGGCGAACCGGTGCATCCCGCCATCGTCTGGCAGGACACCCGCACCGACGAACTCATCCAGGCTCTCGGCGGCCAGGTCGGTCCGGACCGCTTCCGCGAGCTGTGCGGACTGCCCCTGGCGACCTATTTCTCCGGTCCGAAGATTGTCTGGCTGTTCGAGCACGTCCCGGGCCTGCGCGGGCGGGCCGAGGCCGGTGACATCCGGTTCGGCACCATGGACACCTGGCTGATCGAGCGGTTGACCGGTCGGCACGCCACCGATGTCACCAACGCCAGCCGCACCATGCTGATGAACATCGAGACACTGGACTGGGACGACACCCTGCTCTCCGCGTTCGGCGTGCCCCGCGCGGTGCTGCCCGAGATCCTGCCGTCCTCGTACGTCTACGGCGAGGCTGGCGACGGTCTGGTCGGCGTGCCCGTTGCCAGTGCCCTTGGCGACCAGCAGGCCGCGCTGTTCGGGCAGGCGTGTTTCACCCCGGGCGAGGCCAAGTGCACCTACGGCACCGGGTCGTTCCTGCTGCTGCACACCGGGGCGAAACCGGTACGCAGCGAGCGTGGCCTGTTGACGACCATCGCGTACGCCATCGGCGACCAGCCGCCGGCGTACGCCCTGGAGGGCCCGATCGCGGTCACCGGTGCCCTGGTGCAGTGGCTGCGCGACAACCTGGGGTTGATTGGCTCGGCGGCGGAGATCAACCAGCTGGCGGCCACGGTGACCGACAACGGCGGCTGCTACATCGTGCCGGCCTTCTCCGGGCTGTTCGCCCCCTACTGGCGACCGGACGCCCGGGGTGTGATCACTGGGCTGACCGGCTATGTCACCAAGGGGCATCTGGCGCGGGCCGCCCTGGAGTCCACGGCCTGGCAGGTCCACGACGTCGTCGATGCGATGCGTGCCGAGTTCTCCGGCACGCTGGCGGAGCTCAAGGTCGACGGTGGCATGACCGCCAGCGGCCTGCTCATGCAGATGCAGGCCGACGTGCTGGACGTCCCCGTCGTTCGACCGACGGTCACCGAAACCACCTGCCTGGGCGCGGCATATGCCGCCGGCCTCGCGGTCGGGTTCTGGCCGGACATCGAATCGCTGCGGGACAAGTGGCAGATGGGCTGTCGCTGGGAGCCCCGGATGGCGGCCGAGGCCCGGGAGCGCGAGCGGCGCCGGTGGCTACGCGCCGTCGAGCGGTCCTTCGGCTGGGCCTCCTGAGTCGTGACGGGCCGCTACCGGCAGCGGCGGCTCAGGGCGCCGGGTCGCCGTCCGCCGATGACGCCGGGTCGCCCGCGGCCCGCGGCAGTCGGACGGCGAACGTCGCGCCCCGCCCCGGATCGGATTCGACCAGCACCTCACCGGCGTGGGCCG
>JABDRL010000077.1 GCA_013041765.1 Dactylosporangium sp. | reverse complement strand
CGGGCAGCGCGCCCGCGTCGCCGCCCGCAGCGAACTGCTGCACGTTGGTGCCGAGCGGCATGAAATCGGCTACGCTCAGCTCTTTCGCCGTCGAATGACCGATTTTGGCGGCGGTCAGCGGATCGGCGAGCAGCAACTGCGCCTCCAGCGGCGTCAGCGCCGCGAGTCCGGTCCCACCAGCGACGAAATAGTCCTGGCCAGCGGAGCGCCGGACGACGTAGACCTGCCCGACCCGGCCACCTGCCGGACGCGTCACCATCGTTCCGAACCCCGCGATGTGCGGCGCCAGCCTCGCCACGTCGGCTCCCGCCGGGAGTGCGTTGATGAACGCGGGATCGACCTCGACGGGTTGGGCGGTCCAGACCAGTGCCGGCAGGACGATCTCGGGGTCCCGGATCAGGTGACGGCGATGACCGATAATCGCGTAGCGCGTGCCATCCGGTACCGCCACCAGCAGCGCCTCCGGGTTCTCTCCCCCCGCGAGGGCTCGGCCGCCGGCCGGCTCCGTTCCCCCGATGAACAGCGCGGATGTTGCCGATTGGAGGGCCGCCCGATTCGTGCAGATGGCCCAGGGCTCCCGGCTCAACCGTTTCTTCGCTGGCAGCAGATCCGGGGCTCCCTCGATGCCGTAGGCCGTCCCTCGGGGTACTCCGTCGAGAGACGCCCGCGCGACCGAAACGGTCTTCGGCTTGGTCGCCCCCACCAGCAGCAACGCCGACGAGTAGTTCAGCGCTGGATGGATCTTGCCATCCCGGTACACGAACAGCGCACCGGATTCCTTCTCGACAATGACCGCTTCCTCGGTCTTCCACCGGTCGGAGCCCCCGGGAGCGATCAGTCCGTAGGCCGCGGCCCCGCCCAGGGACAGAGCGGCCAGCAACGCCCCGATCAGAGCGGATCCGGCGATTTTGCGAAACGGCGATTGGGCCGGATCGGTCTCCCGGAGCACCAGGGCCGCGACCACGCGTTGCACCATGAACTGGTACGAATGCAGTTGGTCTTGACGGGACGCCATGCTCTACCCCCCAAACCATGGACTGTGGGGTCCACCAAAGGCAGCGACAGCGCCCTACGATAGGCGGCCGGAAGAGAATTCGGGGAGGACGGCCGTGGTAATGACACAACCGGCAGCTGCGCCGGGCTTCCCCCCACCACGCGGCGGCACGGCCCCGCCCAGTTTTCACATCCCGCCTTCGCCCGTCAACGACGACCGTGGCGACCATCCAGGGCGCGGCAAGCCCCGGGGAACCCTGCTCGGCCTGCGGGCCGGCCAGATTGTCATCGCGCAGATCGCGCTGGTGCTGGCCGCCACAACGGCGTCGGTCGATCCCCTGTGGCTCGTGGCTTCCGGTCCGATCTCGCTGGTACTGCTGGTCGTAGCCTTCGGACGCGCCCGGCGCCGCTGGCTGTACCAGTGGATTGGGCAGGGAGCCCGGTACTTCGGTCGACGCCGAACGCTCCCCTCCGGCAGCCCGCCCGCGGCCGTGCTCGGCCTGCTGCGTCCGGGGGCCATCATCACCTCAATCGAGATCGGCGGTGTGCCCGTCGGGATCGTCGAGGATGCCTATGGTCTGACCGCGGTGCTGGAGGCCGGCGACACGACCGGGGTGCTCGCGGAGAAGGGGGTCGCCCTGCCGGGGCTTGCGGCGTTCCTCCCGGCCGCGGCGTCCGACCAGCCGACGGTCCGGCTCCAGCTGCTGCTCACGGGCGTCGCGGCCCCGTCCACGCACCTTCTGGGGACGACCGCCGCCGCGACGTCCTACCGGCAACTGACCGAGGGCAGAATCCTCGCCCAGCAACGCGCGCTGCTCGCGGTGCACGTCAGGCGGGTCGGACGTTTTCCGGAGGCCGATCTCCAACGGGCGCTCGCCAGCGCCGTCCGCCGCGTGCGTCGGCGGTTGGACCGCACCCGGGTGCCCTGCCGGATGCTGGCCGGCGACAGCGTGCTCCAGGCGATCGCCGATCTCGCCCACCACGAGGTCGGCCGCCCGTTCAAGGAGAACTGGTCGACCGTCGAACTCGGCCACATGCAGCAGACCTGCCTGCAGCTGATCCGCTGGCCGGATGTTCGGGGTGAACTGGCCAGCACGTTCCTTCCCCGATTGCTCACCATGCAGGGTGGCTCGACGACGGTCGCGCTGACGGTCGAGCGGGACGCCGAAGAGGCCGCCGAGTTCCGGGCCGAGTGCGTCGTCCGGTTGGCCGCGCCGTCGCCGAGCGCGCTGGCCGGTCTCGTCCGCTCCCTGCGCGCGCTGCTCGCGGCCGCGAGTGCCCGGGCCCGCCCGCTCGACGGCACGCAGTTGGAGGCGCTGGCGGCCACGCTGCCCCTCGGGGGAGCCTCCTCGGGCTCCTCCGCGATGCTGGCCGGCGTGGTCGCCGGGGGCACGGGCCTTGGGGTCAGCGGCACCGGCCTGCCGGTCACCGCGCCGATGCTCGCGGCGCTGCACCTGCCTCTCGGCAACGCCGGCATGATGCTCGGGGTCAACCGGCACGGCGATCCGGTCGTGGTCCGGATGTTCCGGGGGGAACCGACCCGGGCTGCGATCATCGGCGGGATCCGGTGCGCCCAGGTGGTCCTGCTGCGGGCGCTGGCCGTCGGGGCGCACGCCGTCGTCCTGTCGGGGCGCCCGTACGCCTGGGATCCGTTCCTCCGAGCGATCGGGGCACACGCGTCCGGCTCCGTGATGATGGCGCAGCCGGGCCAGGTCCTCGAACCCCCGCCCGCCTCGGCCGTCCGTCCGCAGTTGCTGGTTGTCGATGTCGGGCCGGTCGGAACGACGGGTGTTCCCGTGGTGGAGGGGGCGTGGCGGACCACGTTGCTGGTCCGGGACGATCTCGGCCAAGCTGATCTTGATGTCCTCTCGCGGGTCGATCTCGCTCTGCTCCAGCCACTGGCCACGGATGAGGCGCATATCGCCGCCGCGGCGCTCGGTCTCGGTGACGCTGGTGGATGGCTGACCCGCATCCGGGCCGACATGATCGGTGTGGTGATCGGTCGCCGGACCCTGCGCTGGGCGCTGGTCTCCGGCACGCCCATCGAGCATCAGACCATCGGTCCGCTGGTGCGCTAGCCGCCGCTGGGGTCCCAAACAGCGGCCGTTCATGCGACGATCGGCGCCATGGGCATCCTCATCCGTCTCGCAACCACGGCCGTGGCGCTGCTGATATCCACAGCGGTCCTTGACGGCATCACGCTCGCGGGTTCATCGGTTTTCTCAAAGGCTGTGACGTTGATCGCCGTTGCCGCGATCTTCGGCCTGGTCAATGCCGTACTGCGACCGATCATCAAGAAGATCGGCTGTCTGCTGTACGTGCTGACTCTCGGGCTCTTCGCTCTGGTGGTCAACGGAGCGCTCTTCATGCTGACCGACTGGATCGCTGGACAGCTGGATCTGGCGTTCAATGTCGACAAGTTCTGGCCGACCGCGGTCATCGGGGCACTCATCGTCAGTGTCGTCAGCTGGGTACTCAACCTCCTGGTCAGTGACGGAGACGACTAGAAACCTCGTAGCGCCCATCGCGGTGGACTCCTACGGTGAGCACCGTGGATCAGCCGCGTCGGGGATATGTGTTCGGCATCGCCGCATACGTCATCTGGGGTTTTTTCCCTCCGTACTACAAGCTCCTCAGTCAAGCCGGACCGGTGGAGATTCTCGCCCACCGGGTGGTCTGGTCGATGGTCTTCGTCGCCGGGATCCTGCTGGTCGGCAGGCGGGGCAGGGCCATCGCCCAGATACGGCGGCTCCCCGCCAGGATCCTCCTTGGCATCGCGGCCGCCGCCACGCTGATCGGCCTCAACTGGGGGATGTACATCTATGCCGTCGTCAGCAGCCAGATTGTGGAGTCGTCGCTCGGGTACTTCATCAATCCCCTGTTCGTCGTGCTGCTGGGGGTGGTGGTGCTCGGCGAGCGACTGCGCCGGGCCCAGTGGACCGCGATCGGGGTCGGAGCGTTGGCCGTCGCGGTCCTCACCGTTGATTACGGCCGGGTTCCGTGGATCGCGCTGACGCTGACCGGGTCGTTCGGGACGTACACGCTCATCAAGAAACGGCTGGCGCTGCCGGCGGCCGAAGGCCTGTTCGTTGAGTCCGCGGTGCTAGCACCGCTGGCGCTGGTGTATCTCGGGTATCTCGGCCAGCGGGAGGTATCCGCGTTCACCACCATCTCCCCGTCGTACACGATGCTGCTGATGCTCGCCGGCCCGGTCACCGCGATCCCGTTGCTGTGCTTCGCGAACGCCGCCAACGCGATCCCGATGTCCGCCCTTGGGGTGTTGCAGTACATCACGCCCAGCCTGCAGTTCGGCTTCGGCGTGCTGGTTTTCCAGGAACCGTTACCGCTGGCGCGGCTGGCCGGCTTTGCCCTGGTCTGGGGGGCGCTCGCCATCTTCACCATCGACGGGTTCCGCCATGCGTCAGGAATGACGTCACGGCGGGGGCTCGTCGATGACCTCGGCAAGCACCCTGGCGGTGGCCGTGAGCCGATTTCGAATCACCTTGGCTGAGGTCATCAGGTCAGCGGCCGGCACGGAGCAGGCGAGCGCGACCCGCTGTTCCGGATCACGGTCGTTGCGCAGCAGCACCGCGGCGCTGGCAGCCCCAGGGCGGTACTGGCCGATCTCGATCTGCATGCCCCGACGTTCCCCTCCGGACAATTCGATGTCCAGCGCCTCCGGCGAAGTGATGGTTGCCGTGGTGAACGCCCGCATCCCCGTTTCCTTCAGAAACCGCCATCGCTGATCAGGTGTCATGGTCGCCAGCAGCGCCTTGCCGATCGCCATCGCATGCGCCGCGTCGTCGAAGCCCGCCACGAGTTCGTCCAGGTGCGGCGAGCGGATGCCCTCAACGACCGCCGTCACGGCCACTCGGGTTCCGATGAACCGGCCGAGACAGTGGGTGTATCCGGTCTCCCCCGCCGCCCGTCGGAGCGTTTCGGTCACGGCCATCGGCCCGCGGAATGCGTGCACCAGCTCTCGGTACCTGTCGGCGACCTCCATGCCGACGACGTACGTCCCGTCCTCTCGCCGAATGACGTAGCCCTCGTAGGCCAGCGTCCGCACCAGGTGATACGTCGTTGCGACGGTGAGGTCGCAGCGCCGAGCGATCTGCTTGACCGTCAGCCCCCGCGGTAGCTGGCCCACGGCCTCCAGCACACGCAGGGCTCGGGACACGCTCCGGATCAGGTCCGAAGGTTCTGCTTGCGGATCTCGCACCGCCGCACCTCCCCAGCCGCAGCAGCTACTGACTCTTCACCATACGAAGTGTGAATATATTCACGCACACCATCCTCACATTACGACAGCAACATATATCGATCATGGGAGCGCTTCCAGCGACACAAGGACACCGAGCGTATCGCGTCGCGACACAGCGTACTCAATGCAGTATGTGTGGCCATCGTCACTATGGGCTTCCGGTGCTATCTAAACCCACAACACCGTGCCTCGACAAACGCCGACCGATACCAGACACAAGGCAGCCAAGCAGGAAATATCGTTATACGACAATCAGCAGGTTCGATCGACAATGAAGTCGCTCAGGTGCTCCAACGCCCGACGTGCCGGAAGGTCCGGCAGGGGAGCCAGGGCCAATCTGGCACGCTCGGCATGTTCCCGCACCGTCTCCCTGGCCCGCTTGAGCGCGGCCGACTCCCGCAGCAGCCCAAGGGCCTCCGCATGCAACGCGTCGTCGGCCACGGGGCCTCCGGCGAGGATCTCCCGGAGCCGCTGTGCGGACGGACTCGCGTCCTCGGACGCCAGCGCGTAGAGCATCGGGAGCGTCCGCACGCCCTCCCGCAGGTCGGTGCCTGGTGTCTTGCCCGACTGAAGGCCGTCGCTGGCAATATCAAGAAGATCATCTGAAAGTTGAAAGGCCACGCCGATGGTCTCGCCGTAGCGCGCGAGGCACTCGACGTGGTGGGGCTCGACGCCGCCGAACAGTCCGCCGAGACGGGTACTCGTCTCGATGAGCGAGGCGGTCTTCTCTGAAATCACGCGCAGATAGTGCTCGGTCTCGTCTTCTCCGGGCCGGGGACCGATGGTCTCGGCGATCTGGCCCTGCACCAGCCGGGAGAACGTCCCCGCGTGCAGCCGGACGGCATCAACGCCGAGGTCGGCGCCGATATGGGCGGCCCTGGCGAACAGGTAGTCCCCGACCAGAATGGCCACGGAGTTGCCCCACCGGGCGTTGGCGGAGGGAGCGCCCCGGCGTACCAGGGACTCGTCCATCACATCGTCGTGGTAGAGCGTCGCCAGGTGGGTCAACTCGACTACCGCACCCGCGAGCACGACCTTCGGCGCCCGGGCATCGCCGAAGCTCGCGGCCACCGTGACCAGGAGCGGCCGGAATCGTTTCCCGCCCGCATCGACCAGGTGGCGCGCCGCCTCGGTCACCACCGGGTCCGCGCTGACCGCGGCGTCCCGCAGCACGTCCTCGACCTCAGCGAGGGTCGCCCCGGCAACCGCTTCCAAAGCCGGATCGCTGAACTCAAACCCGACCGCAGCGCGGAAGAGCTGACCGCCTGTACTGACCACGCCTATCACCATGCCACACACCGTCCAAGGCCAGTGCCGACAGGGGACGACCTCCCGGTATCAGCGAATGAAGTCAGCGGCTCGGGTCGTCAGATCCAGCAGGGGTGCCGGGACGACTCCCAGCAGCAGGATTCCCAACGTTCCGATCATCAGGGCCGCCGCGGTCAGCGCGCCGGGGATGGCGGGCTTCGGCGTGTTCTCCGCCGGCTCGGACAGCCACATCATCACGATGACCCGCAGGTACGGGAAGGCCAGGATCGCGCTGCTGACGACTCCGACAATCACCAGCCAGGTCTTGCCGTCGGCGACCGCGGCCGCGAAAACCCCGAATTTCGAAGTGAATCCGGCGGTCAGCGGAATCCCGGCGAAGGCGAGCAGCACAAAGGTGAACAGTCCGGCGTATCCGGGCGAATGGCGGCCGAGTCCCACCCAGCGCGACAGGTGCGTCGCTTCGCCCGCGCCGTCCCGGACCAGCGTCACCACGCCGAAGGCCGCCAGCACGGTGAAGCCGTAGGCGACCAGGTAGAACATCGAGCTGGCCAGCCCCTCGCCGTCGCCGCCGACCGCCAGCACGCCGACCAGCAGGTACCCGGCGTTGGCGATCGAGGAGTATGCCAGCAGGCGCTTGATGTCGGTCTGGGTGACCGCGAGGATCGCGCCAACAATCATGGTGATCGCGGCGATCGCCCCGATGACCGGCACGAAACTCCACTCGGCACGGGCGAAGCCCACGTGCAGCACCCGCAGCAGCCCGCCGAATGCCGCGACCTTGGTGCAGGCCGCCATGAGCGCCGTCACCGGCGTCGGAGCGCCCTGGTAGACATCCGGGGTCCAGACGTGGAACGGCACGGCCGCCGCCTTGAAGAGCAGGCCGATGGACAGCATTGCCAGACCGGCGTACAGCAGGATCTCGTCCCGCTCTGAACCGAGCAGCGCCGCATCGATGGCCCGGAGGTCGACCTGACCGGCAAAACCGTAGATCAGGGCGATGCCGAACAGAAAGAACGCCGAAGCGAACGAGCCGAGCAGGAAGTACTTCAGGGCCGCTTCCTGCGACAGCAGCCGGCGACGCCGGGCCAGCGCGCACAGCAGATACAGCGGCAGCGAGAAGACCTCCAACGCGATGAACATCGTCAGCAGGTCGTTGGCCGAGACGAACAGCATCATGCCGGCGAGGGCGAACACCGTCAGCGGGTAGACCTCGGTCGCCCCGCTGGCCTTGGCCGCCTGCTGGCGATCGGTCTCGGTGTTGGCCGTCACCGCGGCCTGCGCCACGAACGGTCCGCCGCGCTCCAGCGACCGCTCGCCGATCAACAGCATCGCCACCGCGCCCAGCACGATGATCGCGCCTTGCAGGAAGAGCGCTGGTCCGTCAATGGCGACGGCGGACCCGGCGGTGATCGTATGTTTGCCGGCCTGCCACACGACAAGGAGCAGCGACGCGATCAGACCGCCCAGGGCCAGGGGGAGCTGGATCCAGTACCGGAAGCGGCCCGGCACGAACGCCTCGATGACCACGCCCGCGGCCGCGATCCCGAACAGGACCAGCATGGGCGCCATCGCGCCGTAGTCGATTGTCGGAAGCTGCAGGGCTTCCTGTGCCAGCGGCGGGTTCACTTCCCAGACTCCTTGCTGACCGCATCAGCGGTCGGGGCCGGATGGGTTGGCGCGGGATCTGTCGATCCGGTGTCCGAAAGCGTTGCCCGAACCGCGGGGTCGATCACGTCAAGGACCGGCTTCGGGTAGACCCCGAGCCCCAGGATCAGCGCGATCAGGGGGGCGACGACGATGCCCTCCCGCAACGACAGGTCACGCTTCATGCCCTCGACCTCGGCGAGGGCCGGATTGACCGTCCCGTGCGTCGTGCGCTGGATCATCCACAGCACGTACCCGGCAGCCAGCACCACCCCAACCGTCGCGACCACGGCGACGGTCTTGTTGACGGTGAAGGTCCCGACGAGCACCAGGAATTCCGAAACGAACGGCGAGGTCCCCGGCAGCGCGAGCGAGGCGAGGCCGGCGAGCAGGAACACCCCGGCCAGCACCGGCACCAGCTTGCCCGCGCCGCCGAAGTCGGAGACCGCGGCGCTGCCCCGCCTGGCGGCCAGCATCCCGACCACGAGGAACAGCAGACCGGTCGCCAGGCCGTGGTTGACCATGTACAGCACCGCGCCCGTGCCGGACTGGGTGGTGAACGCGAAGATCCCGATCCCGATAAATCCGAAGTGGGCAATCGACGTGTACGCGACCAGCCGCTTGAGGTCGTTCTGGCCGATGGCCAGCAGGGCACCGTAGATGACCCCGACCAGCGCCAGGGTCAGGGCCAGGGGCGCGAAGTACCGCGAGGCGTTGGGGAACAGCGGCAGGCAGTACCGCAGGATCCCGAAGGTGCCGACCTTGTCGAGCACGCCGACGAGCAGGGCGGCCGAGCCGGCTGGCGCGGCACCGCCGGCGTCGGGCAGCCAGGTGTGGAAGGGGAAGAACGGCGCCTTGATCGCGAACGCGATGAAGAAGCCCAGGAACAGCCACCGCTCGGTGCCGGTGGTGAAGTCGGCCTCCACCAGCTTCTGCCAGTCGAAGGTATGCCCGCCCAGCACCCACAGCCCGATCACGGCCACCAGCATGAACAAGCCGCCGACCAGGGAGTACAGGAAGAACTTCACGGCTGCGTACTGGCGGCGCTGCCCGCCGTAGGAACCGATGAGGAAGTACATCGGCACGAGCATGATCTCGAAGAAGACGTAGAACAGGAAGATGTCCTGGGCCGAGAAGACCCCGAGCATCGTGCTCTCCAGAAACAGCAGCAGCGAGAAGTAGGCCGAGGCGCTGCGGGCCGGGACGACGCCGACCGGGGCCGCGCTGTGGCGGTCCTCCCCGGCCTTCGCGCCGTAACCGTCCGTGTCGTGCCAGGAGGCCAGCATGACGACAGGAACCAGCACCGCGATCAGCAGCAGCATGACGAGTGCGATGCCGTCGACCGCGAAGGTCAGCCGCGCGTCCCAGCTGGGAATCCAGCGGTAGGACTCGTGGAACTGGAACCGGTCCCCGCCGGGTTTGAAGGCGGTGTACATCGTGATCGTCCCGACCAGGACCACCAGGGACCAGCCCAGGGACAGGGCCTTGGCCAGGGTCGGCCTGCTGTTCGGCAGCAGTGCCACGACGAGCCCGCCCACCGCTGGCGCGGCGGTCAGCACACTCAGAAACGGAAAGTCATTCATGCTCATCCCAACGTCACCGCGAGCATCGCCACGACGACAAGCACCGCGCCCGCGAGTATCGACATGGCGTATGACCGCACGTACCCCGTCTGCAGCCGCCGCAGGCGACCGGATCCGCCGCCCACGGCGGCGGCCAGCCCATTGACCAACCCATCGATGCCCCGGTTGTCCAGGAAGACCAGTGCCCGGGTGAGGTACTTGCCGGGCATTTCAAAGATCGTCTCGTTGACCGCGTCGGCGTAGAGGTTGCGCCGCGCCGCGGTGACCAGAATGCCGGCCGGCTGTTCCTCGGTTTCCGTTCCCTTGCGGAACAGCACGAGTGCCAGCCCGACCCCGGTGAGCGTCACCGCCATGGTCGCGCCGGTGATCAGCCAGTGCTCCGAGGATTCGGCATGCTCGCCGAAGACCGGGGTCAGCCAGTCCACCACGGATGTCATCATCAGTGCCCCGGCGGCCAGGGACCCCAGCGCGAGGGCGATCAGCGGAACGGTCATCACCGGAGGCGACTCGTGGGGCTGGCCGACGTCCGGGGTCCATCGTCTGGGGCCGTGGAACGTCAACACGAACAACCGGGTCATATAGAACGCCGTCAACCCGGCGCCCAGCAGCGCCGCCCCGCCGACCACCGCACCCAGCCAGCCGGCGTGGTCGAAGGCCGCCCCGATGATCGGCTCCTTGGTGAAGAAGCCGGACAGCGGCGGGATGCCGATCAGGGCGAGGTAGCCCAGGCCGGTGGTCACCCAAGTGATCTTCATGGGTTTCCAGAGCCCGCCGAACCGCCGGATGTCGGTCTGGTCGTTCATGCTGTGCATCACCGAGCCGGCGCCGAGGAACAACCCGGCCTTGAAGAAGCCGTGCGCCAGGAGGTGGATCAGGCCGAGGGCGTACGCGACGCCGCCGAGTCCGACGGCGAGGAACATGTATCCGATCTGGGACACCGTCGAATAGGCCAGGATCCGCTTGATGTCGTCCTTGGCACAGCCGATGATCGCGCCGATGAGCAGCGTGGCCGCCCCGACGCAGATGACCGCGGTCTGGGCGTCCGGCGCGGCGTCGAAGATCGGGTGCGATCGGGCGATGAGGTAGACCCCGGCGGTCACCATCGTCGCCGCGTGGATCAGCGCGGATACCGGGGTCGGGCCCTCCATGGCGTCGGGCAGCCAGGTCTGCAACGGGAACTGCCCGGACTTGCCGCAGGCGCCGAGCAGCAGCAGCAGGCCGAGGACTGTGGCCGTGCCCGTCGCCAGCGCGCCGACGCCGTTGCTCACGTCGTCGAAGTTGACCGACCCGAGGGTCGCGAACATCAGGAAGATGGCGATGACGAAGCCGGCGTCGCCGACCCGGTTCATCAGGAAGGCCTTCTTCCCGGCCGTCGCGGCGGCCGGTTTCGCGTACCAGAAGGCGATCAGCAGGTAGGAGGCGAGCCCGACGCCTTCCCACCCCACGTAGAGCATCACGTAGTTGTTGCCGAGTACCAGCAGCAGCATCGCGGCGACGAACAGGTTGAAGTACGCGAAGAACCGCCGCCGGCCGGGATCGTGCGCCATGTAGCCCACGGCGTACGCGTGGATCAGCGCCCCGACGCCCGTGACGAGCAGGACGAACACCACCGAGAGCGGGTCCAGCAGCAGCCCGATGTCGACCTTCAGCCCGCCGACGTCGATGAAGTCGAACAGGCGCAGCTCGGCGGAGCGCTCATCGACCCCCCGCAGGGCGAAGAAGTAGCTGACCGCTAGGCCGAAGGAGGCCGCGACGCTGGTGACACCCAGCCAGTGGCCCCACCGGTCCGCCCGCCGACCGAGCAGGAGCAGCGCGGCGGCGCTGGCGAGCGGAATGGCGATCAGCAGCCAGAAGGTACTCAGCCATCCGGTCGCGGCCGCGAAGTGAACGTTCGATCCCACCGCTGCCCTCTCAGTACTTCAGCAGATTCGCTTCGTCGACGTTCGCTGAACGCCGGGTCCGGAAAATCGTCATGATGATCGCGAGGCCGACGACGACCTCTGCCGCGGCGACAACCATGACGAAGAAGGCCATGATCTGGCCGTCGAGCGTCCCGTTGATCCTGGAAAAGGTCACCAGGGTCAGGTTGGCCGCGTTGAGCATCAGCTCGATGCACATGAACAGCACGATGGCGTTCCGCCTGATGAGCACCCCCACCGCCCCGATCGTGAAGAGCGCGGCGGCTAGGACGACGTAGTAGGAGACGCTCACTGCTGTCCCTCCTGGTTGCCCTGCGTACCCTTCGGGGCCGCTTCCTCCGGGGTGAGGTCACGGGTTGGCACGACGGCGGAGATGCTGCGCTCCGCGGGCGTGCCGTCGGGCAGCAGCGCCGGCGTCGCGATCGAGTTGGACGTGGCGAACACGCCCGGCCCGGGCTTGGGCGCCGGAGAGCCACCCGGGGCGAAGCGGGCCAGCATCCTCGCGGTCTGGCCGACCCGCTCGGCCTTGGGCCGGGTGACGTGGGCCAGCACCATCGCTCCGACCGCCGCGGTGATGAGCAGCGCGGAGGTGACTTCGAACGCGAAGACGTACCGGGTGAACAGCAGCTGGGCGATGGCCTGAACGTTGCCGTCGGCGTTGGCCGCTTCCAGGCCGGTGGCGGTGGTCGCCCGCAGCGCCCGGACCGCGCCGGTGCCCAGGAGCGCGGCGAGCCCGCCGCCGAGAACCACGGCCGCGATCCGCTGTCCCCGCAGGACTTCGATCACGGCTTCCGCGGAGTCCCTGCCGACCAGCATCAGCACGAACAGGAAAAGCATCATGATGGCGCCCGTGTACACGATGATCTGCACGAAGCCGAGGAACGGCCCGGCCTGGACCATGTAGAACACGCCCAGGCAGAGCATCGTGACGACCAGGAACAGTGCGGAGTGCACCGCGTTTCGGGCCAGCACCATGCCGAGGGCGCAGGCCAGCGCGATCGGGGCGAGAATCCAGAACGTCACGACTTCACCTGTCGGCACCGTGCTCTGGGCGAGAGTCTCCAGCGCGAGGCTCACCGCGTGCCTCCGTTCGTTGACGTCGGCTCGATGTAGTAGTCCCGGTCCGAGTCGCCCAAGCGCATCGGGTGGGGTGGGGACTCCATGCCTTCGAGCAGCGGAGCGAGCAGCTGTTCCTTCGTGAAGATCAGATCACGGCGGTCATCCCTGGCCAGCTCGTACTCGTTACTCATCGTCAGTGACCGGGTCGGGCACGCCTCGATGCACAGGCCGCAGAGGATGCAGCGGGCGTAGTTGATCTGGTAGACGCTGGCGTAGCGCTCGCCCGGGGAGTACCGCTCCTCCTCGGTGTTGTCGGCGCCCTCCACGTAGATCGCGTCAGCGGGACACGCCCAGGCGCACAGCTCGCAGCCGATGCACTTCTCCAGGCCGTCGGGGTGACGGTTGAGGATGTGCCGGCCGTGGAACCGGGGGGCTGGCTGCTTGCGCTGCTCCGGGTATTCCTCGGTGACGACCCGCTTGAACATGTGCGAGAACGTCACGCCGAAGCCTTTCAGGGTTCCCAGCAGGGCTCCCATGTCAGGCCTCCTCTCCCGTAGAGTCCTCGGCCCCATCGGATCCGGTGTCCGCCGCGGTGGCGGGCACCGGGGTCGGCATCGCCCGGGGGCTCGGTGGCACCTGGAGATCCAGTGGGGGCAGGGGGAAACCGTCGGCTCCGCCGATCCGGCCGGCCGGATCTGGCATGCCGAGCATGGGCTCTGGTTCCTTCGCGGCTGGCCACAGCGTCACCACCAGGAGCAGGACCACCGCGACGCCCGCGATGATCGTCGTGCGCACCGAGCCGTCCAGGCTCTCCCGCTGGATGACCTTGATGCCGGCCAGCATGACGATCCAAGCCAGGTTGACTGGGAGCAGGACCTTCCATCCCAACCGCATGAACTGGTCGTACCGCAGCCGGGGCAGGGTGCCCCGCAGCCAGACGAACACGAACAGCAGCAACAGCAGCTTGGCCGTGAACCACACCAGGGGCAGCCACCCGCTGTTCGCCCCGGACCAGAGCGTCAGGGGCCAGGGTGCATGCCAGCCCCCGAGGAACAGCGTCACGCACAGGCCGGAGATGGTGATCATGTTGATGTACTCAGCGAGATAGAACATCATGAACTTCATCGACGAGTACTCGGTGTGGAACCCGCCGACCAGCTCGCTCTCGGCCTCGGGAAGGTCGAACGGGGCTCGGTTGGTCTCGCCTACCGCCGAGATGAAGTAGATCAAGAAGCTGGGGATCAGCAGGACGGCGTACCACCCCGGAATGGTGATCTCCTGCCCGAACAGCACCAGCCGCTGGGCATCCGCCTGCGCCGCGACGATCTCGGAGGTCGACATCGTGCCGGCGGTCATGAAGACCGCGACGATGGACAGGCCCATCGCCACCTCGTAGGAGATCATCTGCGCGCTGGACCGCAGCGCTCCCAGCAACGGGTAGGTCGAGCCGGACGCCCATCCGGCGAGCACGATGCCGTAGACCCCGATCGACGAGCAGGCCAGCACCACCAGCACGGCGACCGGCAGGTCCGCCAGCTGGAGCGGGCTGCGGTGGCCGAAAATCGAAACCGTGGGGCCGAACGGTATGACCGCGAACGCCGTGAACGCGCACACCCCGGAGATGACCGGGGCGAGGAAGTACACCACCCGATCTGCGGTCCGGGGAATGATCTCTTCCTTGAAGATCAGCTTGAGCCCGTCCGCCAGCGATTGGAGCAGCCCGAACGGGCCGTTGCGGTTGGGACCGGGACGCACCTGCATCCGCCCGACGACCCGACGCTCGTACCAGATGGCGAAGATGGTCATCAGCAGGAGAAAGACGAAGACCGCGAGGACCTTCGCCAGTATGAGCCACCACGGGTCGTGGCCGAAGTCGGCCAGGCCATCGGCTTGCGTCACTTGCCACCTCCGGAGCGGATCTCCACGACCGAACCAGCGCCAGCACCGAGCGTCCGGTGCACGGTCGAGCCGGACGAGTTGGCCGGCACCCACACCACCCGGTCCGGCATCTCGGTCACGGCCACCGGCAGGGTGATCTCACCCCGGTCCGTACCCACCACCACCGGGTCGCCGTCGTCCACGCCCAGGTCGGTCGCCGTGATCTTGGATAGTCGCGCCACCGCCGGGCGCGCGGTCCCGGCAAGATGACCATCGCCGTCCTGGAGCGAGCCGAGATCGAGCAACTGCCGCCAGGTGGCCAGGACCGCCGTACCGGGCCGGGGCGCCGGCC
>JABDRL010000321.1 GCA_013041765.1 Dactylosporangium sp. | reverse complement strand
GCAGGCCGGCGACCGAGCCGGCGCCGACAATCTCCCCGTCTGCGATGCGCTGCTGCACCTCGGCGAGCGGGATCCAGCCGATGCGCTCGGCCTCGTTGATGTCGACGCTCGTGCTGGTGCGGTCGGCACCCCGGGCGAGGTAGATGATGTTGGGCTGGTCGATGGTGCCGACCATCGGCTGGAAGGTCAATAGCTGCCGCATGCTGCGGGGGCGCCAGCCGGTCTCCTCCTCGACCTCCCGGGCGGTGCATGCGGCGGGGTCCTCGCCCGGGTCGAGGTAGCCGCCGGGCAGCTCCCACACCCACCGATCGACGATGAACCGGTGGCGCCACATCATCAGCACCCGCTCGGCGTCGTCGAGCACCACGACCATCGCCGCCGCCGGCACCCGCAGCACGTACTGCTCGAAGCGCACCCCGTCGGGCAGTTCGACGTCGGCGATGCTCAGTACGGCGCGTCGCGTGTCGTCGACGATGCGCTCGCCGTGGATGGTCCACTCGCTGGCTCGTCGCGCCTGGGTGCCCATGGCCAGCCACCCTATGCCACCAGCCCGGCGCATCCCGGGGCGTGACTGCTGTCGGCTGACACCGGCGAACGCCTGTCGGCTGTCTGACCTGCTGGAGTACGGCCAGGCTTCCCATCCATGGCCGTCGCCGACCGGCGTCGACCACCGTGGACGCGGAATCTGCCGGAGGTGGCACATGTTGGGCTACGCACTGGTCGCCGTGCTGGCCGCTCTGGTCGGCTTCGTCGCCGGGTTCGCGACCTTCAAACGCTCGCAGCACTGGTGCCCCGAGTGCGGGGCACTGATCACCAGGTCGCACTGTCCCCGGCTGCTGGCCATCCCCTGGGTGCAGGTACCGACCGAGCGGCCGGGGGATCTGGCCCGGACCTGACCGGCGCTCCGCCGAACCGGATCTGGTCAGGGCCGTCCTATTCGGCAGGCGAGCCGCCGGTCCGGCGACACGCCATCCGGCGCTGGCCGCTGAGAGTGCCTACCTCACTTCAACGACACCGCCGAGAGGAACCTTCGGGTGGTCACCGACAACGAGCACCGCGCGGCCCGGCCGTCCTGGCGCTGCCTGACCGACGGCGGCGAATGGCCGTGCGCCGAAGCCCGCGCGCGGCTGGTCGCAGCCTTCGACGACCGCGACGAACTGTCCCGGCAGATGGCCAGACTGCAAGCCACGGCCGCCGACGACCTTCAACTGGTCAACCCCGCCAGCCTGCACCGGCGGTTCGTCAAGTGGACCCGCGAGCACGGCGAGTGCTGTCGAGCCTGCGGTAGCCGCATGCACGCGGTCGTGCCCGGCATCCCGCCGAGGCTGGTGCCCTGCGACGACCTGCGCGACCACATCCGCGCCACCGCCCACCGCCCAGCACCCGAGGCCGGCGCCGGCCGACACCAGCACCGGAGGCAACCATGACCCAAATCTGCGGCACTCCATCCATGATCGACGCAGCCACGCAGCCGGAGGCATACGAGCACCTGCACCTGCGCGCCGAGCTGGCCCTCAGCCTGGCCCCACTGGTCGCCGGGGTCGTGGCCGAACCCGATGACCGGGGTGCGCTGGTCGCCGACGCGGTCGCCTGCTGGCTGGCTCTGCCCATCGCCGCCCGCGAGCACTACCAGCGGCTGCACCGGGGCAGCCTCACCGCCCTGGAACAGTTCGGCTGGGACTACCTCGCCCTCACCGAGCAGACCGTCACTGACCACCTGCCCACCCCGGACCAGCTTCCCGCCGAAGCCGACGAGGAGCAGGTCATCATCGACGCCTGGGCCGACCACGTCCAGACCATCCGCCCCCAGTTGGCGACCGGTGCGCGGCCGGCTGTGGCCTGGCTTGCCCAGTTCCCGGTGTTGGGAGGCACGGCATGACGCCGATAGTCGCCGGTTCCCTCCGGCACGACCGGTGCCGATGGCCGCAGGTCCACCACGAGGGCGGCGCGTGGCCGTGCGAGCCCAGGGGCTGATCCCGCACCTGTACGGTAGCCAGACTCACCGCCTGGCGATCGAGGTCTTCCGTCGGCACCACGACGCCGGCAACGGCCTGTGCAGCTGCTGCGGCAACCCGATCCCGTGCGCGCCGAGCACCAACGCCGTCGCCGTGCTCCAGGCCGCTGGCGGAGATCCGGACGCGGAACCTGCTGTCGGGCAGCGCGAGACCAGCGCCCACGACCGGCGAACGCCACCGCTGCAACCCGGCGAACCGCACTTCGATGACCAGGGCTTCTACATCACCGGCCGCCGTCGATCGATGAACGCCGCCGGCTACGGCTACGAACGCGACCCGTAGCCCGCACCAGAAACCCGGCCCGTCGCCCTCGGACAACAGGTCACACCGGTGGGATGCTACGGCCGTGGAAGGCCACGATCCCGGCGACCAGCCGACCCCAGCCAGCGGAACGCCAGCCGACTTCCCGCTGCGGCATGCGCCGGACGAGGTGCGACGGGCGCAGGCGGCGCGGCGGGCGCTGGCGGCGACGCTGGCAACCGAGCTGTGCGACCTGCCACCTGCGGCGTGGCAGCGACAGGCCACGCCCTGGATCCTGACCTACATCGACGACGACCCAGAACTGGCGGCTGCGGTCGCGGATGCCTGGGACCTGGCCCGCTCCCAACCATCCCACGACCAAGTTCAGACCCGCTCCGGAGCGGCGGGCACGGTGGTTGCCGCCCACGGTGACACCTGGAGCCTGGTAGCGCGTGCTAACGGGCCGATCCTGCTGCTGACCAACCACATCCAGAGCGTCATACGGATCGACAAGGACCGGAGTTGGCAACCAGACCTGACCGTTCTGGTCTCCGAGCTGATCGATGTGGGTCGCGGACTGCCGCCCGTCAACCCGAACGAGCATTTCCTACCATCACCCCCGCCTCAGCCATGGACCCGGCGGTCTCGCGCATAAGCTGTCATCGTCGTCCGAGGGCGGTGACGTGGTTGGTCGGGGTTCTCGGCCCGCAGCGAATCAACTTTCCTGCGCGGCCGGCTCGTTGGGCTGGTCCAAGCGATCGATGTCGATCCAGTAACTGTTGCGCAGGCGGCGATGGTCAAATTCCTTACCCTGCGGTCTCCGGCGTATGACCAATAGGCCGTGGTCCTGCAGTTCCTTGGTCGCTCGTGTCCAGGTGTCGTCCGAAAAGCCGTACCGCTGCTTCTGCGTCGTTGTGAGCCAGGGTGGGTCTGTCTCGGCCCTGTTGCTTCGCATGTCGCGCAGGACGAGCAGGAATCCGACTGCAGTGCCGGAGAGCCGGTAGATCCACTCATTCTGCCAGAAGCCAAGAGGAACGCGCACATACCATGCGCCGCGCCAGCTGTATGCCGTGCCGGTTCCGGATGGGCTCAGGAGGGTGACGTCTTTGGGCATGCCTTGGCGACTGTCCAGCCTGATCAGACGCGATTGCTGGAGCCAGTTGAGGGCGTCGGCGACCCGCCGAGCGCCGTTGACCTCTGGATCGGGCAGCGCTAGTACCTCTGCCCAGGTTCGTGCCGGGATGGATCTGATGTCGTGTGGTGGTCGTGCGGCGAGCATGGTCATGGTCAGGTACAGCTTCAATTTCACCTCTCCGCCCCGTCCGCCGCGCAGCATGTTGGCGAGAGGCGGGGTCGTGGAGAGCGAGTCATCTCGAAGGAACGCGGGCGGAAACTGTACGCCGCTCGTGCGCTTCGAGCGCTCGACTAGCCGGCGCAGGCGGCGTCGGCCCTCGGTGGTCGGCTCCACGGTAGATGGTTTTGACATTCGATCAACCTTTGTTGCGGGGAAACAGGCGGTCCGGGGGTCACGGGGGTCTGGGGGTCTAGCAGTTCTTTCCTAATAAGTTTCCGCAGCAATCTCGATAATACACCGCTACTGACGTTCGATAACTCCGCCATGATACCGACCTAACCACGCCATTAGCGTCTTATGAATCCGCAGGCAAGGTAGGGGTCAAGCGTTTGACCAGCAGATATTTGGCTGAAACCATGAAATCTGCCGAGCGCAGTGCCGGGCTGAAGAGGGTCGGGCTGGCTCCGCGAGTCAGTGCAAACAGTCACAAAAGGGTGGGTGGTCGCGCCTACGACCACCCACCCGCTACCCCGAAGTCCCAGGTCAAGGACTCAGTTAGGAGCAATTTCAATGGTAAAACCTCGCCATGGTTGGCAGAAGGATCGGTCGACTCCCAGGCGTCGTCAGGCGACGAGGCGTGTCATGGGTGTGGATGATGTGGTGTGATACCTGTCCGTGGCCCAGGTGATCTTCCGGTTGATTGAGATGATCATGAAACTTTGCTGAGGACGGTGGACGTCCGGCGCCAGCCCGCCTTCAAGTGCACCGCGAAGGCGGGCGGATCCGGTGAGCGGCGACGTTCCGTCCGACTCCGACTGCTCGGCCGACGACGGTTGCTCCCCGATCGATGAGCGTGTCAGGCGATCTTGCGTGAAGATTGGTCGCTTCCCCTCGTTCATGGACAACTCTGGAGGGGCGGCTCGACATTGTACGAAGTTTTCGGTCGCTGTGGCGCTGGCCTCGCTGTTAGCGCCACAGCACATACAGTCAAGAGTCACGGGGGCTGGCAATGAGCCGGCGGACGTGCCGCTTGGACACGCCGAGTTGGGCGGAGATTTCGGCAGGTGTGATGTCCGGATGTTCGGTTCGCAGGCGAACCACGGCGTCCGCAGTCCTGGTCGGACTACCGTGCTGAGACGACGGTTTGTCGGACGCTCGGTCCCTGTCGATCTGGCTCAGTACGGATTCACCGCCGAGCCTCATGTCAGCCGTGGTCTACCCGTTGGGGGCGGTCGACGATGTCCGGCTTCGCGAGAGCATCTCGACCACGAGAAGCAGGGCGACCGCTGGCCAGGCCGCCACGATGCGGGCGCCGACGGTCGGGTGCGCCGCGGCGATGTTGGCCGCGACGCTCGCGGCGACCCCGATAGCGAACGCCATCCGTGCCGACCAGCGGACATGCTGACCTGCGCGCTGGTCTTCGACCATGGCGGCCGAGGCAACCACGAGCATTCCGTCTACCGAGATCGGCAGGACGTAGGCGACCTCTGGCCGTTCCCCGAAACGGAGCGCTACGTGGACCATGTGGCTCCACGACGACCAAGCCGCGATCGAGGCGACGGCCACCGTGCTGATGTTGCGGGCGACCCGGGTCGGCGTCATCGGCGGATCTCCCGGTCTAGCCGGTCCGCGATGGTCCGGACCTCGTCCGGGTCGACTGCCGGATGTCCACCGATCACCAGGACGCTCTGGACATCGGCCCACGCCCGCCACCGGCGCACGACCTCGCCGGGCTCCAGCCCGGTCGCGGCGGCGGCCTCCGGCAACGATGCGCCCGCTCGCAGTGCCGCATGGATCGTCAGCGGCTGCCAGCGGCCGCACCGGGCGACCACGGCAGCGGCCATCGCCAGCTCCGCCAGCGAGTCCTCCCGGGTTGGGGAGTCCTTGAACAGATGATCACAGAGCATGGTCAGCAGTTCGGTCATGAGGATCCGGTCGGCGTCGGCATACCGGATCGGCAACGGCCCGCGCCGCGCCCCGCCGCCATCCGTCCAGGCGCTCATCGGGCATCACCCCGCGCCCGTGACCTGGTCGGATGTACGTAGATGGGGTCGCCGACGACGGTCAGTTGCGGTTCGCGCGCTGATGCGTCAGGGACCTGCGCCTCAACGACATCGACCTGCCAGCCAGGCCCCGCAACGTCGTCGACGGGGTGCCGGCGGTCTACAACAACGTCACCTACGACACCACCCAGACCGGAACCAGCCCGTTCGCCGACACCTACGGGGCCTCCTTCGACGGCAGCAGCTCGTATGTCCGGTTCGACAACTCGATGGAGAACGTGCCGGCCTTCGACGGCAGCATCGAGCTGTGGTTCAAGACCCCGGCCGGGCACGCGGCCAGCGGGGTGCTGTATTCGTACCAGTGCTCCGAGACGGGACGCTGACCTCCACGACCGAGCCGCCGGTCACCAACCGGGTCACCGGGGCCGTCCATACGCTCAGGACCCTGGACGTCCTCGACGCCGACGGCAACGTGCTCTCCCGCACCCAGAGCGACCTGACCGGCGGCGACAGCCCCCGGAGCGCTACCGCCGAGTACAACGCCCACGGGCAGGTGGTGAAGACCCTGGACGCCGCCGGGGTGGTCACCCTGTTCGCCTACGACGGCTACGGCAACCAGACAACGGTGGTCACCTGCGACAGCAACCCGGCCCCCGGGGCGGAGTGCCCCAGCGGCGACCTGCTGCGCTCGGTTTCGGAGACCTTCGACGCCGAGGGGCGGGTCCTGACCAGCACCGTCCAGGGCCCGGACGGGAGCAGCATCCAGGCGGTGTCCAACGCCTACTACCCCGACGGCAGCCTGGCCGCCGAGACCGACGCCATGGGCTGGACCACCAACTATGAGTACTGGCACGACGGCAAGGTCAAGAAAGTCAGCCGGACCGATGGCACCGAGACGACGGTGCTGGAGGAAAACACCTACGACCCTATGGGGAACCTGTGGTCGCAGACCACCAACAACGGCGCGACGCAGACCGGCTTCCAGCACGACTTCGCCGGGCGGGTGATGTATCGCACCGAGCGGGAGGTCATGTGGACCGACGACGAGGAGACGATGCCGGAGTACAACCGGGTCACCAACTACGTCTATGACGCCGACGACCGGGTGATCACCACCGGGCGGGTGTACAAGCACAGCGACACCTCCAGCAACACCTCGCAGACCGTGCAGACCACCAGCGCCACCTACGACCCGATGGGCCGGCTGACCAGCGAGACCATCGGCAACACCACCGGGTCGCTGCCGGCCCGCTGGTACGAGTTCACCGGCAGTTGCGCCGACGACCAGGAACGCTGGGCCAACGACTCCTCGGGCGCCGGCGATCACCTCTACGACGGCCGGGGCAACGGCGTCTTCTTCTACGACGGCTATGGCGTCTTCTCCGCCGGACGGCTGGACACCTACCGGCCGGTGCTGGACACGACCCAGTCGTACTCGGTGTCGGCCTGGGTCTTCGCCGGATCCCTGACCGACATTCAGACCGCCGTCGGCCAGGGCGGCGACGCTCACGGCGCGTTCATGCTGGAGTACAACGGCGGCATCAACCAGTGGGTGTTCATCTCCCCGTCGTCGGACTCCGCGACACCGTCCACGCATTATTACGCGTCCTCCAGCAACGCCCTGAACGCCAACCAGTGGGTGCACCTGGTCGGGGCGTTCGACGCGAACACCAAGACCATGTCGATCTACGTCAACAACGTCAAGGGCACCGACGGCACCAACCCGACCCCGTGGGCATCCACCCGTGGGCTCGGGATCGGCGGCTGTAACCGGGGCACCTCCGGCGAGGACCAGTTCTTCGGATCGATCGACAACGTGCAGGTCTACCAGCAGGCGCTGTCGGCAGAGGACGTTGCGGCGCTGTGGGCCGACGGCAGCGGGCGCACCGAGCATGTCACCGCCAGTACCAATCAGCTGACCACGAGGTACACCGTGGATGACCGTGGCCTGACAACGGCCATGGTGGACCCCAACGGCAACACCACCGACTACGACTACGACGAGGTCGGCCAGCCAGTGGCCACGATCGCACCCTCGATCAGCGCCGAGGCCCACGGGGCGTCGGCGGTCTCGGTCCGGCCGACGGCGCTGGCCGGGTACAACGCCTTCGGCGAGATCGTCGAGGAGCAGGATCCGCTGGGCACCGTCACCCAGACGAAGGTCGACGCGCTGGGCCGGCCGTGGCAGACGATCCTGCCGCCCTACACCCCGCCGGGCGGCTCACCGATCGCCGACGCGAGCGTGACGACGGTCTACGACAAGCTGGGTCAGGTCGCGTCGACCACGGATCCGCTGGGCAAGACCACGACCTACGAGTACGACACCCTGGGCAACCGGACGAAGGTGACCGACCCGGCCGGCAAGGTGTCCACGGCGGCCTATGACGCGGTCGGTGACCTGCTGGAGACGGTCGACCAGACCGGGGCAAGGAGCACGGCGACCTACGACTACCTGGGGCGGATGCTCACCAGCAGCCAGGTGGTGCGGCAGCCGGCCGAGGAGGTCAACACCACCACCTACGACTACGGCACCGGGACCTACAGCGACCGGCCGGAGGCCGGGCCGTGGCTGCGCACGGTGACCAGCCCCGAGGGGGTGGTCACATCGATGACCTACAACAGGTTCGGGGAGCAACTGACGGTCACCGACGGCGCCACGAACACCACCAGGACCGAGTACGACGGCGTTGGCCGTCCGGTGGCCACCATCCGTCCGGATGCGGCCCGGCAGACGGTGACCTACGACGGCGCCGACCGGGCCACTCAGTCCCAGGAGCTGAGTGCGGCCGGGGCGGCGCTGCGCACCCAGTCGGTGGGCTACGACGACAACGGCAACGTGGTGGCCTCCACCGACGGACGCGGGACCACCATGACGTTCACCCACAACGCCCTCGGCGCGGTGACCGGGGAGAACCAGCCGACGACTGCCGCGACGTCGATCGCCACGTCGTTCGGCTACGACGCCGCCGGCCGGCAGACACGCTTCACCGACGGGCGCGGCAACGCGTTCTGGACCACATACACCACCTGGGGGCTGCCGGAGTCGCAGATCGAACCGGCCACGGCCGCCTATCCCGACCTTGCCGACCGGAGCTTCACCACCGGCTACGACCGGGCCGGTCGGGCCGAGTGGCAGACCCAGCCCGGCGGGGTGCGGATCAGCAATCAGTACGACGATCTGGGCCGGCTGACCGAGCAGGCCGGCACGGGGGCGGAGGTCGACACGGCGACCCGGACGTTCGGCTACGACGCCGCCGGCCGGCCGACGACCCTGGCGGTGCCGGGCAACACGATCAGCGTCGGCTACGACGACCGGGGTCTGCCGCTGTCGGTGTCCGGGCCGAACGCGGAGGCGACCCTGCGGTACACCGGGGACGGCAACCTGGCCACCCGCATCGATGCGGCCGGCACCACCTCGTTCGGCTACGACACCGCCGGGCGGATCGAGACCGTCGGCAACGCGACGACCGGCATCAACCTCAGCGTGGACTACAACAGCCTGTCCCAGCCCAGCTCGGGTGGTCTACGGCGGGTCGAACGTGCGCACCTTCACCTACGATCCGCTGCACCGGGTGCAGACCGACACGATCACGACCGCCAGCGGGGCGTCGACCCTGGGGTCGATCGCCTACGGCTACGACCTCAACGACAACGAGACCGCCAAGACCACCACCGGAGTGGCGGGCGCCTCGACCAACAGCTACACCTACGACCTGGCCGACCGGCTGACCTCGTGGACGGCCGATTCCACGGTCACCGACTACGCCTATGACGAGTCGGGCAACCGGACCCAGAACGGGTCGAAGACCTTCACCTACGACGAGCGCAACCAGCTGCTGACCCAGAACGGGGGGATCGGCTACACCTACACCCCGCGGGGCACCCTACAGACCACCGCAGGCGCTTCGGGGTCGTACGCGACGGCTGCCGACGCATTCGGGCAGGTGACCAGCCAGGACACGGCCGCCGGCACGTCGTCCAACGGCTACGACGCGCTGGGCCGGGTGGTACGCACCGGGTTCTCCTACAACGGCCTGGCCAACACCCTGGCCGCTGACGGGAGCTTCACCTACACCCGGGGGGCCGGTGGCGAGGTCCTCGCGGAAGGCTCCGGCAGCGGGAGCGGGTCGGTGTATGCCTGGAGCGACCAGCACAGCGACATCGTCGGCCAGTTCACCGCGACCGGCACCACCCTGGCCGGCTCGGCGACCTACGATCCGCTGGGGGTGGTGGTGGCCAGCAGTAGCCTGCTGGGCAGCCTCGGCTACCAGTCGGAGTTCGCCGACGATCTGACCGGGCGGGTGAACATGCTGGCCCGCTGGTACAACACGGACACCGCCCAGTTCGACACCCGCGACAGTGTGGCCAACTCGCCGGTACCGGATTCGATCAACGCCAACCGGTTCCAGTACGCCGACGCCAATCCGATGACCACCATGGATCCGACCGGACACTGGGGCTGGTCGAGCATCAAGAAGAGCTTCAAGGCCGCCAAGAGGAAGGTGTCGAGTGCGGTCAGGTACGTAAGCTCCGGGCGGGCCTGGAGCGATGTGAAGTCGGCGGCGCGCAGGGTGGCCAGCAAGGCCGCCAAGGCGTGGAACGTGGTGAAGAGAACCACGGTCCGGTGGGCCAAGAAGAAGGTCAACTGGGTCAAGGACGCTTACAAGTCGGCCAAGAAGTGTCTACGCAGCGGGGTCGGCCGGTGTGTGAAGGAGACCGCGAAGAAGACCGTGAAGAAGGCCGTGAACACGGTGCAGGAGACGGTCAAGGCGGTCAAGGAGGATCCCTGGAAGTTCGTGGCCATGGCGGCGGCCGGAGTGGCCGCGACGGTGGCGGTAGGTGCACTGTGCGCTACCGGGGTGGGGTGCCTGCTGGTGGCCGGGGCTGTGGCCGGGGGGATGGCGGCCGGGGCCGGCTACCTGACCGACGTGGCCCAAGGGGACCAGTCGTTCTCCTGGTCGGGTCTGGCCTCGACCATGGTCGAAGGTGGTCTCAATGGGGTGCTGTCGGCCGGGATGGACCGGCTGACCGGTGGGGCGAGCAGGCTGGCCGGTAAGAGCGCCGGGGCCGGGGCCGCGGCCAGGGCCGGGCGTCGGGGTGGTGGGCCCGATCTGGGGTTGCCGGCCGGCCGGCCCGTGGCGGTGGCAGCCGTCCGGCGGTATCGGCGTCGTCGCGTACCAGCGGTGGTGGTGGTCGTCCGGGGACGTCGGCGTCCTCGCGTACCCGTGGTGGTGGTCGTCCGGGGACGTCGGCGTTCGCCAGGTCGGGGTCTGGTGGTGGGGGTGGCGCGGGTCGTCATCGGTCCTCGGCGATGGCGGGGGACACCGGTTACACCGGTCGTCATCGGGCCTGTCACAGTTTCGCTCCGACCACGATGGTGTTGTTGGCCGGTGGCGGGACCAGTCCCATCAAGGATGTCGAGGTCGGTGACGAGGTTGTGGCCACCGATCCGCAGGCGGGGTTGACCGAGGCCAAGCCGGTCACCCAGCTGCATGTCAACGTGGACAGTGAGTTGACCGATGTCACGGTGTACAACGCGAGGACCCGGGCGTCGTCGGTGGTGAAGACGACCGCGCACCATCCGTTCTGGGATGCCACGGCGGATACCTGGGTCGATGCGGCGAAGCTCGCTGTCGGCCACCGGCTGTTGGTAGCGCACGATGCCCAGCGTTTGGAAGGCGACAACAGCGGCGCGGGTAGCGGTGGTGGTGGCCCACCGGCTGACGGCGCGTCGGCCAGTGGCGCGTCGGCCAGTGACGAGGTCATCGTCCTCGCGGTCGACAACCACACCGGCACACAGATCATGCGCGATCTCACCGTCGCCGACACCCACACGTACTATGTGATCGCCGGCACCGTGCCGGTACTGGTACACAACTGCGGACCAAATGACATTGACCCATGGCAGGTAATGGATCGTATTGATGAGCATGTAATTCCGTTGCATGGTCCAGGCACGGAGTCAGCTGGGTCGAAGTTTCTTCCAGGTACCACGCGGGAAGATATTGCGAACACGGTGCATGAGGGTCTTGGCCGCTCGGCCTCGGGTGCGACAGGCAACCACCCTCACGTTGTTGATCTCGGTCGTGATGTTGGGACAGTCACTGCTCAAGGGGGTGTTACAAAGCCAACATCGCGGGTGAAGATATGGATGACCGATGGAAGGCTAGGTACCATCCATCCGACTCTGGAGCGACCGTAATGGAATTTATCTTTCATCCTTCTCTATGTCCATATGTGCGTGCCCGGGATAACCTTCAGGACGCGCCGCCAGAATACCTCCTGTACAGCGCCTTTCTGGGTGACATCGAGATCCAAAGTGGATGCACGTCGCTTCGCTCCGACTTTGGCTGGGTCCCTTTGCTAAATCTGCTCCTGGAGCTACCAAAAGCGATACAAGATGCGAAGACTTGTGGTCGTGGCGAGTATCAGTTCACGGAGTCGGACGGCCGACTTCTTTTCGCCAGTACAGAAGGAAGATCTACGATAAGAACCACATGGTCGCTAGCTTCCATTGAAGCATGTGATTCAGATTTATATGAAGAAGTTGCGAAATTCCGGGAGGATGGAGTTCGGATAGCGCTTTCGCAAAGCCCAGAGCTAGTCAGTAACGTATACTTTCGTCGGGTGTTTTTAAATGCGCCTGACATCCTATGATCATTCCGGGTTGTTGGACAGGATTGCCTTGGATAATGACGTGAGTTGCTTACATTATCGTGTTTTTTCCGTGGTGCGACTGGCGGCTTTGTCCGTTGTTATGTGCTGTCGTGCGGGGCGGTTGCGGTCACGGTTGCTGTTAGATGTTGAGCATATATGAACATGTATTAATGGATTGTTGATCGTTGATCGTCACTTGATCGTCTGGCCTGGCGTCTTGGTTCGGTGCCGGGCCGCGTATGCGGCTCGGCGTCGATCCCCGGAACTGCCCGCTGGGTTGAGTGGCGAAGGGATCGTCACGGCCTCGACTGATCCGGCGATCGGGCACCGCCGAACCGGCAAGCGCGCCACCCACGAGTAGCCCACGGCGCACCGAGCCAGCCAATCGACGGACGTCGCTCAGTTGGGCTGGCGCTGCCGATGCGTGCGCCACGGTTGCGGTCACGGTCGCTGTCACCATCGTCATACGTCGACGCCGTCTGGGTGGCGACCTCGCCAACCGTGCACGTCGATGGCATGATCAGCGTCATGCGCAGACCGCGACCGCCATAGCGACGCCACACGTACTATGTGATAGCCGGCAACACGCCGGTACTGGTCCACAACTGCGGCACGACCGACTTGCATCGTGTCTCGCCAGTTGAGCGTGGCTCAAGTGAATTGGATAACGGACTGAATCCGGAGCATTTTCCGTTAACTGATGAGCTTGATGGGTCGGCTTACTTCGGTAACGAGGCTCGGGTCAACGATTTTGCTGCTAATCACGGTGGAACGCATGGACAGGGGTTCAGGGTGACCGTTCCAAACAAGTGGCTGCGTGACAATGATATCGAGGTCTGGGAAGGAATGACTCCCGATCACCTCGAATACGTCATTCCAAATCATCTTTTTGGTGAGTTCAATCAATTCCCAAGGGCTCCTTGGGCTCCGGGTGCGTCCTGATGGCTGATTTCCGAATCCGTAAGTATGCGCTGGTCGAGTGCCAGGTACTGGATCATCAGCCCTATGGCCTGTTGATCCAGGTGGGTGCTGGTTCGCGAGGATTCGTCGATAGGGCGGACATTGCGGACGGGGTAGTTGCTCCTGAGGATTGGCCTCATGTCGGAGAATCGATGACCTGTGTTGTCCTTGGTTACGCGCGGGATGGCAGAGTTCGTGCCAGTTCTCGACCCAGGGACGTGGCCTTGGCCAGAGCTGTTAGTGAGCCTGGGGCGGCAATTTCTGCTTGGATTCGCGTACGTGACGACGGATTCAGCGATCCGAGTGACAAGGAAATCTTTTTTGCGTCACCGGACGTCGTTTCGACCTTGAGGTGGGCGCTTCGTCACCGTGTCGGTTCCATGGATCAAACCCGCGCGTTGGAAGTTCTCGCGGACGCACCCGAGGAGATAGCGCGAGAGGTGGGTGAATCGGGGGACTGACGGCAATGGCAGCATTCTTCTTGGATGCGAAGAGTAACTTTCGTGATGCAGGGTGTGTCGACGATTGTGGTTGTGCTTCTGGGCTGCCGTCATGGTTGCCGTCAGGGATGCGCTGATATAAACACATGTCGATTAGCGCTCGATGGGCGTCAGTCACTCCGGGGCTCGATCGGATGACGGCGGCCGGGCTGCTGCGGCTTGAGGGCGGCATCGCGGTGAAACCGACTCGGACTGACCGTCGAAGCGATCGCCCTGCGGGTTGACCGCCTGCCGAACCTGGACTGCGTCAGGTGTGCGCGCGGGATTCAGAGGCTTGCTGCGTGGGCGCGTGCGCGCGGGCCGGAACGGCATAGCGCGTGCGCGTGCGCGTGCGCGTGCGCCCAGCGTAGCCGGGCGTTCTTGATCCTGTATAGCGGATTTGAGCCCAACTTCGATCTTGGGCTACGGCTTTGCCGGCCGCGTGCGCCTGCGCGTGCCACTGGACGTGGCCGGCTGCGGCTCCGGCGCGTCGTCAACGGCGGGCGCGTTGGCGGGTGGTTTGGCGAAGTTGCCGCGGTCGGTCTGGTAGCGGATCACTTCGTCGATGAGGCGATTGTGCTGCTCGGCGTGGGTGAGCAGGTCGGCGAGGGCGGTGTTCTGGTCGTCCACCGTGCGGGCGGTGTGGTAGCGGGTGACGATGGTCTGCTGGTCGGCGAGGTAGGCGGCGACGCGCCGGCGGCCAGGAACGCGGCGGCGAGGGTGTTGATGTGGTCGAACTGGGCGTCCCGGTCGGGGTGCTGGGCGCCCTCTTTGGTCTTGAACACCGCCTGCAACCGGTAGCCGGCCTGGTGCAGCAGCCGGGCCACGGTGCTCCTGCGATTGCCGAGGGTGCTGTGCGCGCATCGGCTGGTCACCCCGGCCATTGCGGTGTCATGGCACCGGCGGTTGGCCGCCAGGCACTGGACCTATAACACGCCAGGCCGGCCGGCGGCCGATTCCACTGTGTGGGATGCCAGAGGCCAACGTCGCAGGCCCCGGTGTCGAACCGGACAGGCCGCCCTTATGAGAGGCGGCTGGGCAGCCAACGCCCCCCTGCGCAGGATCCCACAGCGGATGGCACAGAGGCTCGGCCGGGAGTCGAACCCGACAATCCGGTTTTGCAGACCGGCCGCTGCACCCGCAACGACACCGAGCCACGAACGCGCGAAGCGTGTTCCGGGACGGGATCGAACCGCCGGCCTCCACCATGTCGAGGTGGTGCTCTACCAGTTGAGCTACCAGAACGTAGCGAGGGCGGGATTCGAACCCGCGGTTTCCGGCTTATGAGACCGGCGAGGACGACCGAACTCCTCCACCTCGCAAGTGCCGACGGGAGGAATCGAACCTCCGCAATCCTGATGAAGAGTCAGGAGCCCATCCATCGGGCGCCGACGGCATCACGTCTCCCGCCCCCGGCTCGAACGGGGAACCCGCGCGTTAGGACCGCGCCGCTCTATCTGTTGAGCTACCGGGGGAAACGTACGCCGCGAAGGGATCGAACCTTCCTCCCCGGACGAAGAGTCCGGTGCTGAACCACTCAGCTAGCGGCGTGTGGCGGAGAGCAAAGGAGTCGAACCCTCAGGCGTTACCCTGGCCCGGTTTTCAAGACCGGTTGCCCACCTCTGGGCGCTACCCTCCACGAGTCGGGTGCGGGCGATTCGTACCGTCGGCAGGAGTCGAACCCGCTTCCTCCTCGTTATCAGCGAGGCGCCCTTACCCCGTGGGCCACGACGGCATGCGTACCCGGAGCGCGATTCGAACGCGCACTGTCCGCGCGCTGAGCGCGGTGCCTGCTGCCAGTTGGGCTACCCGGGCATGAAACGTGGACCGCCGGGGTATCGAACCCCGCGGGCACTGCCTGCAAAGCAGCGCTGTGCACCTGCACTCAGCCCGTGGTGCCCTCGACGCGATTCGAACGCGTACTGGCGACGTCCTCAACGTCGTGCCTCTCCCGCTGGGCTACGAGGGCGATGTCGCTGGGAGCGGAGGATTCGAACCCCCACCTCGCGGTTCCAGAGACCGCTGTGCTGCCGGATTACACCAGCTCCCAATGCGGCCGGCGGGAGGTAGCGCACCCGCCGGCCGGCTCAGCGCTGGGCGAGGGAGGCCCACGTCGGCGCCGCCGGGGTGAGCCGCAGCGGCATCCGTGCCTCGACCGGTGTCCGGTTGCCCTTGCGCTGGTTGCAGCCGCTGCACGCGGCCACGGTGTTGGTCCAGGAATTCCTGCCGCCGCGCGAGCGGGGCAGGATGTGGTCGATGGTGGTCGCGGTGGCACCGCAGTACCCGCAGCGGCGGCCGTCGCGGGCGAACACACCCGGCCGGGACCACGCGGGCCCGGCGCTGTACCGCCACCGGGTGACCACATAGGAGACGAGCCGCACCACCGTCGGCACCGGGAAGACACCGATGCGTATGTCGGGCTCCGACTCGTGCACCTCCGCGACGCGGCGAAAGAGCATCCGCACAGCGTGGCGGAGACTGACCCGGTGCAGCGGCCCCAGATCGGCGTTGAGTACCAGTACGGAATCCACCGGGTCACCTCCCAGGTCGTGGTGGACGTTGGAGCGGAGCGGCTACGCGCGGGCGAACCGCGGGCGTGCGTACCCCGGGCGTGCGTACCCCGGGCGCGAGTCGAACGCGCTGCGTCCTGGTCCCAAACCAGGCCCGGTCACCGTGCCGGTCGTTCCCGAGGCCCCGGTCGCCGGCGGTGTTGCACCGCTGCGGGCCGGGGATCTTCATGCCATCCACTGTGGAATTCTCAACGATCGTGTGCCGCCAGCATGCTGGGGCATGGTGCGCGGGGGCAGCGGGAATCGAACCCGCAACCTTCGGTTCTTTCAGACCGGTGCTCTCCCGGTTGAGCTACACCCCTCGGTGGTCGGGCCCGGGAAACGCAAAACGCCGCCCGGTCCCTGTTCGGGCGGGCGGCGTCTTCACGCTTCGGTGCCTTGCTAGGGGCGCCACCCGCTCTGGTCTTCACGCTTCGCCTCATCGGCGATGCTTGCGTACAAGCCCATCCCGCACCAGACCGGGAGCAGCCCAGCGGGAGACGGCCGCAGCTGCGGCGTCTGCTGGGTTTGCGACCTGGTCACGATCGGCTCCTTCGGGTGTGGTGCGGTGCGGCGTGTCGGGACCGAGTATGCGGACCCCCGGCAGGGAAGGTCAACGGGTTTTCCCGCGGCTGGGTGCGTGTCCCGGAGGCGGCGTCACCAGCGGGGCTTGGCCCAGGCCGCCGCGTACCGGATCAGCTCCGGCAGATCTTCCGGGGTGTCCAGGGTGGCGACCTCGCCGATCGGGACCCACTGGCAGCCGCCGACCTCGGCCAGCTGCGGGGTCAGCTCGCCACGCACCGGTCGGCAGACGTAGACGTGGTCGATGTGCCGGTGCGGGCCGACCCCCGCGTCGACGACGTCCATCTCAGTGATCATCAACGGTGCCGGCAGCGTGGCCACGCCCGTGAAGGTCGGCAGCGGGTCGGTGACGATTACGGCCTCGATGCCGGTCTCCTCCCTCACCTCGCGCAGCGCCGCCTGGGCGGGGTCTTCGTTGGGATCGAGGTGCCCGCCCGGATGCAGCCACTGGCCGAGCTTGTTGTGATGGATGAGCAGGACCCGGTCGTGGTCGTCGAGGACGACCGCGGAGGCGGTGGCGTGGCGGATGCCGGTCATGGCGCGGTCAGTCTCCAGTGGCGAGGTTGGCGAGCCGGTCGGTGACCCACTGTAGTTCCGCCTCCGGCATTCCCTGGTGACCGGGAGCCGGACGGGACCGGGCCGGCACGGACGTTTCACGGCCGGCCGGCGCGCTCACCAGCACCGGACCCGTCCGCCGCGGCGGACGGTTGCCCGCCGGCCCGCCGGCCCGCCATGGTGCTGTCATCCCGGCAGAACCAGCAGCCGAACGGCAGGCGAGGCGGCGACATGGGACACAGCACATCGAGACGGCTCATCGCGGCGGTCACCGGGGTCGCGCTGGCCTCGATGCTGATCGCGGTGCGGGCGCTGACCCCGGCACCGGCACATGCCGCGACCGGGTACAACTACGCCGAGGCACTACAGAAGTCCATCATGTTCTACGAGGCCCAGGCCGCTGGCCACAAGCAACCGTGGAACCGGGTCGAGTGGCGCGGGGACGCGACCCTCAACGACGGTAGCGGCGTCGGGATCGACCTGTCCGGCGGCTGGTACGACGCCGGGGACCATGTGAAGTTCGGGTTCCCGATGGCGTTCACCACCACCATGCTCGCCTGGGGAGTGGTCGCCAACCGCGCCGGCTACACCGGCACGGCCCAGCTGACCCCCATGCTCGACAACCTGCGCTGGGGCACCGACTACCTGATCGCGGCCCACCCGCAGCCGAACGTGCTCTACGCGCAGGTCGGTGACGGCAGCATCGACCACGCGTACTGGGGACCCCCGGAGGTCATCGACATCAAGGGGATGAGCCGGCCGGTAGCCAAGATCACAGCCTCCTGCCCCGGCACGGACCTGGCCGCGGAGACCGCCGCCGCGATGGCGGCGTCCGCGATGGCCTTCCGCGGCACCGACCCGGCATATGCCAGCACCCTGGTCACCCACGCCAGGCAGCTGTTCACCTTCGCGGACAGCACCAAGGGCACCGATGGCCAGGACACCGCCTATGTGCACTGCGTCCCGGGCGCGCAGGGCTACTACACGTCGACCTTTGAGGGCGGCACGAATCCCGGAGCGTCCAAGGGCTACTGGGACGAACTTGCCTGGGCCGCGGTGTGGCTTCACCAGGCCACCGGCGAGGCCGACTACCTGACCCGGGCTCGCGAGTTCTACCCGAAGATGGGCACCGAACCGGACGTCGGCGGGGGCATGGACGACCAGGTGCCGATCTATTCCTTCGGCCTGGGCTGGAACGACAAGGCGTACGCCGTCTACGCCCTGATGGCGAAGCTGACCAGCGAGCAGCGGTTCATCGACGACGCCCAGCGCTACCTGGACTACTGGACCACCGGGTACCAGGGCGAGCGCGGCACGTACACCCCGGGCGGGCTGGCGTTCATCTTCCATTGGGGCTCGCTGCGGATGGTCGCGGACACCGCATGGGTGGCCCTGGTGTTCGCCGACTACCTCGGCACCGAAAACCCCCGGTACGCCACGTACCACGACTTCGCCAAGCGCCAGATCGACTACGCCCTGGGGGACAATCCGGGCAAGCACAGCTACGTCGTCGGGTTCGGCGTCGACCCGCCGACCCATGTGCACCATCGTGCCGCCAGCGGCCAGTCCCTGGGGTACATGTCCGATCTGACCGGGCCGAACCGGCACGTCATCTACGGCGCGCTGGCCGGGGGGCCGGACGCGACCGACGGGTGGGTCGATGACCGCAACGACTACCAGCGCAACGAGGTGGCCATCGACTTCAACGCCGGGTTCACCGCGGCACTGGGCCGGCTGGCCATGGAGTACGGCGGGACCCCGGTAGCGGACTCGCAGCTGGTCGACCCGGTCCGGGATGCGGAGCTGTACGTCGAACCGACCGTCTACCACAGTGGCCCGGACGGCACCACCATCGCCATCGCCATCACGAACACCTCCGGGTGGCCACCCCGGATCCTGACCGGGGCCAAGGCGCGGTACTACTTCACACTGGATGGTCAGACCGATGCTGGGCTGCTCGCCGTCTCCGCCCAGGACACCAGCGGATGTGCCGCCAGCGGGCCGCATCCGTACGCCGGAACGACCTACTACGCCGAGATCGACTGCACCGGAACGGCGATCTACCCGGGGGACTCGCAGGCGTACCAGCGGACCACCGGGCTGAAGATCAGCGCGACCAGCCCGGGAACCTGGGACGCCACCAACGACTGGTCGGCCAAGCAAGCGGAGAACATCACCCTCTACGACGACGCCGGGACCCTGGTGTTCGGCACGCCACCCGACCAGACCGAGCCCAGCCAAACCCCCGCCACCAGCCCGAGCCTCACCCCCTCCGCCAGCCCGAGCGGCAGCCCGGGGACCACCCCCAGCGGTCCCGGCACCAGCGTCAGCCCCAGCGGGAGCGGATCCGCCGCGGCCTGCTCCGTGCGCTACGCCGTCGGCAACAGCTGGTCCGGTGGGGCAAGCGTCGACGTGACGGTCACCAACCTGGCCTCGGCCCCGGTCGCCGGCTGGACACTGCGCTGGACCTTCCCCGGCGACCAGCGGCTGGACGGCTCGTGGAACGCCACCATGGCCCAGTCCGGGGCCGTTGTCACCGCGAGCAACCCGGCCAGCCAGTGGAACGGCACGCTGGCGGCCGACGGCGGGTCTGCGGCATTCGGGTTCAACCTCAGTTTCACCGGTGCGAACCCGACCCCGACGGACTTCACCCTCAACGGGACCGCCTGCTCCTGAGCTGCCACGGCGGTTGGTCCGGCCGTGCCCAGCCGGTGGTGCCGGGCGCCGGTGCCGGACCGGTCCGACCGGTCCGACCGGTCCGACCGGTCCGACCCGTCGGCCCCCGGCCGTCTGGCCACCCGGTGGGCGAAATTGCGTTGAGCGGTTCCGGTATGTCGGGGCAGTCTAGAAGGCCGCCCTACCGCCGGGGGATCCACCCATGCGCCTGTTCCGCGACCTCTGGACCACCTCGCCACGCCGGACCGAACTCCTCATCGCCCTGATCCTGGTCGGGGCCGTCGGACAGGCCGCAGCCGCTGCCCTGGCCGGGCCGGTGCTGGTACACCGGTCCGGCGCCATGTTCGGCCTCCTGGCGGTGGCCCTGGTGGTCGCCGTGCTCAGTGACGTTACGGTCAACCTGGCCGCGGCCAGGCTGACCGCGGACTGGGCCGCCGATGTGCGCCGGCGGCTGTGCACCGTCGCGTTCGGGCAGGACCTGCCGACCCTGGAGACGACCCCCGTCGGAGAGTTGCTCGACCGGATCGACAACGACGTCTACCAGGTGGCCTCGGAACTGCGCGGCCACGGCACCCGCATCGTGCAGTCCGTCGCCGTCGGCGGGCTGTCCGTCCTCGCCGCCTTGCTGGTCTGGTGGCCAGCCGGGCTCGGCATGCTGGTGCTGACCGCCGTCACGGTCGCCGGGCTGAACCAGCGGACCCGGAGGATCTCCCCGGCCCGGATGCGTGAGGAAGAGGCGTGGTCGGACCTGGCCGCCGTGATGGAGGAGGCCATCCACGGGCAGGACGACGTGCGGACCACACTGGCCCGGCCGTACGTGTTGCGGTTGTTCGCCAGGCGGGCCAGTACCGTGCTGGCCAGGGGCAGGGTGGTCTGGCGCATGGCCTCCCGGGTCACGGCGATCGCCTCCGCCGTCAGCCGGGTCGGCATCGCCGCCGTGGTACTGGGCGGTATCTGGGCCATGGCCACCGGGCGGGTGGACGGTGCCGGGCTGACCGCCGTCTGGCTGCTGGCCATCGCGTTCGGCGGCACCGTCGAGCACATCAGCCGGTTGATACCGGAATTGCAGTACGCCCTGGGCGCCTGGGGCAGGATCCAGCTACTCGCGGCGTCCCACACGGAACCGGTCGGTGGCCGGCCAGCGGTCGAGGCCGATCTGATCATCCGGGGGCTGAGCTTCCGCTACCGGGTGCGGGACGCCGAGGCGGACCAGGACTCCGGCGGGGACGATCGGGCATCGGACGATCGGGCATCGGACGGCCGGGGATCGGACGATCGGGCTCCGGACGATCGGGCTCCGGTGCTCAGCGACGTCACCCTGACCTTCCACCGGGGCCGCAAGTATGCGCTGATCGGCCGGACCGGCTCTGGCAAGTCCACACTGGCCAGAGTGCTGACCAGGGCCGTCGAGGTGCCGCCGGCAACCGTGTTCCTCGGCGACACCGACCTGTGTGACCTGGACATCGAGGGGCTGCGCCGGTGGGTGGCCCTGGTGCCGCAGCGCACCGAGATCCTGGCAGGGACCCTGGCGGAAAACATCGCCCTGTTCGATCCCGACCTGATGGACGCGGCCGGAAGCGCGATCCGGGAACTCGGGCTGGAGTCCTGGGTGGCCGGCCTGCCGGACGGGATGCACACCCGGCTGGGGGAGGGCGGCACGGTGCTGTCCGCCGGGCAGGAACAGCTCGTCGCGTTCGCCCGGATCCTGGTCCGCGATCCGGGTGTGGTGATCCTCGACGAGGCCACGGCACGGATGGACCCGGTCACCGAGGCCAGCGTGCACGACGCGACCGAGCGGCTGCTGCGGGACCGGATCGGCATCCTGATCGCGCACCGGCTGTCCTCGGTGCGCCGCTGCGACGAGGTCGTGGTGCTCGCGGACGGGAAGGTGGTCGAGGCCGGCCCGCTGCACCGATCCCGCCGGTTCGCCGAACTGCTGGCCACGAGCCAGGCTCCGGCGCCCGACGCCCCAGCGGCGGCCCGGACCGCCACGACGGTCGGCCCCACCACGACCGAGGTGCAGGTGCTGGAACGGCTGACCCCGGTCAACTCGCCAGATCCGGCGAACGGGCGGACCGACCCGCCGCCGCTCCCTCCGGCAGCCCCGGCACGCACCCTCCGGGGCCTGGCGCATCTGGTCGTCAACGACACCAGGTTCGGGCTCAGCGCCGTCGGGCTGTTCCTCGCCATGACCCTGTTCGGCCTGGACGGCCCGGTGCTGTCCTGGCTGTGGGCGGATGTGGTCGACGGGTCCGGCAACCCGCTCCGGCCGGCTACGGGGCTCATCATCGGACTGCTGGTCACGGCCCCGCTGGTGTACCTCACCGGGGCCTGGTTCCCAGAATGGTGGGTGCGGCAGATGCTGCGGATCAGCCTCCGGCTGGTGCACGGCCAGACCGGGCCACGCCGGATCAGCGCGCACACCCCGGCAGAGGTCGTCGCCCAGGCCGGGGACACCGAGCGGGTGGTGATCCTGGCGGACAACCTGATCGACCAACTGGCCGGCTGTTTCCTGCTGGTCACCATGACCATAGTCTCGGCAAGCCTGGCACCCGCGGCCTTCCTCGCCGCAACGATGGTGGCGTCCGGGCTGGCCGCGGCCCTGTTCGGCCCGGTTCTCGAACGTTCGGCCGCCCGCACCGTCGCCGCCCGCGCGGCATTCGTCACCGCACTGGTGTCTTCGCTGTCCGCGGCCAGGACGGTCAAGCTGGCCGGGGCGACCCGGGTGGTGCTGGACCGGCTGGCAGCGCTCGACCGGAGTCGCAGCGACCTGCTGCGGCGCGAGGTGTCCCGGTCCGTGTGGGCCAGATCGGCCCCACCGATGATCGGCGGGCTGCTCCCGATCGCCGTCTGGGCGATGTACCTTTCCGGCCAGCTGTCCGCCGGGGCGGCGCTGGTCGCGGTGGGTTCGCTGGCCGCATCCCGGTGGCTCGCCACGACCACCGCCTCACTGATTTCCCAGCTGCCCTCGGCCAGGGTGTGGACCCGGCGGACCGTCGCCATGGCCGGGGTGAGCAGGTATGCGGCGGCCGTGCCCGAGGTGGACCTGTCCGCCGGGACGGCCCCGGCCCCGGTGGCTCCGGAGCGGCATCCGCTGCACACCCTGGAACTGGTCGGGTTCAGCGCGGTCCATGAGGACGGCACCATCGGGATCAGCGACATCGACCTGACCATCACCCGGGGAGAACTCGTCCTGGTCATCGGACCGGTCGGCTCCGGGAAATCGTCGCTGCTGCGCGCGCTGGCCGGGATCGTCCACCACACCGGCGCGGTGCGCTGGAACGGTACGCCGGTGACCAGGCCGGAGCTGTTCCTGCGCCCCCACCAGGTCGGATATGTCGCCCAGCTGCCCCGGGTGCTGTCCGGCACGGTGGCGGACAACATCCGGCTGGGACATGCGGTCGATCCGAGCCGTGCCGTCGGCACCGCCCAGCTCGACCACGACCTTGCCGCGGCAGGGGCCGGGCTGGGGCTGCTCATCGGGCACAAGGGAACCCGGCTGTCCGGTGGCCAGTTGCAGCGGCTGGCGCTGGCCAGGGCGCTGGCCCCGCGGACAGAACTGCTGCTGGCAGACGACGTGTCGTCGGCACTGGACGTCATCACGGAGCTGAACCTGTGGCGGGCGGTGCGCGCCCATGGGCTGACCGTGATCGGTTCGACGTCGAAGCGGGCGGCGCTGGCCCAGGCCGACCGGGTCGTGGTGCTCATCGACGGCCGGGCCGCGGACCACGGACCATGGGCCGAGCTGGCGGACCGCTGGGGCCACCTGGCCGGATGATCCCGATCACGGCCGGCCTGTGGTCGAGACCAGCTCACTGAGCAGGGATATTCGCTAGATCGCGTCGGTTGGACGACCTACAGTCGTCGGGGCGTGACGTCGGTACCAGGAGCAGATCATGCGGATGCACTACCCTCGCACCCCGCACCTGCCCTGGTCGCCGGGGGCGGCGTCGGACGATGTCCGGGTCGTTGACCTGTCGGGGTTGGCCGGGCGCGAGGTGGTGGTCACCGAGAAGCTGGACGGGGAGAACACGACGCTCTACCACGATGGTCTGCATGCCCGTTCGCTCGACTCGGCGCATCACCCGTCGCGGGCCTGGGTCAAGGCCCTGCACAGCCGGGTTGCCCGGTCGATCCCGGAGGGCTGGCGGGTGTGCGGGGAGAACCTCTACGCGCGGCATTCGATCGGATACCAGGATCTGGAGAGCTGGTTCTACGCGTTCTCGGTCTGGGACGGTGACCGGTGCCTGGACTGGGACCAGGGCGCCGGCTTCGCCCGGCGGCTGGGAATCCCGGTCCCGCCGGTGCTGTGGCGGGGCGTCTTCGACGAGCGTGTGATCCGGGCGTTGCGGCCAGATCCACTGCGCCAGGAGGGGTACGTGGTGCGGGCCGTGGCCGGGTTCGCCAGGGAGGAGTTCGCTCACCGGGTGGCCAAGTGGGTGCGCCCCGCTCATGTCCAGACCGACACGCACTGGATGCTCGCCCCGGTCGTGGTGAACGGTCGGGGGCCGACGGCAGCCCTGTGGGACGTGCGGTCCAGGGGACCGGTGGACGTACCGGCGCTGCTGGACTCGGTGGACATGGCGGGTGCCGACCCAGGCTGTCTGGACGAGCCGGCGCGGGCCGCCGCCGAGGCCGCGTCCGCCATCGATCGGATGGACCGGCCGGGGGATACTCGGTTGGCGGGTGTCCTCGCGACGCTGCTGCACCGGGTCGACCGGGCCTGGCTGGCGCCCCGGCTGGTGGCGCCGCTGGGCCTGCCGCTGGCCCGGCGGATCGCGGACCTGGTCGGGTTGCACCCCCGGCTGCATCGGGCGTTTCCCGACGAGGCCCGTCGGCTGGGGCTGCTCCGGCTGGCCGTCGCCGCCGATCCGGGCCTGCTGCATGCGGTCGCCGCCGCCGTCCTTACCGGACGTACCGACCCGGAGGGGAACGAGGCCCGGGAACAGGTCGAGTGGTCCGCGCTGCATATGGAGGATGCCGGGTTGTCGGGGGAGACGCCACTGGCGCCGTTGCGGACCGCCCTGCGCCAGGCGCTCGGCGGCATCGACGTCGAGGTGGCCGACCGGTGCTGGGCGCAGGCCCGAGCGGCCCACGCCCTGGGCCGGATCACCGGTGTCGAGGAGGCCGTCGCGGTGAGCTGGCGCTGGCGGTCGGGGGACTTTCCCCGGCTCGTGGTCATGGTGGGCCCGTCGGGCAGCGGAAAGAGTGGCTTCGCCAGCCGCCTGGCCGCCGGAGGGGAGGCCGATGCGGTGGTCTGCCTGGACGGCCTGCGCCAGGCCCGGGGGGACCGGTCGGACCAGCGCAACAACGCCGCCGTGCTGCGCGCGGGGCTGGACCGGCTCGACGCCGCCCTGGCCGGGGGCGGGCGTGTGGTGTGGGACGCCACCTGCCTCACCGAGTCCCAGCGGTCGCTGGTGCACGCCGTGGCCGACCGGAGGGACGCGTTGGTCACCCACGCGGTCACCCTCGTCAACGCCGACCTGCTGGGCCGGCGCAACGCCAGCCGGGTCCATCCGGTGCCGCCGACGGTCCTGGCCGCGCAGCTGGCCCGGTTCTCGCCGCCCTACCCTGGCCAGGCCCACCGCACCTGGTACGTCGGGCCGGACGGCACCGTCGGCGACGTCGCCGGCACGATCGACGGCGAGGACCCGTGATGCGTACCAGCGAGGAGGTCTACCACCGGATTCGGTGGGACCCACGGTTCGATCCGGCTCGGTTCGCGCTGGGTATCAACGTTCGTGGGACGGCGCCCAAACGGGTGCCGTTGGCGGCGTTCGTACCCGGCGGCGACATTCCCTGGCACCGGGTGCTGTTCATCGAGGCCGACGGTGAGGTGCTCTGGGATCGCTCGGCGAGGGTGGACCGGATCGACTCGTCCACGGCCGGACGGGTGCGGGATCCGCGGCGGCTGCGGGCCCCGTTCTTCACCGCCCGCACACCGCATTCCTGGGACCGTGCCGCTGGATGGGCTCCGGTGACGGGTCCGGATCTGGCATGGACCGTCCATCGGGGACAAGGGCCGCGGGTCACGGCTCTGCGGGTGCTGACCTGGAACACCCTGTGGGACCGCTACGACAGCGACCGGATCTCCACGGCCCGACGTCGGCCGTTGCTGCTGGCGGACCTGGAGCGGGCCGACGCCGACATCATCGCGTTGCAGGAGGTCGAGCGGGAACTCCTCGACCAGCTGCTGTCGGCCAGCTGGGTCCGGGCCCGCTACGGCATCGGCTGTGACCCGGCCGGCGGCGACGTCGAGGACAACGGCCTGCTGTTGCTGAGCCGGCTGCCCGTCCGCGAGGCGGCCCGGCACGAACTCGGCCCGCACAAGGCCGTCGCGGCGATGGTCGTCGAGTCCGCCGCCGGACCGGTCGTGGTGGCCGTAACCCATCTGAGCAGCGACCATTCCGCGGGCGGCGGGACCATGCGGCACGTCCAGCTGGAACGGCTGGCCGACGGGCTCGCCGGGGTGGACGGTGACCTGCTGCTGGTCGGCGACCTCAACGATGGTGGACCCGGGCCGGCCGAGGCGTTGGGGCTGCGCGATGCGTGGACCGAGGTCCACGGTCGCGACGATCGGACGCCCACCTTCGATCCCCGGATCAACCCGCTGGCCGCTGTTTCCTCATTGACCGGTCGAGCGGCTCGGCTGGACCGGGTGCTGCTGCGGGGGAGCGGGCTGCGGGTGACCGGTGCGGGCCTGCGCGGCGATGCTCCCAGCGGCCCGGACGGGCTGTTCATCTCCGACCACTGCGGGGTGGAGACGGAGTTGACCGTTGGCGGTGGACCCGCGTCGACCGGTGTTCTCGACACTTCGGTGACGTCGCGTACCGCGGTCGCCTGGATCCCGCCGCACCGGATGTGGCCAGCGGTCCAGCAGTTGCGCCACGCCTACGATCCGCAGGTCGACCGCTGGCCGCCGCATGTGAACCTGCTGTTCGGCTTCGTCCCGGAATCCGAGTTCGACCAGGCGGTGTCGTTGCTGGCGGCAGCGGTGGCCGAGACGGCGCCGTTCACCGCCCGGCTGGAAGGCGTGCGGGTCTTCGACCACCGCGACGACGCCACCGTGTGGCTTGACCCAGCGGCGGCCGGCCCGCGGCCATGGGCGGCGCTGCGTCGCGCGCTGGTGCGCCGCTTTCCCGACTGCCAGGGCCGCGCCGACGGCTACATTCCGCATCTGAGTCTTGGGCGTACCCGGGACGGCCGGGGGAACACCCGCGACCCGAACCGGCTCGCCACCGAGTGCGCCGCCCGGGTGGGCCGGGCCTCGGCGCGGGTCGACGAGCTGGTCGTACTTTCCCGACGGGGGGAGGAGCCGATGCGGGCCCGGGCGACGGTCAGCCTGGGGACCGGCGAGGTCCACTGGTTGCCCACCCTCGACACCACAGCCGGGTCCGGGCCGACCCTGGAGCCTGATTCCCGCATCACCCGCGTCCGGCAGGTCACGCGGCGCCTGTCGGCCGCGCTGTCCGACGGCGTCGTGCATACCGTCGGCTCCCGACGCCTCGATTGTGCACTGGCCGGGGCGGACCTGGACCTGGTGGCGGCGCTGCCCGGCGGCGTCGACCTGGCCGAGGTCCAGGCGCGGGTGGTGACCGCGGTGCCGGAGGCCACCCAGGTGCGGCAGGTGTGCGGGGCCCGCGTTCCCGGCCTGCGCCTGCGCGTGAACGAGCTGAACGTCGACCTGGTCGTCGTGGCCACCGGGCGGCTCGCTCCCGCCGAGGCGGTGGCACGTCGCGCCGAACTGGGCGAGGCCGCCGCGACGGCGCTCAGCGCGGTCAGCGACGCCGACGCGATCCTGGCCGCGATGGCCGGCGGCCACGCCCGCTTCACCGGGCTGGCCCGGCAGGTCAAGGCCTGGGCGCGGGCACACGGACTGGACTCGGCTCCCCATGGTGGCCTGCCGGGTCTGGCCTGGACCGTGCTGGTCGCGCGGACGGTGCGGGCCGCCGGGGCCTTGCCGCCTGGGGAACTGCTCGGGGCCTTCTTCGGTACCTGGGCCGCCTGGGACTGGCAGGAGCCGGTCGGCCTGTCCACCGGGGTTCCCGCCGGCGAGCCGGGACCGGCGGCTGCGGGCGCGTCGGCGTCGGTGTCGGTGTCGGCCGTGACCGTCATGACCCCGACCGAGCCCGTGCGCGGCTGCACCGAGCAGGTGGATGCCGGCCGGCGGGATCTGCTGGCCCAGGAGCTCTACCAGGCGTGGGAAATCGTGGAGGCCGCGGCGGCGACCGGGGCGGATCCGTGGCCGCGGCTGCTGTCGCCACCCCCGCTGCACCGGCGGCACGCGGCGTGGGCGGTGATCACCGTGCGCACGGTCCCCGGCGAGGCGTTCGAGGTCACGCTCGGCCGCGTCCGGGGCCGGACGCGGGCATTGCTCACCGTCTTGGACCAGGCGGGAATCACGGACGCGTTGGCCTGGCCCCGTCCGTACTCGATCGGGCCGGAGCCGGCGCGGTACGCGGTTGGGCTCGGCCGCACCCCGCCGGACGCCACCCGGCTTGCCGAGATCACTGGCAGGTGGGCCCGGAACCTGCCCGGGGTCGAGGTTGGCTGGGCGGAGGGCGGTGCGGTACCAACGCTGCGGTGACCGGGCGAAGCCGAGCCGCGTGCCAGGGGGAGCGGGAACACCGAGTGGCCCATGTGGGGCAGGACGATCGTTGGGTCATCTGAGCATGCTGCCGCTGAAGGTGGAGCACGCTTCGTTGGAAGGATCGCGGCTTCTCCATCGTGATCATCGCCGAAAAGCATCGACTCCAGGCCCACGACCAGCGCTACCAGCCAACTCCCCGAAGAAATCCGTACTTTCCTCGCGTTCTGGGCCGCAATCGAAACATGATCATCTAGGGCGGTGAAACCTGAGAGGGTTGGTGGTGGCCCATCGAGCGTGCTGGTATCGGACACCGTCGTTCGGGGGACGGGACACTTCTGTGGGCGTCTGTAGGGCATTACATTGGTGCGAAGAGTCACCTGCTTGTGAACGGAGGGCGATGGTGCGTGAGCTTGTCGAGGTCCAACTGCCCGATAGCCGCACAATGTGGGTCAGCGTCGAAGCCGCTGATGTTCCGAGGGACGTGGGCGTTTCCGAACGGATCGCGGACATCCCCGGGATCGCCGAGGCAACGCGATGGGTCGCCGCCGAACTCATGGCCGGCCTCAGCGCTGTCAAACCTGATCGGATCACTACGGAGTTCGGCCTTGAGCTGACGCTCGGCAACCGGGGGCTCGTCGCGGCGCTATGTGGGGTCGGCGGTAAGGCCGGGATCAAGGTCACCATGACGTGGGGTGCTGAGGAACCCGCACCTGCTGAGGCACCTCCGGCGACAGATTCCCGCTGAGTCCGGGAGGGGCGGCGGTGGGAGCGATCGATCAGCTGATCGGCCTGGTCCGCGACTGCGTCGTCCAGGTCCGCGGCACCACGGACAACGGCGGCGATGGCGGGTTTCGCGGCAGTGGCTTTTTCATCGCCCAGGACACCGTGCTCACCTGCGCGCACGTCGCCGGCGACGCGGGTGATCGGGTCACCGTCCGCTGGCGGGGGCGGGGCATCGACGGTGTGGTGCGACGCGCCTCGCCCCGGGCCGGGCGATCGAGGATCGCCCCCTACCCGGATCTCGCGCTGGTCACCGTCTCCCCGCAATGGCAGCACCCGGTGGTACTGCTGGACGATCACCTGCCGAACTCCGGCACGACCCTGGCCGTCGCCGGCCATGCCCAGAACTACGGCTCCGAGATCGTCGGTGTGGACGGGCGGTTCACGTTCGGCGGTCTCAACGATCGGATGATCCGGCTAAACGGCGACGAGATCACCCCCGGCATGTCCGGTGCCCCGGTCCTCGACGGGGCCACCGGCGGGGTCTGCGCGGTGACGAAGGCGACCAGGACCGTGCATCAGCCAGCCGGGGGCGGGGTGGCGGTCCCGGTGCGCGGCCTGCGACACCTGCTCGACTGCACCAGTTCCCGGACATTATGGGACAACCATGATCGATACCATCGGTGCAACCGGCGATGGACCAACCTTGCCGACCGGCTTCCACCACCGGACGGCGGGATCGATCGGGCCACCGAGCGCGAGCTGATCGCGACCACCATGCGGCTGCCGGCCGATCCGCAACCCCAGCGGCACCTGGCCACATACCACCGGATAGCCGGCCCGGTGACCCCGGAACCGCAGCATCCGCTGCGCGACTACCGGGACGTGGTGAGCGAACTGGCCGTTCTGGTCGATCCGGCCGAGTCCCTGCCGTACCCGCTGACCTACGCCATCGACCTCGCCCGGGTGGCCGAGCCCTCCGATGTCGCCGACCAGTTGCGGTGGTGGGTTGTGCGCGTTGCGGCGCGGTTGGGGCTCTCCGACCAGGTGGAGGCAACCCTGGCGCACCCGCCGGACGGCGAACCGCCCCCGCCGCGGCCGACGCCATCGGTCATGGTCTGCATCAGGCCGGTGACCAGGACCAGCAGCCGGTACCGGTACATGATCTGGCGATATCTCGACGAAACGGATGCCCCCCAAGTCGCTGCGGACCAGCGGCCCGCACCGCTGGAGCGGGTCTATCAACGCCTTCGGGAGTTACTGCCGGACCTGGTGGAGCAGACCGCAGGGGGAGAACATCCCACGATGATCGAGTTCATCGTGCCGTTCGAGCTCATGGACGAGGCGGTCGATCGCTGGCCGGTCGAGCCGGGATCGAGCCGGTCGATTGGTTTCGGGCTCAGACACCCGGTCGTGGTGCGAGCCCTGGACCGCTTCGACGCCAGTCCCGGCACCGGACGGTACTGGCGGTGGGAACGGCGCTGGGGGGCACTCGACGGCAGGGACATGGCTGCGGCGCTGCGCCCGCTGGCCTGCACCGAGCGGCCCAGCCCTGAGCAGATGACCGCCATGCTCCAACCCGACGACGCGCTGGCGGCCCTACTGCTGCTGCCCTACCCGGTGCGGCATCCGGCGGCGAAGGTGGTCCTCGACGCCGGGGTCGCGGAGGGCGTGCCCGTCATGGTGTGGCGCCGCCGGGGCTGCACCGGGGCACCGGATCGCCCGCATGACACCTGCCGTGGCAGGCAGCTGCACGTCGCGGTGCGGGACGCCCTGCGCGACACGCGCCGGGAGGAGGTGCCCGAGCGGGTGCGCCGCATCCGCTACACCGCGGTCATCGGGGGCGACGACGACCACTGCGGCAACGACATCGTCCTGCTCTGGGACGACCCCGGGCGGCGGCCGACCGGATCGGTGCTGGTGTCCCCGAACGAGAGGCGGCACCTCCATGCCTGAGTTCGAGATCTACCGGGGACTCCCGGCCCGCGACGACACCGACGACCCGATCCTGCGGCTGTCCGACCCGCCGCCGTGGCGGGCGTTCGACGGCGGTCCGGTCCACGAAGTCGCCCGCGATGCGCCGGTCGGGCGGCGCCCGCAGCACCGGACCAGGGCACTGTCGTACCGGCCGGACCCGGAAGCGGTCCGGATGGTCAACATCGCGCTGCACCTGCGCCGGCCGCTGCTGGTGACCGGCGAGCCGGGGACCGGCAAGTCGGAGCTGGCCTACGCGGTCGCCCAGGAGCTGCGACTCGGCTCGGTCCTGCGCTGGTCTATCACGAGCAGGACGGTGCTGCGCGACGGCCTGTACCAGTACGACGCGATCGGGCGGGTCGAGGAGGCCGGCATCGCCGATCGGCACGGCCGCACCGGCACGGGCCGGACCCGGGGCGAGCCACTCGGCGCTCCGCGGTACCAGAATCTCGGCCGGTACGTGCGGCTCGGTCCGCTCGGTACCGCCATCGCCCCATTCGCCCTGCCCCGGGTGCTGCTCATTGACGAGATCGACAAGAGTGACATCGATCTGTCCAACGATCTGCTCGACGTCTTCGAGGAAGGCGAGTACGAGATCCCGGAGCTGTTGCGGGTCGCGGACACCACCTCGATGGTACGGGTCCGACCCCATGATGCCGGGGCACCCGTGACGGTCGTCGAGGGCCGGGTCCGCTGCCACGCGTTCCCGTTCGTGGTGATGACCAGCAACGGCGACCGCGAGTTCCCGCCGGCATTCCTGCGCCGCTGCGTGCGGCTGAAGCTGTCCAGGCCGGACCGGGAGCGGATCACGACGATCGTCGAGGCCCACCTCGATGCCCCGACCGCCGCCGCTGCGGCCGATCTCGTCGAGGAATTCCTCGACTGCCGCGACCAGGGCCAGCTCGCCACCGACCAGCTACTCAACGCGGTGTACCTGCGGTACCAGGCCGGTGCCGGCGATACGGAGCTGCCGTGGGACGCGGTCGTGCGGGCGGTGTTCCAGCAGCTGAACACCTCCGGATCGCAGCTGTGACCGGGATCGACCGGCTCACTCCCCGTCTGGTCGCCTGCGGCCTCGACCTGGACGCCGACCACCTGCTCGAAGCACTCTGGCTGGCCACCACCGTCGACCTGCGCGGCCTCCACCCGGCTTCGAGCGTCGATCGACCCGACGCCGGGACCGACCGACCACTTCGTGCCCCGTCCGGCGAGAAACCGATCGCGCCGCAACCGGCCAGACCGGCACCGGCACCGGCCAGCGGAGCACACCCCTCGACCGCCGGTCCCACCGCAGCGGCCGGCGAGGTCGACCTGAGCCTTCCGGCGGCGGAGCGCCGACCGGCCGAACCCGCGGCACCACGCTCCAGCCGGGGCGGCCAGGCGGGGCAGCCCCGGTCGTTGCCGCGGCTCAGCGCCGGCACGCCGCTGCGGGTCCGGACCGCGAGTGCCCTCCCCGGCACCCTTGAGCTGATCCGGGCATTGCGTCCGGTGAAGCGGCGGGTGCCGTCACGCCATCGGCGCCACATCGACGAGCAGCTGACCGCCCGGTGGATCGCGGAACGGCGGACGTGGCTCCCCCAGACCCGGCCGGTCCCGGACCGGTGGCTGGACCTGATCCTGGTGCTTGATCACAGCTCGGTCGCGAATGTCTGGGGGCGGCTCGGGTTCGAGCTCCAGGCGATGCTGGAGCAGCTGGGGGCGTTCCGCACCATCCGGGTGCGTCACCTGGCCGTGCGCCCCGACGACACGATCAGTCTCAGCACCGGCCGGCGCCTGGGCGTCGCCGCCACACCACCGCCCCCGGCGATCCATGCCGGCGCCGCCCACGACCAGGTGATCCTTCTCGTCAGCGACGGCGTCGCGCGGGTCTGGCACACTGGCGTGATCGGGCGCCTGCTGGCCCGCTGGGCACGCCACGCGGCGGTCGCGGTCCTCCAGCCGCTGCCGGACCACCTGTGGCACCGCACCGGCCTGCGTCCGACCGAGGGACTCCTGCACCCCGTCGCCGCCGGTGCCCCCACCACCCGCTACCGCTTCACCCCGCGCTGGCCCGACGAGCCATTACCGGCCGGGGCAACCGCCGTGCCGATCCTCGAACTCGACCCGGACCGGCTGCGGCCATGGGCCAACCTCGTCGCCGGCGAGGCCGTCCACGGCGTCGACGCGGTCGTGACCGCAGCGGGAGCAACCGCCCCGCCGGCGGTCGCCCCCGCGCTGTCGCCGGTGGCCTCGGCGGATCCGGTCGCGCTCGTCCAGACCTTCCGCGGGGGCGCGACGGCGGAGGCCTTCCGCCTGGCCCGCTACCTGGCAGCGGCCGTTCCGCTCAACGTCGCCGTGATGCGGCTGGTCCAGGCTGTGGTCCTGCCCGGCTCGCCACCCGCGAGCCTTGCCGAGGTCGTCTACGGCGGGCTGCTCGAACCGGCCCCGACCGTTGCGGGCGGTGGGCCGGACGACCAGCAGTACGAGTTCGTGCCCGGGGTCCGCGACGTGCTGCTGGACACCCTCACCCGGACCGAGGGCCGCTGGGTCGTCGACGCGGTGTCCCGCTACATCGAGCAGCGGGTCAACCAGGTCGGTGCCTCCTTCGCGGCGCTGGCCTCCCTCCCCGCCGGTGGTGCGCCGGCGCCGGGGCTGCGCCAGCCGTTCGCCCGGATCCATGCGCACGTGCTGCGTCGGCTGACCGGGAAACCGTGGCCGGTGCCCCCGATCGAGGAGATCCCGACCCTCGACACCCCACCCGGCACCGGGCAACCACCGGCACGGTTAACTGTCCTGCACCTGCCCGACCCGTGGCGCACCATCGCCGGCCCCGGCGCCGATCTGCGGCCCGACCCGACCGAACGGGCCCGCGATCTGCTGGCCGACCTGGCAACCAGGCCACCGGTGGGGTGCGGCGTCGACCTTGTCGTGGTCACCGGGAACCTGGCCGAGACGGCACGACCGGCGGAGTACGAGCGGGCGTACGAGTTCCTGCAGGCCCTGCGCGCCGGGCTTGACCTCGACCACAGCCGGATCGTGATCGTCCCCGGACTGCTGGACGCCAACGAGGGCCGCAGCCGGCTGTACTTCCAGGACCGGCAGGCCGGCTCGGCGGAACCGACCCTGCCGTACTGGCCGAAGTGGCAGCCGCTGGTCGCGATGCAGACCCGCCTCGGTGGGACCGTGCTCGAACCGGACCGCCCCTGGCACCTCACCGAACTGCCGACGCTGCGGACCGTCGTCGCCGGCCTGAACTCCACGATCACGGTCAGCCACCGGGAGGCGGACCGCTATGGCTGGCTCGGCCCCGACCAGCTGTCCTGGTTCGCCGAGCGGCTGCACGGCTATCGGCGTCGCGGCTGGCTGCGGCTGGGGGTGCTGCACCACGATCCGACCGCCGATCCCGGTGGCGCGGCCGGGATACGGGACGCGACCGATCTCGCCGATCGCCTCGCCTCCCGCGTCGACCTGCTGCTGCACGGCTACCGGGGCGAGGTCCGGGAGTTGCGGGACACCGGCGTTTCGGTGATCGGCGCCGGCGCCGGCAGCGGATACCAACTGGTCGACCTGCGGCCGGGGACGCTCCGGGCCACCCAGCGGCCGCCGGAGCGGTGGCTCGGCGCGTGGGACACCGGTGGTGCCGGCCACGGGCTCGGTGACCACTGGTGGCACCCAGCTCCGGAGCCCGATGATCCTGCCGCCGCCACCCCGATCGCGGCGGCTGACAGTCTGCTGGACAGGGTCGCCGAGGTGTACCGGGTGCGCCACCCGGAGGCCGCCGCTGCCCGGCATCCCTGGCCGGGCCGGCGGCCCCCGGAGTACGCGGGGTACCTGCTGCTCACCGAGCTCGGCGAGCACGGGCGGTCCCCGGTCAGCTGTGTCGGGGTCTACGACGCGGCACCGAACCGGGACGCGGTCGCGGGGTTCCGTTCCCAGGTGCTGGAACGGGTGCCGGACGGGGGCCCGGATCGGGACGCCCTGCTGATCTGTCGTGACGATCCCGATCATGAGCTGCGGGACTGGGCCGGTGGGTTCGGGGTGCGGGTGCTGGGTTTTCCCGCCTTCCAACTCGGCGACGAGTTGGCGCGGTACGCGCGGCGGCAGGCCGCGGAGCTGGAGCGCGACGCGACCGTGCAGTCGGGGCACTATGTGCCGCAACGGTACCGGGAACCCGACGCCGATCCGGATGCGCAGCCGCGCGGCGATCCCCTGCCCGATCTGCTCGGCCGGGTACGGGAGTGGTTCGCCAAGCCGCGAGGCGTGGCGGTCGGGGTGGTCGGCGCACCGGGGCAGGGGAAGACCTGCCTGCTCCGGGAGTTGGCGCGGCGGATGCACGCCGACCGGGATCCGGCGGTGCCGATCCTGGTCGATCTCCAGCGGCTCGACGCGGCCCTCGCGGCCCGGCCGGACGAGCTGATCGCGGTGCAGCTCTCCCGCGGCGGGGAGCGCCGGATCAACCTTCTCGAGATCCGGTATCTGCTGCGGGAGGGGCGACTGGCGTTGCTGTGCGACGGGCTGGACGACCTCGTGGCGGCGGCCGGCCGGTCAGGTGTGCGCATCCGCTGGGATGAGTGGGGCCGGATTCTGGCAGAGCATGGCCGGATCGTGCTGGTCAGCCGGGATCGGTCCCTCATCGGTGGCATCGCGAACCTGGTCGACCCGTATATGGCACCGGTGCACCGGCGGCTGGTGGCGCTCGAGGACTTCAACCACCAGCAGGCCCTGGCGCTGTTCCGCCAGCGGCTCGGCCCGGGACCGGCCGACGAACACTTCACCCTGCTGCGGCGGGTCGAGGGGCTTCTGACCGGCGCCCGGAGCCCGCGCACGCTGGGGTGGCTCGCCACCGTCGACGGCGAGCGGCTGCGGGCCGCGGTCGCCGGGACCGGGCGGGTCACGCTGGCCCGGCTCTACGAGGAGATGATCACCATATGGCTCGCGGCGGAACTGGGCAGATCCTGGCGCGGCTTCCTGCCCGGCCTGTCCACCGCGCAGCTCCAGCGGGTGCTGACCGCGCTGGCGGTGCGCCTGTGGGTCTCCGGCGAGACCGCGCTGGACGCCGACCTGCTCGGCGCCGCCGCCGACCTGCTCGCCCGGTTGACCGGTCGGGGCGACCGGTGGCGGGCCGGTCGCACCGAGGCGGCCCGGCTGCTGGCCGCCGGCACCCTGCTCACACCCGACCGGGCGGACCGGTTCACGTTCGTCGACCGGTCGGTCCAGCAGTGGCTGGTCGCCCGGGACATCGCCGACCGGATCCGGGCCGGAGGCGCGACCGTCGCCCTGGCCGGGACCCCGCACCGGGCGATGCCGCCC
>JABDRL010000277.1 GCA_013041765.1 Dactylosporangium sp. | reverse complement strand
GGCTCGCGATGACCCCCGGGGCCTTCGACCGCAATGCCAGCAGCGCATCCGGCAGGATCGCCGCCGCGGCGGTCGGGAAGGCCGCGACCCGCACCCGCCCGGCCCGCAGCCCGATCAGGGCCGCGAGGTCCTCCTCCGCGTCGGCGAGGCGGGCCAGCACCGCGTCGGCGTGGGTGGTGAGCAGCCGGCCGGCCTCGGTCAGCCGCACCCCTCTGCCGTGGCGGACCACCAGCGGCGTGCCGGTCTCGGCTTCGAGCCGGGCGATGTGGTGGGAGACCGCTGGCTGGGTGTAGGCGAGCGCGCGGGCCGCCGCCACCATCGACCCGTGCCGGGCGACCGCGCTGAGGACTCGGAGCCGATTCAGGTCCAGCACGGCGACAAGGTATCAATGCTATTGATACCGCATCAAGAAATCTGGCAGTTGATATTGAGCTTGTTCGCTCGCATGCTCGGTCCATGCCTACGTCGATATCTCCGTTTCCGGCGGTCCGTGAGCTGTTCTCCACCACCGGCGGCTACCTCGACAGCGCGACCTACGGCCTGCCGCCCCGAGCGGCCACCGAGGCGCTGCTGGCACTGGAACGGGCCCGGTCGACCGGGACGATGGCGATCGGACCGATCGATGCGGCCGTCACCCGGTCACGGCACGCCTTCGCCCGCCTGATCGGCGTGCCCCCGGCGCGCGTCGCCGTGGCCGGGCAGGTCTCCCACTTCGTCGGGCTGGTCGCCGCGAGCCTGCGCCCCGGGGCAACCGTTCTGGTCGCCGACGGCGAGTTCACGTCGCTGCTCTTCCCGTTTCTCGTGGCGCAGCAGCGGGGCGCGCTCACCGTGCGCTCGGTGCCGCTGGAGCGGCTCGTTGACGCCGTTGACGAATCGACGGACCTGGTCGCGGTGTCCTCGGCCCAGTCCAGCGACGGCCGCGTGGTCCCGCTGGCGGAACTGACCCGCGCCGCGCGGGCCTGCGGCGCCCGGACGCTGCTGGATGTCACCCAGTCCGCCGGCTGGCTGCCGCTGCCGGTCGACCGGGTCGACCTGCTGACCGGCGGGGGATACAAGTGGCTCCTCGGCCCGCGCGGCACCGCCTTCCTCGCCGGCAGCGAGGAAGCCCTGGCTGACGTCCCGCCCGGGACCGCCGGGTGGTATGCCGGCGCGGACCCCTGGACGTCGATCTACGGCGCGCCGCTTCGCCTGGCCGCCGACGCCCGGCGGCTGGATCTCTCCCCGGCGTGGGCGTCCTGGGTCGGTCAGGCCCCGGCCCTGGAACTCCTCGCCGAGATCGGCGAGAGCGCGATCGGGGCACACAACATCGCCCTGGCCAACCGGTTCCGTGCCGGACTCGGGCTGCCTCCGGGGGACTCGGCCATCGTCGCCCTCGACATCACCGACGCCGCCGTCGCCCGGCTCACCGCGGCCGGCGTGGTGGCCTCCCGGCGTGCCGGGAGGCTACGGTGCGCCTTCCACCTGTACAACGACGAGGCCGACGTCGATAACCTGCTGGAGGCCGTCGCCGGGCATGCCGTGCCCGAGGACCCCGATCCCGCCTACTCCGGCACGCGCCGGTAGGCGCCGTCGCTGGCGCTGGTCGCCATGGACGCGTACGCCCGCAGCGCCGCCGAGATCGGCCGGTCGCGATCGGCCGGCGTGTACGGCCGGTCGCGCTTGCTCTGGGCGATCCGGCGGGTGGTGAGAACCTCGGGGCAGACGTCGAGCGTGATCGAGCGGGCCGCGATGTCGATGTCGATCTGGTCGCCGTCCTCGACCAGGGCGATCGCCCCGCCACTGGCGGCCTCCGGGGAGACGTGCCCGATGGACAGCCCCGAGGTCCCGCCGGAGAACCGCCCGTCGGTGACGAGCGCGCAGGCCCGCCCCAGTCCTCGGCCCTTGAGGAACGCCGTCGGGTAGAGCATCTCCTGCATGCCCGGCCCGCCCTTGGGCCCCTCATAGCGAATGACCACAACGTCGCCGGGCTTGACGGCGCCGGAGAGGACCCCGGAGACCGCGTCCTCCTGGGACTCGAACACCCGGGCCGGACCGCGGAAGGTCAGACACTCGGCGGGCACCCCGGCGGTCTTGACGACAGCGCCGTCCGGGGCGAGATCGCCGGTCAGGATGGCCAGGCCGCCGTCGGCGGAGTAGGCCTGGGCCAGGCTGCGCACGCAGCCCGCCGTGGCGTCGGTGTCCAGCGAGTTCCAGCGGTTGCTGGTCGAGAAGGGCTCGACGGTTCGCACCCCGCCCGGGGCGGCGGAGAACAGGTCGATGGCCTCCGGCGCCGGGGAGGTCGCCCGGACGTCCCACGCCGCCAGCCACGCGTCCAGGGTCGAGGCGTGCACGGCGTGCACGCCCCGGTGGAGCAGCCCGGCGCGGTTCAGCTCGCCGAGGATCGCGGGAACCCCCCCGGCCCGGTGCACATCCTCCATGTGGAAGTCCGGGGTGTTGGGCGCGACCTTGCAGATGCACGGCACCCGGCGGGAGACCGCATCGATGTCGGCGACGGAGAAGTCCACCCCCGCCTCGCGGGCGATGGCGAGCAGGTGCAGCACGGTGTTGGTCGAACCGCCCATGGCGACGTCCAGGGCCATCGCGTTGGTGAAGGCCGCATGGGTGACGATCGAACGGGGCAGCACGGAGACGTCGTCGGCGTCGTAGTAGCGCCGGGCCAGGTCGACGATGAGCCGGCCGGACTCGGTGAACAGGGCGCGGCGGGCGGTGTGGGTGGCCAGGGTCGAGCCGTTGCCCGGCAGGGCGAGCCCGATGGCCTCCGCCAGGCAGTTCATGGAGTTGGCCGTGAACATGCCGGAGCAGGACCCGCAGGTGGGGCAGGCCGCACGTTCGATGGTGTCGAGCTGGTCGCCGGTGACCGCGTCGTTGGCCGAGGCGATCATCGTGTCGATCAGGTCGATTTTGGAATGGACGATGCCCTCGACCGCGGCGGTCTTGCCCGCCTCCATGGGCCCCCCGGTGACGAACACCGTTGGAATGTTCAGCCGCATCGCGGCCAGCAACATGCCCGGCGTGATCTTGTCGCAGTTGGAGATGCAGACCAGGGCGTCGGCGCAGTGGGCGTTGACCATGTACTCGACGGAGTCGGCGATCAGTTCCCGGCTGGGTAGGGAATAGAGCATGCCGCCGTGGCCCATGGCGATACCGTCGTCGACCGCGATGGTGTTGAATTCCTTGGCAACGCCCCCCGCGGCCTCGACAGCCCCACCGACCAGGGACCCCATCTCTTTCAGGTGAACGTGTCCCGGGACGAACTGGGTGAAGCTGTTGGCGACGGCGACGATGGGCTTGCCGAAGTCGGTGTCGGTCATGCCAGTCGCTCGCCACAGCGCGCGGGCACCAGCCATATTGCGGCCATGCGTGGAGGTTCTCGACCGAAGTTCGGGCATACGGTTGAGGATGCCACTGCGCCACCCGCTCATTTGACTCGGGTGGTCTGATGCGTCAAAGTGACCCGTATGTTGTCGACTAGGGCTCACCGAGTACTCCTCACCTAGCGCGTTGGTCTGTTCGACAACGCGCTAACCCCCGTGCCTCGCACGCGGGGTTTTTTGTTGCCCTGGCACGCGCCCCCGGACCCATGAAGATCAAGCCCGAAGTCACCCGGACCGAGTACGAAGGCAGAAACCGCGATGACGAGACCAACACCCGAAGTCCTCGCCCACCGAGCCTCCACCGGCGCTGCCGCCTCCGGCACGTCGCCGGCGGGTGGCGCCGTCGCTGAGCCGCTGTCCGGGGGTGGCGCCGCCTCCGGCGCGCCCCAGGGGCCGTCTCCGCTCGCGGTGGCGCAGGCTGCCGCTCAGGGCAGGCCGGTCAGCGAGCAGATGACCGGTGCCAGCTGTCTCATTCGTTCTCTGGAATCCCTTGACGTGGATGTGATCTTCGGGATCCCCGGCGGCACGATCCTGCCAGCCTACGATCCGCTGTTCGACTCCAAGAAGCTGCGCCACATCCTGGTCCGCCACGAGCAGGGGGCTGGACACGCGGCCACCGGGTACGCGCAGGCCACCGGTCGGGTCGGGGTGTGCATGGCCACCTCGGGGCCGGGAGCCACGAACCTGGTGACCGCCATCGCCGACGCCTATATGGACTCCGTGCCGATCGTGGCGATCACCGGCCAGGTCGCCCGGCCACTGATCGGCACCGACGCCTTCCAGGAAGCGGACATCTGCGGCATTACCCTGCCGGTCACCAAACACAATTTCCTGGTGCAGCGGGGGGAGGACATCCCCCGGATCCTGGCGGAGGCGTTCCATCTCGCCGCGACCGGTCGCCCGGGACCGGTCCTGGTCGACCTGCCGAAGGACCTTCTGGCCGGGCAGACCACCTTCAGCTGGCCGCCGACGCTCGACCTGCCGGGGTACCGGCCGACGCTGCACCCGCACGGCAAGCAGACCCGAGAGGCCGCCCGCATGATCGTGCGGGCCAAGCAGCCGGTGTTCTACGTCGGCGGCGGGATCATCAAGGCGGATGCCGCGGACTCCCTGCGGGCCCTCGCGGAACTGACCGGCATTCCCGTCGTCACCACCCTGATGGCGCGGGGCGCGTTCCCCGACTCGCACCCGCAGCACCTGGGCATGCCCGGCATGCACGGGACGGTCTCCGCGGTGTACTCCTTCCAGAAGGCCGATCTCCTGATTGCCCTCGGCACCCGGTTCGACGATCGGGTGACCGGTCAGCTGGCCTCGTTCGCCCCCAACGCGAAAGTGGTGCACGCGGATGTCGACCCCGCTGAAATTGGCAAAAACCGGGCAGTCGACGTGCCGATCGTCGGCGATGTCCGGCATGTCATCGATGAGCTGATCACCTCGATCGTCGCCGAGCACGCCGCCGGCCGGGGCGTGGGCAACAACGCGGAGGCCGGCCGGGGCGGGCGGCTGGCGGCCTGGTGGGCGCAGCTGGACGAGCTGCGGCGGCGGTGCCCGCTGGGGTGGGAGGAGCCACCGGACGGCACCCTCGCTCCGCAGCGGGTGATCCAGCGCATCGGCCAGCTGGCCGGTCCCGAGGCGATCTACGTCGCCGGGGTGGGCCAGCACCAGATGTGGGCGTCCCAGTTCATCTCCTACGAGCGGCCGAGGACCTGGCTGAACTCCGGGGGGCTGGGCACGATGGGCTACGGCGTCCCCGCGGGGATGGGCGCCAAGGTGGGCCGTCCGGACGCCGTGGTCTGGGTCATCGACGGGGACGGTTGCTTCCAGATGACCAGCCAGGAGCTGGCCACCTGCGCATTGGAGGGCATCCCGGTCAAGGTCGCCGTGATCAACAACGGTAACCTGGGCATGGTCCGTCAGTGGCAGACGCTGTTCTATGGCGAGCGCTACTCGAATACGGACCTCGGTACCCACAAGCACCGCATTCCGGATTTCGTCAAGCTGGCCGAGGCCCTCGGGTGCGTCGGACTCCGGTGTGAGACCTCGGACGATCTTGATGCGACCATCGAAGCCGCGATGCGGATCAACGACCGGCCGGTCGTGATCGATTTCGTTGTGGGAAAGGACGCGATGGTGTGGCCGATGGTCGCCGCCGGGACCAGCAACGATGAGATCATGTTCGCTCGCGGCATTCGGCCGATTTTTGACGCCGACGACGTCTGATCACTGGCCGATGAGGAGGGAATGCAGCTCATGACCAAGCACACGCTGTCGGTCCTGGTCGAGAACCGGCCGGGGGTCCTCGCCAGGGTCGCCGGTCTCTTCTCCCGCCGCGGGTTCAACATCACCTCGCTGGCGGTGGGCGAGGCCGAGCACCCGGACCTTTCGCGGATCACGCTGGTGTTCGACGCCGACGCCTCGCCCCTGGAGCAGGTGACCAAGCAGCTGAACAAGCTGGTGAACATTCTGAAGATCGTGGAACTCGACCCGGCGGCGTCGGTCCAGCGCGAGCTGCTGCTGGTCAAGGTCCGCGCCGACCGGGCCGCGCGGTCGGCGGTGCTGGAGACCTGCGCGATGTTCCGGGCCCGGGTCATTGACGTCGCGCCGGACGCGTTGACGATCGAGGCCACGGGCGATCCCGAGAAGACCTCGGCGCTCCTGCGTGACCTGGAGCCGTTCGGGATCCGGGAGATGGTGCAGTCCGGCGTGGTCGCCCTCGGGCGGGGTTCCCGCTCGATCACCAACGGGTCGACGCTGCGCGCGGCATCATAAACGCAAACCGTCCAGGAACTCAAGACAGGAGAAGGTTCCCATGTCCGTCGAGGTGTACTACGACGCCGACGCCGACCTTGCGGTGCTCGCCAACCGGAAGGTCGCGGTGCTGGGGTACGGCAGCCAGGGCCACGCCCACGCGCTGTCCCTGCGCGATTCCGGCATCGACGTCAGGGTCGGCCTGCCGGATGGATCGAAGAGCCGGCCGAAGGCCGCCGAGCAGGGGCTGCGCGTCGTGACCCCGGCCGAGGCGGCCTCCGAGGCCGACGTGATCATGATTCTGGCCCCGGACACCGTGCAGCGCACGCTCTATGCCGAGGAGGTCGCGCCCAACCTCACCGCCGGTAAGGCCCTGTTCTTCGGGCACGGCCTGAACATCCGGTACGGCCTGATCACCCCGCCGGCCGACGTCGACGTCGCGATGGTCGCCCCCAAGGGGCCGGGTCACCTGGTGCGCCGGCAGTTCGTCGAGGGCAAGGGCGTCCCGGTGCTCGTCGCCATCGAGCAGGACGCCTCCGGCCAGGCGCTGGCGCTGGCGCTGGCTTATGCCAAGGCCATCGGCGGCACCCGGGCCGGGGCGATCCGCACGACGTTCAAGGAGGAGACGGAGACCGATCTCTTCGGCGAGCAGGCTGTGCTCTGCGGCGGGGCCTCGGCGCTGGTGCAGACCGGCTTCGAGGTGCTGACCGAGGCCGGATACGCCCCGGAGATCGCCTATTTCGAGTGCCTGCACGAACTCAAGCTCATCGTCGACCTCATGTACGAGGGCGGTATCGCCCGGATGCGCTACAGCGTCTCCGACACCGCGGAGTACGGCGACTACACCCGCGGTCCGCGGATCGTCGATGCGCGGGCCAAGGACGAGATGCGTCGCATCCTGTCGGAAATCCAGAGTGGCGAGTTCGCCAGGGAATGGATCGGTGAGGACGACGCCGGCCGGCCGAACTTCACCAAGTTCCGGGACCAGGGCGCCGGTCACCCCATCGAGGAGACCGGGCGCAAGCTGCGCTCCATGATGAGCTGGGTCGACCGTCCGATCACTGAGACGGCCTGATTCCGCTGGTCACCTGGGCATCAACGGGGTCCTTCCGGCTCGCCGGACGGACCCCGTTCGCCTGGTGGCACGACAGCGAACGGGGTACCTGCTGTGAGCGCACTCACGCCGTCCCAGCGAGTGACCGCAGTGTCGACGGGCCTACCATTTGGGCACCCGATGACCACGCGCCGTTTGGTTGTGTGATGGCCGCGTGTCACCAGCACTCCCCCGGTACCGCCAGGCCGGTGGGTGTTTTGTGGGGATAAACCAGCATTCGAGGATCGACCGGAGGTCGAGGACCGTATGACCCTGACAGCAGACCGACCGGTGGTGCTGATCGCCGAGGAACTCGCGCCGTCCGCGCTTGAGGTGCTCGCCGACGACTTCGACGTCCGGCACGTCGACGGGACCGACCGCGCCGCCCTGCTCTCGGCACTCGCCGATGCCGAAGCCGTGATCGTGCGCAGCGCGACCCGGATCAACGCCGAGGCCATCGCCGCGGCGCCGAAGCTGAAGGTCGCGGCCAGGGCGGGTGTCGGGCTGGACAACGTCGAGGTGTCCGCGGCCACGGCCCGCGGCGTCATGGTGGTCAACGCCCCCACCTCCAACATCGTCTCGGCGGCGGAGCAGGCGGTCACCCTGCTGCTGGCGGTGGCCCGGAACACGGCCAGCGCCAACGCCTCGCTCAAGGCCGGCCAGTGGAAGCGGTCGAAGTACACCGGCGTCGAGATCTGCGGCAAGACCGTCGGCATCGTCGGGCTCGGCCGGATCGGCGTGCTGTTCGCCCAGCGGATGGCGGCCTTCGGCGTGCGGCTGATCGCCTACGACCCCTACATTCAGCCGGCCAGAGCCGCCGCGCTGGGGGTTCGCCTCGTCGGTCTGGACGAGCTGCTGCGGGAGAGCGACTTCATCTCGATCCACCTGCCGAAGACGCCGGAGACGATCGGGCTGATCGGGGCCAAGGAACTGGCCCAGGCCAAGCCCGGGGTCCGGGTCATCAACGCCGCTCGTGGTGGCCTCGTGGACGAGCAGGCCCTGGCCGACGCGATCGCCGACGGTCGGGTGGCCGGCGCGGGCGTCGACGTGTTCGCCAAGGAGCCGTGCACCGAGTCGCCGCTGTTCGGCCTGGACAAGGTCATCGTCACCCCGCACCTCGGGGCATCGACGGCGGAGGCGCAGGACAAGGCCGGCCTGGCCGTCGCCCGCAGCGTCAAGCTGGCGCTTCAGGGCGAGTTCGTCCCGGACGCCGTCAACGTGCAGACCGGGGGCGTCGTCGCGGAGGACGTCCGGCCGCTGCTGCCACTGGCGGAGAAGCTCGGCCGCGTCTTCACGGCCCTGGCCGGGGGCATCGCCGCGTCGGTCACCGTCGAGGTACGGGGCGAGGTCGTCGCCAACGACGTGTCGGTGCTGCGCCTCGCCGCAACGAAGGGACTGTTCGCCCACGTCGTCGAGGAGCAGGTCACCTACGTCAACGCGCCGCTGCTCGCCGCCGACCGGGGACTGGAGGTCGGCCTGACGACCTCGCCGGAGGGCGGGGCGTACGACACGCTCGTGGTCGTCCGCGGGGCGAAGCCCAGCGGCCGGGTCGTGTCGGTGGCCGGCACGTTCGTCTCCAGCCCGCGGGAGACGGCGAAGCTGACCGAGCTCGACGGCTACGATCTTGATCTCGCCGCCGACGGGGTCCTGGTGTTCTTCCGGTACTCCGACCGTCCGGGCATCGTCGGCGCCGTCGGCTCGATTCTCGGCACCTCCGGCGTCAACATCGCTTCGATGCAGGTGTCGCGGCGCGAGGTCGGGGGAGAGGCCCTGATGACGCTGACGGTCGACAGCCCCGTGTCCGCGGAGGCGCTCGCCCGAGCGGCCGAGGCCATCGGTGCCACCGCGTGGAGCACGGTCGACCTGTCGGCCGAGTAGGCCGCAGAACGGGTGGGGGAGGTCGGTGGCCGGCACCGGCCTCCCCCCTTGCGTGCGGGCGCCGGTCCCGGGACGCACCCCCCGGAATGACCTGATTCTCATTTGTTGGGAGCGTCGTATCGGAGAGTAGGACGATGGCCTAACGTGTTCTCGACATCTTCAGGGAAGGGCATCGACAGTGACGCGCATCGCGGTTGTGGCAGGCGACGGCATCGGGCCAGAAGTGGTCGCTCAGGCGAGGAAGGTCCTGGACGCGGTGCTACCCGGCATCGAGTCCACCGAGTACGACCTGGGGGCGGCCCGGTACCACCGCACCGGTGAGGTGCTCCCCGAGAGCGTGCTGGCCGAACTGAGCCAGCACGACGCCATTCTGCTGGGCGCGGTCGGCGACCCGACCGTTCCGCCGGGGGTGCTGGAGCGGGGGCTGCTGCTGAAGCTGCGCTTCTCCTTCGACCAGTACGTCAACCTCCGCCCCTCGCGGCTGTGGCCGGGAACCACCAGCACGCTCGCCAACGCGAAGCCCGGTGAGATCGATTTCGTGGTCGTGCGGGAGGGCACGGAAGGGCTCTACGCCGGGGCCGGAGGCAACCTGCACGAGGGCACGGCGGCCGAGGTGGCCACGGAGGAGAGCCTGAACACCCGCTACGGGGTCGAGCGGGTCATCCGGAACGCCTTCGACCGGGCCGCCCGCCGGGAACGCCGCAAGGTGACGCTGGTCCACAAGACCAACGTGCTGACCCACGCCGGGGGCCTGTGGGCGCGGACCTTCGCGGAGACCTCGGCCGAGTACCCGATGGTCGCCACCGAGTACCTGCACATCGACGCCGCCGCAATGTTCATGGTGACCCAGCCGCAGCGGTTCGATGTCGTCGTGACCGACAACCTCTTCGGCGACATCATCACCGACGTCGCCGCCGCCGTGACCGGGGGCATCGGCCTCGCCGCCAGCGGCAGCATCAATCCGGGCCGGGAGTACCCGTCGATGTTCGAGCCCGTGCACGGGTCCGCCCCGGACATCGCTGGCCAGGGGCTCGCCGATCCGGTCGCCGCCGTGCTGTCGGCGGGGCTGCTGGCCGACCATCTCGGTTACTCGGCGGTCGCTGGGCGGATCAACGCCGCCGTGGCCGCGGAACTGACGTCCCGGACGGCGGACGCATCCGTGCGCACCGATGCCGTCGGCGACCGGCTCGCCGCGGCCGTGGCGGCCTGACCAGTCAGGTAAGTTGCACCCAGGCGTCCCATAGCGGATGCCCCGGCGCTTCGATTCGGCCGTCGTACGGTGCGGCCACGCCACGACCACAGCGATGGAGGCATCCGCATGTTTGGCGGCGAAATTCTCGACTTCGAGATTCGTCCGAATCCGGCGCCGGTGTCCGTAGCCGAGCGGGCGGCGCTGGTCGCGAATCCCGGATTCGGGAAGATCTTTACGGACCACATGGCGACCGTGCGTTACAGCGAGGGCAAGGGCTGGTACGACGCGCGGATCGAGGCGCGGGCGCCGATCGCCATGGACCCGGCGACGGCCACGCTGCACTACGCCCAGGAGATCTTCGAGGGGATGAAGGCCTACCGGACCGCCGACGGTGGCATCGCCCTGTTCCGGCCGGAGGCCAACGCCCGGCGCTTTCGTTCCTCGGCGCACCGCATGGCCATGGCCCAGCTCCCGGAGCGGCTGTTCCTCGAATCCCTGCGGCACCTGATCACGATGGACCGGGCCTGGGTGCCCGATGACCCCGAGGGCAGCCTGTACCTGCGGCCGTTCATGTACGCCAGCGAGGTGTTCCTCGGGGTCCGGCCGTCGCTGGAGTACCTCTACCTGGTGATCGCCTCGCCGGTCGGGCCCTACTTCAAGGGCGGGGTGCGTCCGGTGACGGTCTGGGTGTCCGAGGAATACACCAGGGCGGCTCTCGGGGGAACCGGCGAGGCCAAGTGCGGGGGCAACTACGCCGCGAGCCTGTCGGCGCAGGCCGAGGCGATCGAGCATGGCTGCGACCAGGTGGTCTTCCTCGATGCCGCGGGCAGGGGCCACGTCGAGGAACTCGGCGGCATGAACGTGTTCTTCGTCTACGACGACGGAACCCTGGTGACCCCGTCCCTGACCGGCACGATCCTTCCGGGGATCACCCGGGACTCGGTGATCACCCTGGCCAGGGAGTTCGGCCATCAGGTCGTCGAGCGGGACTACGGCTTCGCCGAGTGGCGCGAGGACGCCGCCAGCGGACGGCTGCGGGAGGTGTTCGCCTGCGGGACCGCCGCGGTCATCACCCCGATCGGATCGGTCCGGTGCGCCGACGGAGAGTTCACGATCGGCGACGGCGCCTGTGGCGCGGTGACCGAACACCTGCGAACGACCCTGGTGGACATCCAGCGAGGCCGGATCGCCGACACCCACGGCTGGGTGCGGACCGTGGCCTGATCGGCCCGGCGCCGCTCCGGACCGGGGGAGAGGCCCGCGACGGTGGTGATCCGCCGCGAGCCCCTCCTCGGTAACGGCACGGGCCACGCCGCCCTTGTGCCGTCGCGGCCGGTCTACCCCGACCGCAGGCCCTCCTCGGCGGCCAGGGTCACCGCCGCGGCATTGACGACCGAGGCGATCCGGAGCGCGTCGTGGATGACCTCCCGGGACACCCCAGCGGTCCGCAGGGTCCGCTCGTGGGATTCCAGGCAGCTGCCACAGCCCCCGATCGCCGACACCGCCAGGCACCACAACTCGAAGTCGATGGTGTCCACGCCGGGGTTGCCGATGAGCTGCATGCGCAGTCGGGCCGGCAGGGTGGCGTAGGCCTGGTCGCCGATGAGGTGCTTGGCCCGGTAGTACACGTTGTTCATCGCCATGACCGAGGCCGCGCCCTTGGCCGCCTCGATGGCCTCGGGCTTGAGCCGGCCGACGGCCTCCTCGGCGATGGCCCGCAGGACGGTGGGGTTGCGTGCCGCGACGGCGCAGGCCAACGCGGTGCCCCAGCCCTGCTGCTCGGGAAGGGCGGAGTTGGCGATGACCGTACCCAGGTTCAGCTTGGTGTCGCGGGCGTAGCCGGGCAGCGCCTCGCGGATGGTGTTCAGCCCCATGCTCAAACCTCCGCGAGCAGCTTGTCGGCGTCGATGGTGGCTTCTCCGGCCTTCCAGTTGCACGGGCAGAGTTCGTCGGTCTGGAGGGCGTCGAGGACCCGCAGGACCTCGCCGACGTTCCGGCCGACCGAGCCGGCCGTGACCATGGCGAACTGGACCTCGTTGTCCGGGTCGACGATGAACGTCGCCCGCTGGGAGACCCCGTCGGGCCCGAGCACTCCCGCGGCGGCCGACAGCTCACGCTTGATGTCCGAGAGCATGGGGAACGGCAGGTCCCGCAGGTCGGGGTGGTCCTTTCGCCAGGCGTAGTGCACGTATTCCGAATCGACGGATACGCCGAGCACCTGGGCATCGCGGTCGGCGAACTCCCCGGTGAGCCGTCCGAATTCCGCGATTTCCGTCGGGCAGACGAAGGTGAAGTCCTTGGGCCAGAAGAACACGACCCGCCAGCTGCCTTCGTGGGACTTGTGCGAAAGGGATTCGAAGGCCCGACCCGCGTCCATCGACACGCATGCGGTCAGCGCATATTCGGGGAACTGGTTTCCGACGGTGAGCACGAAACCTCCTCGGGATCATTTTTTGGAACCGTTCCAAATTATTGCCGCCCTCCACGCGTGTTGCGAAGCCCTGTCCCGAGAATGTGAGGTTTGTCGCGTGGGTCGTCACCCAAACCGGTGCCCACATGATGGGAGCGGCCCACACCGAAAGCCGAAGACTGGCACACTACGGATGTGAGTTCGCTCATTATTAGCCCCTGGCGCGCGCAGCCGGCCTAGTCGCCGATTCGCTGAGCGCGCAGACCTCTCGCATCCGCGAGGGGTCTTTTTGTTGTGTAAGGAGAAGGTCCCATGCAGGTGTACGACACGACGCTGCGTGACGGGGCCCAGCGTGAGGGGATCACCTACTCGGTGGTCGACAAGCTGGCCGTCGCCCGACTGCTGGACGAGTTCGGCGTCGGGTTCATCGAGGGCGGCTGGCCGGGCGCGATGCCCAAGGACACGGAGTTCTTCCGCCGGGCCCGCCAGGAACTCGACCTGAAGCACGCGGTGCTCGCGGCCTTCGGGGCCACCCGCAAGGCCGGTCTGGCGGTCGAGGCAGATCCGCAGGTCCGCGCGTTGCTCGACGCCGAGGCCCCGGTCGTGACCCTGGTGGCGAAGTCCGACGTCCGGCACGTCGAGCGGGCCCTGCGGACCACGCTCGCCGAGAACCTGGCGATGGTCCGGGAGACCGTCGCGTATCTGGTGGCGAAGGACCGCCGGGTCTTCCTCGACTGCGAGCATTTCTTCGACGGGTACGCCTTCGACCCGGAGTACCCCGTGCGGGTGGCCGCCGCGGCCCTGGAAGCCGGCGCGGAGGCCGCCGTCATGTGCGACACCAACGGCGGCATGCTGCCCTCGAAGATCACCCGGACCGTCGGGGCGGTCCAGGACCGGCTTGCCCAACTCCTCGGCATCACCCCGGCCGAGGCGGTCGCGCGCCTGGGCATCCACTGCCAGAACGACACCTCCTGCGCGGTCGCCAACACCATCGCGGCCGTCGAGGCGGGTGTGCCGCACTTCCAGTGCACCGCCAACGGCTACGGGGAACGGCCGGGCAACGCCGACCTGTTCGCCGTCGTCGGCAACCTTCAGCTCAAACTGGGTCTGCGGGTGATCGACCCGGAATGCCTCGGGCAGATGGTCCGGGTCTCCCACGCGATCGCCGAGATCGCCAACGTCGCCCCGGACACCCACCAGGCCTACGCCGGGGCCGCGGCGTTCGCGCACAAGGCCGGGCTGCACGCGAGCGCGATCAAGGTCGACCCGCTGCTGTACAACCACATCGAGCCGGAGACCGTCGGCAATGACATGCGCATCCTGGTCACGGAGATGGCCGGTCGCGCCAGCATCGAGCTGAAGTCCCGGGAACTGGGGCTGGACCTGGCCGGTCGACCGGACACTCTGGCGAAGGTCACCGAGCGGGTCAAGGCCCTGGAAGCGTCCGGCTGGTCGTTCGAGGCGGCCGACGCGTCGTTCGAGCTGCTCGTCCGCGGAGAGTTGGCCGACGAGGGCCTGGCGATGCCGTTCACGCTGGACTCCTACCGGGTGTCGGTCGAGCACCGGGAGGACGCGCGGGTCATGTCGGAGGCCACGGTGAAGGTCCGGGTCCGGGGCGAGCGCGTCATCGCGACGGCCGAGGGCAACGGTCCCATCAACGCCCTCGACGAGGCCCTGCGGCTGGCACTGAGCAGTCACTACCCCGAGCTGAAGACGTTCGAGCTGGCCGACTACAAGGTGCGGATCCTGGAGGGCAGCCACGGCACGGGCGCGGTGACCCGGGTGCTGGTCAAGACCGTCAACGGGGGACGGGACTGGACGACGGTGGGCGTCCACGAGAACGTCGTGGAAGCCAGCTGGCACGCCCTGGTCGACGCCCTCAGCTATGGCCTGTCCCCCCGTTAGGGGCACGGTTTCCCGGCGCTACCCGCTGTTTCCCCGGGCATCGGCGAGGATGGAGGGAAGGACCAGTTCGGCGAAGACCGCACGGTGGTCGCTGCCGGGGACATCGGCGATCGTGACGTCGCGCACCCCGATCCGGCGATCGGCCAGCACGTGGTCGAGCGTGACGCCCGGGATCAGCTGCCCGTCGTTGGGCCAGGTCGGCACCAGGCCCTTGCCGGCGACCGCTGCGGCGTCGTGGTAGCCGGTCGCGATGAGTTCGCGCAGCAGGGCGTGGTCAAGGGTGGCGTTGAAGTCCCCGAGCAGCACCCGCAGCGGTCCGTCCGGTGTCGCGGCGGGCTGCTGGCTGAGATCCGACCGCCAGATGGTGCCCTTCCCCGCCGCGTAGGGCGCGCACGGGTGCGTCGACTCGACCTCGATGTCGGGCGCCCCCGGAACGGCGACGGTCACGGTTGTCTGGACGAAACCGGACGCGGCCAGCGGGCGGGGCGAGCCCCGGCGGATGGTCAACCGGGTGTAGACGCCGGTGCCGGCGGCTCCCAGCCCCGGGCGGACCATCTGATTCGGCAGCAGCGTGTCCAGGCCGGCACCGGCCAGGGCACGCTGCCCCTCCGCGGTGAGTTCCTGGACGGCCAGGACGTCGACCTGGTGGCGTCGGATGAGCCCGACAAGCGCTTCGGCGTCCGCCTTGCCGGCAAAGACATTGCTGGTCATCACGCGCAGCGTTGGTCCGTCGGGTGCGGGGTCGAACCCGGTGGCACCCGGGATCGAGCGGGGCAGGACCCCGATGGCCAGCGTCGCCGTCGCGAGGATCGCGATGCCGGCGGCCAGCCACCGGCGTCGCAGGAGCGCCACGGCGAGCGGCACGAGTGCGGCCAGGGCCACGTAGGGCGTGAACGCCATGAGCTGCACCGGACGGGTCCCCCCTTCGAGGCCGAACGCCCTGGCTCCGGCCCAGGCCGCGACCGCCAGCACCGGTAGCCAGGTCGCGAGGTCCGCGAGCCGCCATCGCCCGCTCCGGCCGAGAGCGGTCGGGGCGATGGCTCGGGGCGGTGCCAGGGGCGTCCGGTCCGCGGCGTCGTCAACGGCGGCGGGGCTGCGGTGGTCCATGAGCATCGACGGTAGCGTCCAGCGCCGAGGAACGCGGGGACCTGGGAAAAGCTGGTGTCGCGTCGTTCCCCTCGCCCGCCGCCGGATCCCGTCCGGGGACGTCGGCTAGGTTGACTCCATGCGGATCGCGCGCTTTGTCCACGAAACTGGAATGTCGTTCGGCGTTGTCGAGGGCGAGCCCGGAGCCGGTGCCGCCGGGCAGACCGTGGCGGCCGTGGAGGGCCATCCCTTTGGCCAGCTGCGGTTCACCGGTCAACGCTGGGCGCTGGCCGACGTGCGCCTGCTGTCTCCGATCCTGCCGAGCAAAGTGGTGTGTGTCGGGAGGAACTACGCCGAGCACGCCGCCGAGATGGGCGGGACGCCCCCCGCCGAGCCGCTGCTGTTTCTCAAGCCTTCGACCTCGGTCATCGGTCCGGCCGATGTGATCAGAATTCCGCCCCAGGCCAAGCAGGTCGACCACGAGGCAGAACTCGCCGTGGTCATCGGCCCGCCAGGGGCACGACGGGTCGACCAGGCCGGAGCCGCCCGGTCCATCTTCGGGTACACGTGTGCCAACGATGTGACGGCCCGGGACCTCCAGCAGGTGGACGGCCAGTGGACCCGGGCCAAGGGCTTCGACTCGTTCTGTCCGCTCGGGCCCTGGATCGTGGCCGGGTTCGATCCGTCCGACGTGGAGGTTCGCTGCTCGGTCGGGGAGGAGACGCGGCAGCTGGGCCGGACCAAGGACATGGTGTTCAACGTGCCGACCCTGATCTCGTACATCTCGCACGTGATGACCCTGTTGCCCGGTGACGTGGTGCTGACGGGCACCCCGGGAGGGATCGGACCGCTGGCGGAGGGGGAGACGGTCACGGTGGCCATCGAGGGCATCGGCTCGCTGGTGAACCGGGCGGCGGCGCTGGTCTGACGGGGTACGTTTGGCTCGCCAGGACGGGTTCCGGGTGATTTGGATTTGGTGCCGAAGCTCGACTCGGGTAAAGTCCTCCTCCGGTGCGGCAAGCACCAATGGGGTATGGGGTAATTGGCAGCCCAACGGATTCTGGTTCCGTTAGTCTAGGTTCGAGTCCTGGTACCCCAGCGGCCGATATTTGATGTCCCGCTGGTATGATCGATGGCGTTGACTGTGGATGTCGGTGAATTGACTGGCACTGGAAGTCTCGGCCCCGTCGTCTAGTGGCCTAGGACGCCGCCCTCTCAAGGCGGTAGCGTGGGTTCGAATCCCATCGGGGCTACCAGCGTGATGAAGCCCGCACCACTTCGGTGGCGCGGGCTTCCTGGTTTACCGCCTGACCGCAGGGTCGGCCCCGAACCGCCGGGCGGCCAGCACGTGCTCAACGAGCCCGATGAGGGTCTTCTTGACCGAATCCCGGTTCCGGGCGTCACACAGCAGGATGGGGACGTCCCGCTCGAGGTCGAGGGCTCGGCGGACCGCGTCCGGGCTGTACTGCTGCGAGCCGTCGAAACAGTTGACCGCGACGAGAAACGGAGTGCTGCGCCGTTCGAAGTAGTCGATGGAGGCGAAGGAGTCCTGAAGACGCCGGGTGTCGGCGAGGACGACCGCGCCGAGCGCGCCGAGCGCCAACTCGTCCCAGAGGAACCAGAACCGGTCCTGGCCAGGCGTGCCGAACAGGTAGACGACCAGGTCCTCGGCCAGAGTGATCCGTCCGAAGTCCATCGCGACCGTGGTGGTGCTCTTCTGCTCGATGCCGATGAGGTCGTCGACCCCGATGCTGGCGACGGTGAGCGGCTCCTCGGTCTGTAGCGGCAGAATTTCACTGATCGCACCGACGAGCGTCGTCTTTCCGACGCCAAAGCCACCAGCCACAAGAATTTTGAGCGCGGTCGGCGGTTTCTTGCCTGATATGTGGCTAGATTGTACGAAGTCCATTGATCACTGCCTTGAGAACGTGGCTGTCGGGGCGGTTGGCGACTGAAGCCGGGTCTTGGATTGACACGAAGCCCCCATCGACGAGATCGCCGAGGAGGAGCCGGACAACACCGAGCGCCAGGTCAAGGTGGGAGGCAAGTTCCGCGACCGCGATCGGCTCCCACGATCGGGTGAGGATCGCCCGGTGCTCCGGCAGGAGCGCCGCGGACGTGGCGTTGGCGCCGGGCAGCGCCGTGACGAAGGCCAGCATGTCGAGTTCGGGCGCATCCGCCCGGGGCCGCCCGCGTGTCACCGCGTACGGACGAACGATGGGACCGGCCGCCGAATCGAGCCACAGCGGGTCGTCACTCGACGCCATGATGTCAGGGGTGGGTGCCATGGGCATCCACTGTTGGCCGCGCTGGCGTTGACAGATACGGGCCGACCCTGGTCACCAGCATGGCCATCTCGTAGGCGATGACCCCGATGTCGGATGACGCGTCGGCGAGCACGGCGAGGCAGGCTCCCCGGCCGGCCGCCGTGACGAACAGGAACGCCGTGTCCATCTCGACGATGGTCTGCCGTACCGAACCGGCGTGAAAATGCCGGCCGGCCCCACGCGACAGGCTGGCGAAGCCCGCGGCCAGCGCCGATAGATGGTCCGCGTCCTCTCTGCCCAGGCCATCCGTTGCTCCAAGGAGCAGGCCGTCGGCCGACAGCACGACCGCCTGCTGGATCGTCGGAACTCGTTTGGCGAGGTCATCAAGTAGCCAGCTCAACTGACCCGTGCGGCTCGTCATGCCTGCCTCCGTTCGTGCTCATCGGGAACCGGCGCGGCCTCGCTGACGTCATCATCGGCGGCGGGCTGCGGTTCCGGCGCCAGTCCCGCGTGCGCGGTCTGCGCGAGGTCGATCGCGTGCTGCCGGCCGCGTTGCGTGCCGGCCTGCAACGCCGACATCATCGCGCGGGTCTCCTCGGGGGATCGAGGTGACGGCAGATCTTGTGACGCGGGCCGGTTCCCACCGGGGAAGACCTGGGCCGCGGCTCCCGGTACCGGGATGACCGGCCGCCCCGGGGCCGGAGCGTCGTCGCGGAGCTGGGGTGCGAGGTGGGTCTGGCGGCGGCGGAGCGGCAGCCCGTCGGAAGTCAGCTCGGCCGGTTCCGGCGTCAGCTCGGTCGGTTCCGGGCGCTGCCAGACCGCCTCGGAAACGCCGACCGGACCGTCGCCGATCGTCGTTGACGGCGGGCCCGGGAGCACCACGGCGGCGCACTCCGGGTCGTCGGCCGCGGTCGTTGCCGGCCTCCGGGGGACCTCGACCGCCGGGGCCGAGGAGACCACGGCGCCCTCGACCACGGCCGGCGGCGTCGGCGGGTCGGCCGGTCGGCGGGCCAGGTCGAGGCATCCCCAGCCCAGATGGGTGGTCTCCGCCGCCGGACCCCGGCCGTTGTCCGGTGCGGTCGGCCGAGGCCCGGCCAGGCCGTCGATCCGGGTGAGTTCCACGGTGGCGTCCGTCGGCTGCCCCGGCGGCAGGGCCTGCTGCTGCGGGGTGTCCACCAGCAGGTCCGGGGAGAGGAGCACCACGGCGGTGATGCCCCCGTACGGCGACCGGCGGAGGTTCACAATGACGTTGTGTCGTGCCGCGAGCGTGGCGACGACGAAGAGCCCCAGCCGGGCGCTGTTGGCGGGGTCGAATTCCGGCGGGTGGGCCAGTCGCTCGTTGGCGTCGTTGATCGCCTCCGCCGGCATCCCGAGACCCCGGTCCTCGATGTCGATGGCCAGGCCATGGGGGACGACCTGCCCACTCACGATGACCGAGGTGTCCGGAGGGGAGAACGCCGAGGCGTTCTCCAGAAGCTCCGACAGCAGGTGGGTGATGTCGGCGACCACCGGGCCGGCCAGCGCGATCTCCGGCACCATCTGGAGCGTGATCCGGGCGTACTCCTCGACCTCCGAGATGGCGCCGCGGAGCACGTCGATGAGGGCAACGGGCGTGCGCCAGCCTCTGGCCGGCGCGGAACCGGCGAGAATGACCAGGTCCTCGGCGTGGCGCCGCATCCGCGTCGCGAGGTGGTCCAGCTGGAACAGCTCCTGGAGCTTCGCCGGATCGATCGTGCGGCGCTCCATGCCGTCGAGCAGCGAGAGTTGCCGATGCAGCAGCGTCTGGCTGCGCCGCGCGATGTTGAGGAAGACCTTGTTGATGCCCGACCGGAGCTGTGCCTCGTTGATGGCCGACTCGATGGCGGTGCGCTGGACGGCGCTGAAGGCCTGCCCCACCTGGCCGATCTCGTCGACCCCGAAATCGAGCGGGGGCGCCTCCACCGTGACGTCGACGTGCTGTCCCTGCCGGAGCCGGAGCACGACCGAGGGCAGCCGCTCGACCGCGAGCCGGTGGGCGGTGAGTTCGAGAGTGGTCAGGCGCCGGATCAGCGAGCGCCAGATCCGGATGGAGACGACGATGGACGCCACGATGGCGAGGAGTCCGAGGACGCCGGCCAGCCCGAGGCGGACCATGATGCTGACCCCGACCGGGCGGCTGCGGCTGAGGATCGCCTGACCAGCCTGGTACTCCAGGGCGTGCAGCTGGGAGGAGACCGTGTCGTAGGTGCTTTGCCAGGTGGTGATGTCAATGGGCAGGGGCGCGCCGGGGCGGGCTTCGGTGAGGAGCTTGTCCTCCAGCGCCCGCAGCCGGGTGACCGCTTCCCCGGCGAGGACCTCCTCGAACGCCTGCCGGTCACGGTCGGGTAGTTCCACGATGGAGTCGTCGAGGAGGAACCGGTGCGCGCCGATCAGCGCGGCGACCTGCCCCGGCTCGGATCCGTTGAACCGGCCGGCGGACGCGATGCCGCTGAGGTAGGCGTCCTCCTGGCTGAGTATCTCGCGGGCCCGGCTGAGCGTGATGATGGTCCTGCTGTCCCTGGTGATATCGCTCTCGGCGATGTTCGGCAGAGCGAGGGTCAGGTGGAACCCGCTGTCGATGATCGACGTGTACATGCGGAAGGCAGCGGTGCGGTCGATCTGGCGCTGGTCGATGGTCTGCCTGATGGTCAGGAGCTGGTCGAGGCCCTGGAGCGTTTCATCGATGCGGGCCCGGGTCGCTGGGGTCTCCACCTCGCGCAGATCCTCGCTGGCGGTGTGCCGCCGGAACGCGGTGACCACGGTATCGGTGTTCGCCCGCTGCCACGTCAGGGCCTTGGGCTCGCTGGCGGGGGTGCCGAGCAGGACCAGCGACAGGCGTCGCTCGTTCTGGAGTTCGGTGACCAGCGCCCCGGCTGGTTTGCTCACTTTGTCATAGTTTGTCTGAGCCGCCAGAAGATTCCGGGCGGAGTCGAGGGCCATGCTCGTCGCGAAAACCCACAGCGTGACCAGCGAAATGATTGGTGTCAGCAGCAGTGCGATGAACTTCGCACCGATCGGCCACCTTCGCTTCTTCATCCAGGCCTCGTCAACGTGAGATGCCACCGGTACGGCTGGCACCGGGACCGCCGTGGTGGGTGTGGGGGCGATGTGGATCCGGACATCCCGGGACGGGGTACGTGAGGATCGCCGACAACATCGTGAATGGAGCCAGCCGGAAACGTGAGTAGCCGTTGGGCCCAAAGCAGATCATGCGAAGCGGTGCGTTCCGGCGCCAATCCGGTGAAGATACGCAGCTCCGCCAGGGTATTGAGGGGATGAAAGCGCCAACACTTCTGTTACGTCAATGGCGAGAGATGTTACAGAGTCGAGTCACAGTCCGGACAAGCGTTGCCCGGCCCGCACGACGGCGATCGCGTGCCGGTCGCCGGGGCGGCGCCCCAGCCGCTCGATGGGCCCGGAGACGCTGATGGCGGCGTGGACCCTGCCGGTGCGGTCGCGGACGGGCGCGGAAACGCTGGCGACACCGACCTCCCGCTCGGCGACGCTCTGCGCCCAGCCGCTGCGCCGAACCTCGGCGAGCGCCCTGCCGGTGAACTTGCAGCGGGGCAGCAGCGGCATGACCGCTTCCGGGGGTTCCCACGCCAGCAGGATCTGGGCGGCGGATCCCGCGCTCATCGGTAGCACGGAGCCGACGGGAACGGTGTCGCGCAGGCCGCTGGCGCGTTCCGCCGCGGCGACACACACCCGCTCGTCCGCTCGGCGCAGGTACAGCTGGGCGCTCTCCCCGGTGGTGTCGCGCAGCGCGGTCAGTACCGGATCCGCGGCGGTCAGCAGCACATCGGGGGCGACGTTGGCCAGCTCCCCGAGGCGTGGGCCGGGACGCCAGCGACCGTGGGTGTCCCGCACGAGCATCCGGTGCGTCTCCAGCGCCTGGGCCAGCCGGTGCGCCGTCGCCCGGGGCAGCTGGGTGCGATCGACGAGTTCCGCGAGACTCGCGCCGTCAACGCAGGCCGCGAGGATGACCACCGCCTTGTCGAGAACGCCGACTCCGCTGATACTGTGTCTCACAAGCCGAAACATACCTCCCAAACTTTAGGATGTCCAGATGGTGGGAGAAGAACCACAACGAACGTTGTCCCAGAAACTCTGGGATGCGCATGTCGTGCGCTCAGCGGAGGGCGAGCCCGATCTGCTGTACATCGATCTGCATCTGCTGCACGAGGTGACGAGCCCGCAGGCGTTCGACGGGCTACGGGCGGCCGGCCGAAAGATTCGCCGGCCTGACCTGACCCTGGCCACGGAGGACCACAACACCCCGACCGATAGCCTCGTGGCGATCCTGGATCCCGTCTCCCGGACACAGATCGAGACGCTGCGCCGCAACTGCGCCGAGTTCGGGGTGCGGCTGCACTCGCTCGGCGACGCGCAGCAGGGCATCGTGCACGTCATCGGTCCGCAGGCGGGCGTCACCCAGCCGGGCATGACCATCGTCTGCGGCGACTCGCACACCGCGACCCACGGTGCGTTCGGTGCGCTGGCCTTCGGCATCGGCACCAGCGAGGTCGAGCACGTTCTGGCGACTCAGACGCTGCCCCAGCACACCCCGAAGACCATGGCGGTGACCGTGACCGGCGAGCTGGCCGAGGGGGCGACGGCCAAGGACCTGATCCTGACCCTGATCGCCCAGGTCGGTACCGGCGGAGGCCGCAAGCACATCGTCGAGTACCGGGGCCCGGCCATCGAGCGCCTGTCGATGGAAGGGCGCATGACCATCGCCAACATGTCGATCGAGTGGGGGGCCAAGGCCGGAATCGTCGCCCCGGACGACGTGACCTTCGCCTACCTGGAAGGCCGGCAGCACGCGCCGAGGGGCGCCGCCTGGGAACGTGCCCTCGACTACTGGCGGACGCTGCGCACGGACGCCGGCGCGGAGTTCGACACCGAGGTCACCCTGGACGCCGGGACCGTGACGCCGTTCGTCACCTGGGGTACGAATCCCGGGCAGGGCATTCCGCTGTCCGCCGCGATTCCCGAGCCGTCGGACTTCACCGACCCGGCCGAGGCCACGGCGGCGCGCCGGGCGCTGGAATACATGGCCCTCACCCCCGGCACGGCACTGCGAGACGTCCCGGTCGACGTCGTGTTCCTTGGATCCTGCACGAACGGGCGGATCGAGGATCTGCGGTCCGCCGCGGGCGTGCTGCGCGGGCGGAAGGTGGCCGACGGGGTCCGGATGCTCGTCGTGCCGGGGTCGGCGGCGGTCCGGGCCGAGGCGGAGCGCGAGGGCCTCCACGAGGTGTTCAGCGCCGCCGGTGCGGAGTGGCGCTTCGCCGGATGCTCGATGTGTCTCGGCATGAATCCCGACATCCTCCAGCCTGGACAACGGTCGGCATCAACCTCCAATCGCAACTTCGAGGGCCGTCAGGGCCCCGGCGGAAGGACCCATCTGGTATCGCCGTCCGTCGCGGCGGCAACGGCCGTCACCGGCCGCCTGACCGCACCCGCCGATCTGAACTAGAAGGACCCCCGACAATGGAAAAATTTACTGTCCACACCGGCACAGCTGTCCCATTACGACGGTCTAACGTCGACACAGATCAAATCATTCCCGCGGTGTATCTCAAGCGGGTAACCCGTACCGGCTTCGCCGATGGGCTGTTTTCCAGCTGGCGGGCGGATCCGGATTTCGTGTTGAACCAGTCCCGGTACGCGGGGGCGTCAATTCTTGTCGCCGGTCCGGAGTTCGGCACTGGCTCGTCCCGGGAGCATGCCGTCTGGGCGCTGCGCGACTGGGGTTTCAAGGCCGTCCTCGCCCCGCGGTTCGGGGATATCTTCCGGGGTAACGCGTTGAAGGACGGGTTGCTGCCCGTTGAGCTTGACGCATCGGCGATCGAGATTCTCTGGGAAGCGGCGGAGCGGGACCCGGAGCTGGCCGTCACCGTCGACCTGCGGGTCCGGACGGTCACGGCGGCCGGACACCGGTGGGACTTCGTCCTGGACGATTTCACCAGGTGGAGGTTGCTGGAGGGGCTGGACGACATCGCTCTGACCCTGCGGCAGGAACCTGCGATCGTGGCGTTCGAGCAGCGTCGTCCGTCCTGGACGCCAGCGATTCGCTAGCGGCCGGTCGGTGAACTGTCGAGCGGACGGAACGGGACCACGACCGTGGTTCTGGGCGACGGGGCTTTGCCCAAACACCGCACAGGTATTGTGGGCAAAGCTCCAATGTCGCGGGGCGTCGTCTTCGCGGTTTCACCCCGGTGGCGTTGCTCGGGAACGGCCGCAAGACGTTCTTCGAGTCCGGCGGCCGTGTCCAAATGGAATCCGTTGTGGCACAACGGGTTTGTTTCCCGTTCCAGATTTGTATCCTGGCACTGGTAGGTGCGGGTTGCCCAGTAGGTTGACCTGAGTGAGTCCAGGAACAACGCGGATCGGGAGGAACATCGTGAACAAAGCCGAGCTCATTGAGGCGCTCGCTGTCCGTCTCGGTGACAGGAAACAGGCGGCAGCGGCTCTCGACGCGGTACTTGCGGAGATCCAGATTGCGGTTACCCGGGGCGACAAGGTCGCGGTCACCGGATTTGGTGTTTTCGAAAAACGGATTCGGGCCGCACGAATGGCCAGAAACCCGCGTACCGGCGAACCAGTCAAGGTGAAGAAGACCGCCGTTCCGGCCTTCCGCGCGGGGACCGGATTTCGCGCCATGGTCGCCGCCGGCAAGCGCCCAAGACCGGCGGCCCGGAAAACGGCTCGGCCGAAGGCCGGCGCGACGCCGGTCGCGGCCACGCGGGCCACCCCGGTCAAGGCCGCTCCGAAGACCCCCAAGGCGACCCCGGCGGCGACCCGGTCGGGCCGGGCGGCCACGACGAGGGCGGCGACCCCGGCGGCCGGCACGTCGACGAAAGCCGCAAAGACCGCAAAAGCCACGAAGGCCGCTCCGAAGACCCCCAAGGCGACCCCGGCGGCGACCCGGTCGGGCCGGGCGGCCACGACGAGGGCCGCGACCCCGGCGGCCGGCACGTCGACGAAGACCTCGAAGACCCCCAAGGCCCCGAGGGCCGCGACCCCGGCGGCCGGCACGTCGACGAAGGCCCCGAAGACCCCCAAGGCCCCGAAGGCCGCGACGAAGGCGGCCGGCGCCACCGCGGGGTCCGGAACGCGCCGAACGGCGGCCAGCTCCAAGCCCAGACCAGCGGCGAAGACCGTCAGGTAACGCC
>JABDRL010000268.1 GCA_013041765.1 Dactylosporangium sp. | reverse complement strand
GTCCTGCGCCGCGGCCAGGCCGGGCGGCGTTCCCTCCGGCAGCACCGCCGTCAACCTCGCCGCCGGCACCGCCGAGGTGCGGCTGGGCGCCGGGGAGACCACGACCTGCACCTACGCCTTTGACCCCCCGGCGATGCGGCGGGGGCTGAGTCTCCAGGTCTTCAGCGAGGGCGGCGGCGGCAGGATGGGCATCGCCGTTGCCGGGGCCGGGGGATCGTGGTCGCTGGCGGCGGCACCCGCCGGCGACGGGGGAGCGGCGGTGGCCACCGGCGCCGATCTGGCCGCGCCCGGGCCGGGGACCTACACCGTGACCATCACCCCTCCGCCGGCCGAGGGCGGGGGAGAGGACTGGCGCCTGGACGGGGCGGAGTGCGCGGGAGCCCCGCTATCCCCGAGGAACTTCACGATCACCGTGCCGGTCACGGCGGGTGCCACCGTCGAGTGTGTGCTGCGGGTGGTGCTCCCGCCGGCCGGCCTCGGCCTGAGACTGGCCACGATGGGCGGTCGGGCCAGTGCCGCGTTCTCGGTGGCCGCCGTCGATGGGCCGGGCACCGGGTGGTCGGCCGGAGCCACCACAGCCGTTCCCGGGCGAGCCGTCGATGCCGGGGGCGAGGGGCTGGGATCCCTCGCCGCGGGGGCGTATCTCATCACCCCGATCGCGCCCCGGGTCACCGAGCGCGGCGGGTGGCGGCTTGCGACGTTCGACTGCACCGACAGCGAGCCGCGGCAACTGGCGGCCATGGCACCGGACCAGGACGGTGAGCGGGTCCCGGGTCCCCTGGTGGTGACCCTGCGTCCCGGAGCGCCCGCGGTGGTGTGCGCCGTGAACTGGCAGTTCATCCAGGCGACCCGCCTGCGGATCACGCTGCGGGTCGACGGACCTCCAACCAACCTGGATTCTCCCGGGGTCGTCGAGGTCCGCTGCGTGGACGGGTCGGCTGGCCGGGTGGTCCTTTCCCCCACCGGGGACATCCTGGAGGCAAGCCTGGTGTCGCCGCTGAGCTTTCTCGCGGAGACCCAATGCACGATCACCCATCCGGCGACGGGGCTCGCGGACACCATCCAGGTCGTGACCATGGCGAGGGTCGAGCCCGCCGCCGGCAACGTGCCGCTGCTGCTGCCCCTGACGGTGGACATCCGCCGGGATGTCGAGGATTACACCGTCACCATCGTTGAGCTGATCGAGGCTCCCAGCGAGTCTCCGACCCCGCATCCGGTGTTCAAGACGTTCCGGTCGCTGCCCTACGTGCTGGCGGGGGCGGGACTCGTCGGCCTCGGAGCGCTGCTTCTGCTGCTGCTGGTCGCCCGCTGGCGGCGCGGTGAGGACGATTAGCCGGTGCTCCCGCCCGATCGCCGGGCATCCTCCGTTCGAGACAACATTCGGGCGTTTTCTAGGGGTATATACCGACTCGCCGATGGGTGGAATACAAGCTGTAAGAGGGGCGAATTTCGCGAAACGGTAAGGTCACCATATGGCCGAACCGACGGTACCCGTGTCCCCAGAGATCGAGGCCAAACTGGCCCGGATCGCCGCGCGTACCGGGCAGAGCCTTGGCGATGCCCTGTTCGCCGCCGTCGAGGGGTATGAGGCGCGACTGTTCTTCGAGGAGATGGACGAGACCTACGCCGTCCTCGAAGCGGACTTCCGGGAGTGGAACGCGTACATGGCCGACCTGACCGAATGGATCGGGGAACCGGAGCCCCTGCCGTACGCCGAGGACTAGGGGACGTCGTTTGCCCGTGCCGCGGGGAACCTCGACCCCCAGACTCCAGGGACGAGCCCTAGGCTGGACCCGTGACGATCGTTGCCCGTTCCGATTGTGATCGACCACCACTGGTCGAGGCCGAACTCCAACGCGCGCTGGTGGTCCCCGGTGGGGTCTGGACCGCGCTTCGGGTGGTCGGGCGGACGGAGTCCACGAATGCGGATCTCGCCGCCGCCGGTCGGACCGGCGTGCCGGAGGGCCACGTCCTCGTCGCCGAGGAGCAGGTCTCCGGCAGGGGACGGCTCGGGAGGGCCTGGCAGTCGCCGCCGAGAGCCGGCCTTGCCGTCAGCGTGCTGCTGCGCCCGGGGCTTCCGACCCGGGGCTGGCCGGCCGGCGCGGCCGATCGCTTCGGCTGGCTGCCCCTGCTGACCGGGGTGGCCGTCGTGCACGCCGTGCGCCGGGTGACGGGTGTCGAGGCCGTGCTGAAGTGGCCCAACGACGTGATGATCGGTGACCGCAAGTGTGGCGGGATCCTGGCGGAACTCGTGGTCTGCGGGCCTGACGGCGAGCCGGGGCCGCCCTCGGCCGTCGTCGTCGGCCTCGGACTCAACACGACCTTGCGGCGGCCCGAGCTTCCCCAGCCGATGGCCACCTCCCTCGTCCTGGAGGGCGCGACCGACCTCGACCGGTCGACGGTGTTGCGGGCCGTGCTGCGGGATCTGGCCGGTTGGTACACCCGCTGGCGCGCGTGCGGCGGGGACCCGGACCGCAGCGGGCTGCGCCAGATGTATGCGGAGTGCTGCGCGACGCTCGGCGCCAGCGTCCGGGTGCTGCTGCCGGGTGGAGACACCCTCGACGGAATCGCCGAAGGGGTCGACGGCGAGGGCCGACTGATGATCAGCGATACGGCCGGTGGGCATAGGGTGCTCGCTGTCGGTGATGTCGCGCATGTTCGACCCAGCGGTTCCCGGGGAGGTTCGGATGGGTTTTCCTCAGACAGTCCTTACCAGCGATGAGCAGGTGGTACGGCATCTGCATCCACACTGGAAGGTGCTGATCCTGCCAGTGTTCTGGTTGCTGGTCGCCGTTGGTGGCATCGTCGCGAGCTGGATCTTCCTGGCGGACTTCAACGAGCTGATCGCGCTCGTACTCACCGGAGTCGGCCTCGGAGCCGCCGGGGTGCTGTCGTTCTGGCCCTGGCTGCAATGGCGCACGACGCACTACGTGTTCACCAACGAACGGGTGATCACCCGGATCGGCGTGCTCTCCCGGACCGGCCGGGACATCCCGCTCAGCCGGGTCAACGATGTTTCCTTCGGCCACAGCCTGGCCGACCGGATCCTCGGCTGCGGCACGCTGACCATCGAGTCCGCCGGTGAGCGCGGCCAGATCGTGCTCGTCGACATTCCCGGGGTCGAGAAGATTCAGAGTGTGCTGTACGAGCTGGTCGAGGACGACCGCGACCAGCACGCCTTCGACGACGCCGACCGAGACGCGATCATTCGCGAGGTGCGTGACTCGGAGTAGCGCTGGCGTCCTCCAGCGCTGGTTCGTCGAATTCCAGGTGGGTGGTGAGTTCGGCGAACTCGTCGTCCGTCGTCGCGGTGCTGGCCGCTGTCCTGGGCCCCGGCACCAAGGCCGTGCCCTCGTCCGGGGCTACCGCGCTGGCGGTCGGTGTCGCCACAACCGGTGCGGCCCGAAAGACGAACGTGCGGTAGGACCAGAACCGGAACACCATGGCGATGATGGTGCCGAGGGCGTTGGCGACGTTGAACGCGATCCGGTCGCCCAGATCCCCGTTTTCCGAGAACCCGAGGCCGTACTTCGCGCCACCGAGCACCGCCAGCTGAATCGCCATGCCGACGAGGTTCAGCGCGAAGAACAGCGCGTACTCCTTGTGCGCGCTGGTGCGCTCCCGCTTGGCGAAGGTCCAGTAGCGGTTCATGACGTACGACATGCTGGTCGCTACGACCGTGGCGATGACCTTGGCCTTGAGCGGGCCCATCCAGAGCAGCGCGTTGAGGATGATGAAGTCAACGGCGGTGTTGATCACGCCAATGATTGCGAACGATGTGAGTTCCTTGAAGAGGCTCTGCCACCGTTCGGGCAGGATCCGCAGTAGGCGCACGAATTCACCGTACGGGACGGTGCAAGTCGATCTTGATACGTAGATGCCTCCGGGTGGTGCTGACGTGATTGCCGCAGGTCGCGTACTCTGTAAATAGTAGGAAGACTCTTGAAATTGAGTTCATGTTCACGGACAGTGTGAGTGCCTGGCCTCTCGGATGGCAGCATAGGCTGAACGTGTTCTCGGGAATGCCGCACAACGCGCGCGACGACGGGCGCGGCGGGGCGGTGTATCGGCCCGGAGGCCAACGTCGACCAATGAGGAGTAGCCCATGTCCGCTCCGGCTTTGATCCCAGGGCTTGAGCAGCCCCCGACCAGGCATGCCCGTCTGCTCGCCTGGGTTCGCGATGTCGCAGATCTCACCAAACCCGAGCGCGTTGTCTGGTGCGACGGATCCGAGGCCGAGTGGGCGCGGCTGGTCGACCTTCTGGTCGACGGCGGCACGCTCGAGCGGCTCAACGATGAGTCCAAGCCGAACTCGGTCTGGTGTCGTACCGACCCCGGCGACGTCGCCCGGGTCGAGGAGCGCACCTTCATCTGCGCGACCGATCAGGCCGACGTCGGCCCGACCAACAACTGGCGCGCACCCGCCGAGATGAAGACCACCATGACCGGCCTCTACGAGGGCTGTATGCGTGGTCGCACCATGTACGTGCTGCCGTTCTGCATGGGTTCGCTGGACGCGACCACGCCGATGTACGGCATCGAACTCACCGACAGTGCCTACGTCGCGATCTCCATGAAGATCATGACCCGGATGGGCGCGCAGGTTCTGGAGCGCATGGGCACCGACGCCGACTACGTCGCCTGCCTGCACTCGGTCGGTGCCCCGTTAGAGCCCGGCCAGCAGGATGTCCCCTGGCCGTGCAACACCGAGAAGTACATCTCCCACTTCCCGGAGACCCGGGAGATCTGGAGCTTCGGCTCTGGCTACGGTGGCAACTCCCTGCTGGGCAAGAAGTGCTACTCGCTGCGGATCGCCAGCGTCATCGCCCGGGACGAGGGCTGGCTGGCCGAGCACATGCTCATCCTCAAGCTGACCAGCCCGGAGAACAAGGTTCACTACGTCGCCGCGGCGTTCCCGTCGGCGTGTGGCAAGACCAACCTCGCGATGGTCGAGCCGACCATACCCGGCTGGAAGGCCGAGATGATCGGTGACGACATCGCCTGGATGCGGTTCGGTCCCGACGGGCGGCTCTACGCCGTCAACCCGGAGTACGGCCTCTTCGGCGTGGCTCCCGGGACGGACTGGAAGACCAACCCCAACGCGATGCGCACGCTGGAGCAGGGCAACTCCATCTTCACCAACGTCGCGAAGACCGATGAGGGCGATGTCTGGTGGGAGGGCATGGGCGCCGCTCCGGCTCACCTGACCGACTGGAAGGGCCGCGACTGGACCCCGGACGGCGGGGAACTCTCCAGCCACCCGAACTCCCGCTTCACCACTCCGGCCAAGCAGTGCCCGATCCTGGCGTCGGAGTACGACAACCCGGACGGCGTGCCGATCTCCGCGATTCTCTTCGGCGGTCGTCGCGGCACCACGGTGCCGCTGGTGACCGAGGCCCGCGACTGGAACCACGGGGTCTTCCTCGGGGCGACCACCTCCAGCGAGACGACCGCAGCGGCGGTTGGCAAGGTCGGGGTCATCCGCCGGGATCCGATGGCGATGCTGCCGTTCATCGGTTACCACGCGGGTGACTACTTCCGGCACTGGGTCGAGATGGGCGACGGGCCGGTCGACGGCTCCGTCGAAGCCAACCTTCCCAAGATCTTCTACGTCAACTGGTTCCGCAAGGACGGTGATGGCCACTTCATCTGGCCCGGGTTCGGGGAAAACTCCCGGGTTCTGAAGTGGATCATCGAGCGGGTCGAAGGCACGGCGGACGCGATCGATACCCCGATCGGCAACCTGCCGACCATCGACGCACTCGACACCACCGGGCTCGCCGTCAGCAAGGACGATCTGGTCGAGGCGTTGAAGGTGGACGTCGACGAGTGGGCCAGCGAGGTGCCCCAGATCGTCGAATGGTTCGAGAAGTTCGGCGACCGGCTGCCCGACGTGCTCCGGTCTGAACTGGACACGCTCAAGGCCCGGCTGCGGACCACGACGGGCTGACCAGCGAAGCTCTGCAAC
>JABDRL010000266.1 GCA_013041765.1 Dactylosporangium sp. | reverse complement strand
CGGCGACGCCGCGGACCTCTGCCAGCGACCGGAAGGACGCCGCGTCCAGGTCGATGGGGGCCTTGCCGCCGACGGCCGCCGCGGCCCAGCTGGCCTCCAGAAACTCCGCGCTCGTGCGGACCAGGTCGTGGGCCCTCGTCCGGATGCGCTCCGGGTCGCAGAGCACGATGGTGGTGTCCCGGGGCAGGCAGTGCAGCAGGAGCTCCAGGACGCCCCCCGGGGTGCCGTCGCTCTCCGGCGACCCGGCCGCGTCGGCGAGCAGGGCCGGGGACAGTGACTCCATGCCCTCAACGGGAATACCGGCGGCCAGCTTGTCGAGCATCTCCGCCAGCTGCGGGTGGTCCGTCGACAGGGCCGCCGCCCGCGCCCGGACCTCATCGGTCAGCAGCAGTTCCCGGCACGGCGGGGCCCACAGCCGCTTGGCGGGTTCAAGCGTGCGCTGGTCGGCGACGGAGAAGCTCCGGATCTCCTCAACCTCGTCGCCCCAGAACTCGATCCGCAGGGGGTGCTCGTCGGTCGGCGGGAACACGTCCAGGATGCCGCCCCGCACGGCGAACTCACCCCGCTTGGTCACCAGGTCGACCCGGGTGTACGCGAGCGCGGCCAGCCGCTCGACCAAGGCGCTGAGCGCGATGTCCGCCCCAACGGCCAGCTCGATCGGCTCCAGGTCGCCGAGGCCACGCAACTGCGGTTGGAGCACCGACCGGACGGGAGCGATCACCACCCGGAGCCCCGGGCCGTGCGCCGGCGGATGCGCCAGACGCCGCAGCACGGCCAGGCGCCGTCCCACCGTGTCCGACCGGGGCGACAGCCGCTCATGGGGCAGGGTCTCCCAGGAGGGGTAGACGGCGACGGCGCCCGGATCGCCGAGGCAGGTCAGGGCCTCCGCGAGGTCCTCGGCCTCGCGGCTGGTCGCGGTCACGGCCAGGACCATGCCGCCGGACGCCCGCGCGGGCGCGTCCGCGGCCAGTAGCCCGATCAGAAACGGCCGCAGGGCGGCGGGTGCGGTGATGTCAACCTGGTGCCCGGTCGGGGCCTTGGCCAGCGCCCGTACCCGGGCCAGCGCTGGATCGGCCGAGACAGCGCTCAGCAGGCCGGCGAGCTTCATGGGACATCCTCAGACAGATCTCGACAGCAGGTCCCCGCGAAACGGGTGACGGGACGATTTCCGCCAGCCTACCGCTGCGCTCTCACCCCGCTTCCGGTCAGCTCCTTGTCGGGTCCCGGGCTGGTCGCAGGACCGGAAAGGCCACCGTAAGGTGCTAGCCGCACCTCGACAATCGCGTGATGGCTATCGCGCAAGATTTCGGTATAGATTCTCATCGCGTAAATGATGATCGTCAGGGACACCGGCCAGAGCTCAGCGCCTTGCCCTGATCCTCGAAGGAGGCCGTATGTGGCAAGGGCGAGGCCTATTCGTTGCACTCGTGCTTATTGCCGCTCTCTTTGCCCTTCCCCTCTATTTGCCTGGGCAGGGCGACGCCAACGCGCAGCGGTTTGAGGTCTATTCATGGTGGACCGGCCCGGGTGAGGGCGATGGGCTCGAAGCGATGATTGAGCATTTCACGAAAAACAACCCGGATGTGGATTTCGTTAATGCCGCGGTTTCCGGCGGTGCTGGTTCCAATGCCAAGGCGATTCTCGCCAGTCGACTCCTGGCCAACGACCCACCGGACTCATACCAGCGGCACGCCGGGCTGGAGTTGCAGGACGATGTCCGCTCGGGGAAGGTGCAGGATCTCACCCAGCTCTATCAGGAGCAGGGCTGGCACGCCACGTTCCCGCAGGGCCTGCTGGACTACCTCACCATCGACGGCGGGATCTACGCGGTCCCCGTCAACATCCACCGGGCCAACCTGACCTGGTACTCCCCCAAGACCCTGCGGTCCCTGGGCATCGACAGCCCGCCCCGGTCCTGGAACGAGTTCCTGCAGCAGGCTCCGTCGATCAAGGCACAGGGCAAGACGCCCCTGGCGCTCGGCCCGGAGTGGACCCAGAAGCACCTTCTTGAGGCGGTGCTGCTGGGTGAACTCGGTCCGGACCAGTACGAGGGGCTCTGGGACGGCCGGATGAGCTGGCGTTCCCCGGAGGTCACCAGCGCGCTGAACACGTTCCAGATGGTGCTGGAGTTCACCGACATCACGTCGGCGGCCTCCGACTGGCAGCCCCAGCTTGATCGGATCATCGACGCGACGGCCACGTACGCGGTCATGGGCGACTGGGCCTACACCTACTTCGCCATCACCAAGAAGCTGGGGTGGCGCCAGGACTTCGACGTCGCCGCCTCGCCCGGCACCGATGGCGTCTTCGACTTCCTGTCGGACACCTTCACCCTGCCGACCGGTTCGCGGCACCCGGAGATAACCAAGACGTGGCTCATCGAATGTGGATCGACCGAGGGACAGAATCTCTTCAATCCCCTTAAAGGCTCAATTCCCGCACGCACCGATGCAGATCCCACTCCATACCTGGACTATTTAGCCTGGGATCTCCAGGAATGGCGAAATCCGGACACCAGGATCGTCGGTTCCCTGGCCCACGGTGTCGTCGCGAACAACGCCTGGGGGGCTGAAATCGATACAGCGCTCGTGCTGTTTCTGCAAGACGGCGACGCGGTGAAGTTCGCCGAAACCGTCGCCACCAGGTACCGGGAGACGAAGTGACGACCTACCTGTCAACAGGGCGTCAGGCCGCCGCTCCCCCCGGTCCGGCGGCCGGCCCGCCCCCGACCAAGCAGCCGCCTCCGCGTCGGCAGCGCGACAACCGCTGGGGCCGGTATCGGCAGTGGGGCCCGGGACTCCTGCTGATCTCGCCGTCGCTGCTGCTGCTGGGAGTCTTCGTCTACGGCTTCCTCGGGTGGAACGTCCGGGTGTCCTTCACCAGCTGGCGCGGCCTGACGCCGAAGTACGACTTCGTCTGGCTGCAGAACTACACCGCGCTGTGGAACGACGAGCGGTGGATGATCGATGTTCGCAACATCGCGATCTTCACGTTGGTCTTCGTCATCGGCTCGATGGGCCTCGGCTTCATCATGGCGGTGCTGCTGGAGCCCGGCGTGCGGGGCGAGAACATCATGCGGAGCGTCTTCCTGCTCCCGATGGCCATCTCGTTCATCGCGACGGCGATCGTCTGGCGGTGGTTGCTCGACAACGGCACCGGGGAGAACACCACCGGCCTCAACCAGCTGTTCGCGAATCTGGGGTTGGAGTTTCTCCGCAGCGACTGGCACAAGTCCACCTCCGGCTGGGCCGTAGCGGCGATGGCGCTGCCGGCCGGCTGGACCCTGGCCGGGTATGTCATGACCATGTTCCTCGCGGGAATGCGCGGCGTTCCAGACAGCCTGCGCGAGGCCGCCCGCTTGGACGGCGCGTCGGAACGGCAGGTGTTCTGGTACGTGACCAGGCCGACCATCCGTCCGGTGGGGTTGAGCATCGTCCTGATCCTGGTGCACGTCTCCCTGAAGACCTTCGATCTGATGTACGCGATTGATCAACGAAACGTCAAGATCGACACACCGTCCCTGTACATGTGGTTCACCACCTTCGACGGTGGGTTCTACAACCGCGGAGCGACGATCGCGACGCTCCTGCTGTTCGGAGTCGTTTTGGTCATCGGGCCATACATCTGGTTCGCCGTACGTTCGGAGCGCACATGACAAGGCCGGACCATCCGACCACCCGCCCGACGCCGCCGCTCGCCCCGGGGCCCTACCCGACCTCGCCCGGCTCGGGAACGGCCATGCTGCGCGCGAAGCCCCGGGAGGAAGCGAAGGCGCCCCGGTTCCGGCTCCCGATGACGATGATCCGGTACGTGGCCCTGTACGGACTGGCCTGTTTCTTCCTGATGCCCGTCTACCTGCTGATCATCACGGCGCTGAAGGACCCGGTGGACGTCGCGGCCACCAGGATGTGGGAACTGCCGACGTCGCTGTCCATCGACAGCTTCCGGGCCGTCATCCCGACCCTGAGCGGCGGGTTCAAGAACAGCCTCATCCTCGCCGTTCCGGCGAGCATCATCTCCGCGATCCTGGGCTCCGCCAACGGCTTCGTCCTCGCCAAGTGGCGCTTCCCCGGGGCCAATATCGTCTTCCCCCTGGTCCTCTTCGGAATCTTCGTGCCCTACCAGGCCGTCCTGATCCCGCTGGTGCGGACCATGACCGCGGCGGGCCTGCGCGGGGCCAACGACCCCACCGGGGGGCTGCGCGGTCTGGTTCTGGTCCACATCATCTACGGCCTGCCGATCACGACGCTGATCTTCCGCAACTTCTTCGCGAGTCTCCCCGCGTCCCTGATCGAGTCCTCCCAGGTCGACGGCGCCGGTCTGCTCCAGACCTTCTTCGACGTCGCGATGCCCCTGGCCAAACCGGCGTTCGCCGTCGCGATCATCTGGCAGTTCACCGCCGTCTGGAACGATTTCCTCTTCGGCGCGGTGATGAGCGGCTCCGGGGCCTGGCCCATCACCATCGCGCTGAACAACATCACCGGCGGCCAGTCGGTGCCGTTCAACGAAGCCATGGCCGGCGCGCTCCTGGCCTGCATTCCAACGGTTGGCGTCTATATTCTGCTCGGTCGGTACTTCCTCCGCGGGGTCATGGCGGGAACCTTGCAGGGCTCATAATTGTGGCAATGAGCCACGATCAGATCACCCTCGACCCGGCCCTGCGCGCCGATGTCCGCCGGCTCGGCACCCTGCTCGGGCAGACCCTTGCCCGCCAGCACGGCGAGGCGCTGCTCGCGCTGGTGGAGCGGGTACGGGCGCTCGGCCGGTCCGACCCGGCGGCGGCCGAACGCTGCCTGGCCGGCGTCGACCTGACGACGGCGGCTCGGCTGGCCAAGGTGTTCTCCCTGTACTTCCACCTGACGAACCTCGCGGAGCAGGTCCACCGGGCCCGGGACCTGCGCCGGATCCGGGCCAGGGACGGCGGTTGGCTGGAACGGGCCGGCCGGCTGCTCGCCGAGCGCGACATCGACGTCGCCGAGATCCAGGCCGTCGCCTCCGGGCTCGCGGTCCGGCCGGTCTTCACGGCCCACCCGACGGAGGCCACTCGCCGCACCATTCTCACCAAGCTGCGGGCCATCGCCGATCTGCTCGACGGGGAGCTGAAGACCGCGGCCCTCGCGGGGGGCGCCATCACCGAACGGGACCGCGCCCGCACCGACCGCCGGCTGGCCGAACTCATCGATCTGCTGTGGCAGACTGACGAACTCCGCCGGCGCCGGCCCGAGCCGGCCGACGAGGCACGCAACGCCGGGTACTATCTGGCGGATCTCGCGACGGATTCCGCCGGGCAGGTGCTGGACGGTCTGGCGGAGACGCTGCGGGAACTCGACGTCACGCTGCCGGAGACGGCCCGGCCACTGGTGTTCGGTTCCTGGATCGGGGGGGACCGGGACGGCAACCCCCACGTCACCTCGGCGGTCACCCGGGACGTGCTGCGGTTGCAGCATGAGGCGGGCGTCGACGCCGCCAGCACCATCCTCGCCCGGCTGCTGACGGAGCTGTCAGTATCGCTGCGGATCCACGAGGTGTCCCCCGCGCTGGCCGCGAGCCTCGCCGCCGATCTCGAATCCCTGCCCGGCCTGCCCTCGCGGTTCCGACGGCTCAACGCCGAGGAGCCCTACCGCCTGAAGCTGCGCTGTGTCCAGGTCAAGCTCGACAGCACCAGGGCACGCCTGGACTCCGGGACGCCGCACGTCCCCGGGCAGGACTACGCGAGTACCGGCGAGCTGCTGGCCGAGTTGGAGCTGATCCGGGCCTCCCTGGCCGACAACGGTGGAGAGCTGCCCGCCGAGGGGCAGGTGGCCTCGACGATCCGCACCATCGCGGCCTTCGGGCTGCACCTGGCGGCGCTGGACATCCGGGAGCACGCCGACGCCCACCACGAGGTCCTGGACGAGCTGTACCGGCGGGTCGGGGAGCCCGGCTATCTCTCGCTGGACCGGGCCGCCCGAACGCGGCTGCTGATCGACGAACTCGCCAGCCCCCGTCCGCTGTCGAGCGGGGACACCCCGCTGTCCGAGCGGGCCCGCGGGGTGTTCTCCGTCTTCGCCACGATCCGCGCCGCGCAGGACCGTTTCGGGCCGGAGGTCGTCGAGACCTACATCGTCTCGATGACCCGGGGCATCGACGACGTACTCGCCCCCGTGGTTCTGGCCCGCGAGCACGGCCTGGTCAGCCTGGTCTGCGCGACCAACCCGGGGTGTCCGGGGGGACCGGCGTGCGCGGTCTCGCCCGCCTGTTCCGCCGGCTCGCCCGCCATCGCCCGGTTGGGGTTCGTCCCCCTGCTGGAGTCGATCGCCGAACTCGACGCCGCTGGCGAGTTGCTGGACCAGCTGCTGTCGGTGCCGGTCTACCGGCGTCTGGTGCACGCGCGCGGGAACGTGCAGGAGGTCATGCTCGGCTACTCCGATTCCAACAAGGAAGCGGGTATCACGACCTCGCAATGGTCGATCCATCGCGCGCAACGCGCGCTGCGCGATGTCGCCGCGAAGCACGGGGTGCGGCTGGTGCTCTTTCACGGCCGGGGCGGCACGGTCGGGCGCGGCGGCGGGCCGACCCACGAGGCCATCCTCGCCCAGCCGTGGGCAACCCTCGACGGCGCGATCAAGGTCACGGAGCAGGGCGAGGTCATTTCCGACAAGTACCTGCTGCCGGCGCTCGCCCGGGAGAACCTTGAGCTGACCATCGCCGCGGTGCTGCGCAGTGCCCTGCTGCACACCACGCCCCGGCAGCCGGTCGACGTGCTCGACCGGTGGGACGCGGCGATGTGCCAGGTCTCCGACGCGGCCCACACGGCCTACCGGGCGCTGGCGGGCGAGCCGGCGCTCCCCGCGTACTTCTGGGCCTGCACCCCGACGGAACTGCTCGGCGCGCTGAACATCGGATCGCGGCCGGCCAAGCGGCCGGACGCCGGGGCCGGCCTGGCCGGGTTGCGCGCCATTCCGTGGGTCTTCGGCTGGACCCAGTCCCGCCAGATCGTCCCGGGCTGGTACGGCGTCGGCTCCGGCCTGGCCGCGGCCAGAGCCGCCGGGCTCGGCCCCGTGCTGACGGACATGCACGCCCGGTGGCACTTCTTCCGGACCTTCCTGTCCAATGTAGAGATGATGCTGGTCAAGACGGACCTGTCCATCGCGGCCCGCTACGTGGAGACCCTCGCGCCCCCGTCGCTGCACCCGATCTTCGACCGGATCCGCACGGAGTACGAGCTGACCGTTGCCGAGGTCCTCGCGGTCACCGGCGAGCCCTCGCTCCTGGACGCGCAACCGGTCCTGCGCCGCACCCTCGCGGTGCGCGACGCCTCCCTGCGGCCCCTGCACCACCTGCAGATCTCACTGCTGGCACAGCACCGGGCCGGCCAGCGATCGGCGGGACCCGACCACCATCAACAGCCGCTGGAGCAGGCGCTGCTGACAACGGTCAACGGCATCGCCGCCGGGCTCCGGAACACCGGATAGCCCTCGACAACCCGTTCGAATGGGGTTTCGGCCCATTCAAATGCCCCGCGCGGGCAATTCTCGCAACGTATTCCAATATTGGCCGGTAATACCCCCACACCCTCAGTTACACGGTCACACCCGATGGCGCGCGAACCCGGACAGCTGAAAGACTGTGCGCGTGTCGAATGGATGGGTCCTTCCAGACGCCGTGCTTCGGCAGGCGCCGAGTTATACACCGCGATCTCATGAACTCGCTGACCTGGAGCTTCTGCTGTCTGGGGCCTATGCCCCACTGAACGGCTTCCTCGGTAAAGCGGATCTGGCGAGTCTGGCCCGCGTGGGACGACTCGTCGACGGCTCGTCCTGGCCGGTGCCGGTCACCCTTGAGGTGCCCCGCCCCCTGGCCGAAGACATCGACATCAGCAATCCGCTGCGCCGGGTCCTGCTGCTGACCGATACCGAGGGGGCACCGATCGCGGCCCTCGACGCGACCGAGGTCTGGCCCTCGGACAACGGCCTGTTCGCCGTCGCCGGACCGGTCCGGCAGGTCGGGGACGGCGGATCCGGGCCGTTCCAGCGGTTGCGGGCGACCCCGGCCGAGATCCGCGAGGAGCTGCCGCAGGGCCGGGTGCTCGGCGTGATCGCCGATCGTCCCCTGCACCGCCCGCAGCTGGCCCAGATCGCCCGCGCCGCGCGAACGCTGGCCGCGCACCTGCTGGTGCTCGTTCCGGTGGCCGGTCCCGGCCCGGACGGGCTCGCTCCGGAGGCGCTGGTGCGATGCGTGCTGGCCGCCCGGGCCCGGATGCCCGAGGGCATGATCGTGGTGCTGCCGCTGCCGGCATGGCGGGACGAGGTCCGCAGCGCGATGCTCCGGGCCAAGGTCGCGGTCGCCTACGGCGTCACCCATCTGCTGTCGCTGGCCAACGGCATGGTCTTCTCCTCAAGCGAGCTGCGGATCCTGGTGCCGCGGGATGTTGCCTACGACGGCCGGGACGGCCAGTGGCGAACGCTGGACGACGTGCCGCCCCGGTTCCGCCGGATGCCGCTGTCGGCCACCGAGATCGGGGACTTCCTCGATCGTGGTGCCGCCCTGCCGGAGTGGCACACGCCCCCAGCGGTCGCGCGGGAGCTGGCAAACGCCCGGCCGGCGCGGCGGCGGCGCGGGCTCGTGCTGTTCTTCACCGGCCTGTCCGGCTCCGGCAAGTCGACCATCGCCCGGGGGGTCACGGACTACCTGCTGGAATCCGGCGAGCGGACGGTCACCCTGCTCGACGGCGACATCGTCCGGCGGCACATCTCCGCCAGGCTGGGCTATTCCGTCGAGGACAAGGACACCAACGTCCGGAACATCGGTTGGGCCGCCGCCGAGATCGCCAAGCATGGAGGGCTGGTCATCTGCTGTCCGATCGCGCCGTACGAGTCGT
>JABDRL010000236.1 GCA_013041765.1 Dactylosporangium sp. | reverse complement strand
CTCCTGCGGCACCTGCGGCTGGCCGCTCCCCAGGCGGCCACCTACACCGACACCGTCCACGATCTCGTCACCGCGGCCCTCGCCGGGCATCCGCTCGCGCCGGTCTCCGGTCAGGTCCTTGGCCCCCTCGCCGTTCGAGGACTGCCCGTCGCCGTGGACATCCGGGCGGGCACCGGCTTCTCCCTGGAAGCGGTGCACGAGACCTACCGCGCGCTCTTCGACGGGCCTGGTGCGATCGCGGCGGTCCTCGTCATCATCAACACCCCGAACGCCCCAGTGGCGGACGCTGTCGCGGGGCTGGAGGAGACCCTCCGCCACCCGGTGGTCGCCGTGCCGTGGCAGGTCGGGGACCCCATCACCCGGATTCTGGACGGCGTCGCCAGCGTCCGCGACCGGATCGGCCGGACCGCACCGGACGCCACCGAGGCTCCGGATCCGCCGGGGTCCGCTGTCCCGGCCCCGGCCGGAGCGGCGCCCGTGCCCCAGCCCCGTCGGCCCGGTGCCGGACCGGCCCGGCCCCCCGTCCAGCACGATGACACCGCTGCCTGGCAGCACGCCAGCGACCTGCACTGGCGCGGGCAGCTCCAGGAGGCCGAGACGGCCTACCGCGCGATCGTGGAGACCCGCGGCCGGTTGCTCGGCTGGGACCATCTCGAAACCCTGACCGCGCGGGACCAGCACGCCACCGTACTCCGTGATCTTGACCGGCTGGCGGAGGCGCTGGTCGAGTGTGACGAGGTGCTCGCGGCCCGGACCCGGCTGCTCGGCCAGGACCATGCCGACGCCCTGACCAGCCGCAGCCACCTGGCGACCATGTACCACCAGCTCGGTGACCTCACCCGGGCCGAGGCAGAGCACCAGCAGGTATTGCGAGTCCGCATCCGCGTGCTGGGGAAGCGCAACGCCGAAACGCTGATCAGCCGCAGCAACCTCGCCAAGGTGTACCAGGACCTCGGCGAGCTCGATCAGGCCATCCACGAGCACCAGACCGTCATGCGCGAGCGCTCCGACGTGCTCGGACCGGAGCATCGGGACACCCTGATGAGTCGCAGCCTGCTCGCCTCGGCGCTGCACCAGGCCGGCCGGGTGGAGGAGGCCGAGGCCCACCACCGGGCCGTGCTGGACGGCAGAATGCGCGAGCTGGGCCCCGTCCATCTCGACACCGCCGTCTCCCGCCACCGGCTCGCCAGCGCGCTGCACGACCTCGACCTGCTGGAGGAGGCGACCGCCGAGTACCGGGCGGCCAGAGAGGTCTACGCGGAGCTGCTCGGCCCGAGCAGCCCGTTCGCCAGAGCTGCGGCCTCGGATCTCGCCCTGGCCGAGCGGGCGTTGCGGGACGCCGGCGCCACCTGAGGACGGAGTGACATGGAGCTGCTGCTGTTGGCCTTCGGCGTCGTGGTGGGTGCGGCCATCGGTTGGCTCGCCGCCAGATCCCGGTCTGCGGTCGACCTCGCCCGGTTGGAGGCGACCCTGCGGGCGACCCGGGAAGGCGAGGCCCGGCTGGAGGCGTCCCTGCGGGTGCTGTCCCACCAGGCCGTCGAGCAGTCGCAGAGCGCCGTCGCGACGGCCGTCTCCCCGCTGCGCGAGGCGCTCTCCCGCTACGAGCAGCGGGTCGGCGAGCTGGAACGGGACCGGGTCGGGGCGTACCAGTCACTGCGGGAGCAGGTGCGGTCCATGGCCGAGGTCTCCGGCGAGTTGCGCACCGAGACCCGGCAGCTCGTCGCGGCGCTGCGGGCACCGCAGGTGCGGGGCCGCTGGGGCGAGCATCAGCTGCGGCGCATCGTCGAGGCCGCCGGCATGCTCGAACACTGCGACTTCGGCGAGCAGGTCACGGGCTCGACCGACGCCGGGACGGTGCGCCCGGATCTCGTCGTCCGGCTCCACGGTGGGCGGCAGGTCGTGGTCGACGCCAAGGCGCCGTTCGAGGCGTATCTCTCCGCCATGGAGGCCAGGGACGAGCCGACCCGGGCCCGGCATCTCGCCCAGCATGCCAGGCACCTGCGCGCCCACATCGACGCGCTCGGGGCGAAGGCGTACTGGGCGGCGTTCGAGCCGGCCCCGGAGTTCGTCGTGCTGTTCATTCCGGCGGACCCGTTCCTGGACACCGCGCTCCAGCAGGAGCCGGCGCTGCTGGAGCACGCCTTCACCCGCGACATCGTCCTGGCGACGCCGTCGACCCTGGTCGCCCTGCTCCGGACGATCGCCTATGCCTGGCGGCAGGAGGCGCTGGCCCACAACGCGCTGGCCGTGCACACCCTCGGCCGGGAACTCTACACTCGACTATCCACAATGGGCGATCATTTCGCCAAGGTGGGTGCGTCGCTCGGCGGCGCCGTCGGCGCGTACAACAGGGCGATCGGCTCGCTGGAGTCTCGGGTCCTGGTCAGCGCGAGGAAACTGGCGGATCTCGGGGTATCCGCCGCGGATCTGGCGACGCCCGCCCAGGTAGAAACCGCGCCCCGGCAGCTCCAGGCCCCGGAACTCATCGACAGCGAGTACGCCGCGCTACTGAAGCGACGGTCCGAGTGAGCCACCGTCGGCGGTGCCGGAGCGCGCCGGGACGCCCCGCAGGTCCCGCTTGAGTTCCTGGGGCAGGGAGAAGATCAGCCGCTCCTGGGCGGAAACGATCTCCTCGACCTCCGCGAACCCCAGCTCGGCTAAATGATCAAGAACCTGGGCCACCAGCTGATCCGGCACGGACGCGCCAGAGGTCAAGCCGACGGTCGCCACGCCGGCCAGCCAGGCCTCGGCGATCTCGCTGGCGAAGTCCACCAGATACGCCGCCCCGGCCCCGGCCTCGATGGCGACCTCCCGCAGCCGCTGCGAGTTCGACGAGTTGCGGGAGCCGACAACGATCACCAGGTCGCACCGCGGAGCCAGGAGCTTGACCGCCTGCTGACGGTTCTGGGTGGCGTAGCAGATGTCGTCGCTGGGCGGCGAGACCAGCAACGGCAGGCGCTGCCTGAGCCGCTCGACGGTCTGGGTGGCCTCGTCGACCGACAGCGTGGTCTGGGACAGCCACACCGCCCGGGCCGGATCGCGCACCTGGACGGTGTCCGCGGCCTCCGGCCCGTCCACGATGTGGATGTGGTCGGGCACCTCACCGGCGGTCCCGATCACCTCTTCGTGGCCCTCGTGCCCGATGAGGATGATGTCGTAGTCCTCCGCCGCGAACCGTCGCGCCTCCACGTGCACCTTGGTCACCAGCGGACAGGTCGCGTCGATCGCCTTCAGCGACCGCTCGCTGGCCTCCGCGTACACCTGGGGGGCGACTCCGTGGGCCGAGAAGACGACCACAGAGCCCTCGGGCACCTCGGCCGTCTCCTCCACGAAGACCGCACCAGCGGCCCGCAGGGTCTCGACGACGTGCCGGTTGTGCACGATCTCCTTGCGCACGTACACCGGGGCCCCGTAGAGCCGCAGCGCCTCCTCAACGGTCTGCACGGCCCGGTCCACCCCGGCGCAGTAGCCCCGGGGCTTGGCGAGCAGGACACGCTTGGTGGTGGTCTCCTCAGGCACGCGGCCAATGGTACGTGCGGGGTGCGGTACCCCGGCCAATACGCTTGGCCGGTGACCGACGCGACGACCCGACCCGATTCCAGCACGCCAGCGGCCGCAACCGCACCGGCGGCACCGGCCGGCGCGGCCTCGACCGCCGAGCATCCGTGGCCCGTGCGGATGGTCAGCCAGAAGATCGCGGCCTGGATCGCCCGCCTGGGCTGGGTCTGGGTGGACGGGCAGATCGCCCAGATCTCCCGCCGTCCCGGCGCGCCGACGGTCTTCCTGACGCTCCGGGACCCGTCCGCCGAACTCAGTCTGACCGTCACCACCACCAGAGACGTGCTCGACGCCGGCGCGCCGGGGCTCGCCGAGGGCGCCCGGGTCGTGGTCCACGCCAAGCCGGACTTCTACGCTGGACGCGGCGCGCTGAGCCTGCGCGCGGACGCCATCCGCCAGGTCGGTCTCGGAGAGCTGCTGGCCAGGATCGAGCGGCTGCGTCGGCAGCTGTCCGGCGAGGGGCTCTTCGCCGCCCAGCGCAAGCGTCGGCTGCCGTTCCTGCCCCACCGGATCGGTCTGATCACCGGCCGGGCCAGCGCGGCGGAGCGCGACGTCCTGACCAACGCCCAGCGGCGCTGGCCCGCCGTCCAGTTCAGGGTCATCAACGTCGCCGTCCAGGGCGCGGCCGCGGTGCCGGCCGTCATCGAGGCCCTGGCGGCCCTGGACGCCGATGCCGAGGTCGAGGTCATCGTGCTGGCCAGGGGCGGCGGCTCGGTAGAGGACCTGCTGCCCTTCTCGGACGAGGCCCTGTGCCGGGCCGTCTTCGCCTGCGGCACGCCGGTGGTCTCGGCCATCGGGCACGAGACGGACACCCCCCTGGTCGACCATGTCGCGGATCTGCGGGCCTCGACCCCGACCGACGCGGCCAAGCGGGTCGTGCCCGATCTGGCCGAGGAGCTGCGGCTGATCGCGATGGCCCGGGGCCGGCTCGACCGGGTCGTCAACCATCTCATCGACCGGGAGCAGCACCGGCTGGACGCCATCCGGTCCCGCCCGTCGCTCGCCCGACCGGACATCGTGGTCGATCAGCGGGCCACGGATGTCAGCGGCCTGCGCGACCGTGCCGCCCGGGGCATCGTCCACCGGCTGGAGCGGGCCGACGCCGATCTCGCCCAGGTCCTGGCCCGGCTGCGGACCCTGTCCCCGGCCGCGACGCTACGGCGGGGGTACGCCATCGTGCAGCGGCTCGACGGGCAGGTCGTCCGGGCGCCGGAAGCGGTCGCTCCCGGGCAACGGCTACGCGTCCGGCTGGCGGACGGCGATCTCCACGCGACGGTTTCGGAGTCTGCCGACGATGGGCCGGCGGTGCGCGCTCCGCTCGATCCGGCGGACCGGTAGCGTGGTACCCGCTATGACCAGTACCCCTGAATTGAGTTACGAGCAGGCGCGGGCCGAGTTGGCCTCGGTCGTCGAGCGGCTGGAGTCCGGCGGCGGCAGCCTTGAGGAGTCGCTGGCCCTGTGGGAACGCGGCGAGGCGCTGGCCGCCATCTGCCAACGGTGGTTGGACGCGGCGAGAGTCCGCCTGGACGCCGCCAGATCGGCCAGAGAGGCCTCGGCCAGCGCTCCGAGCTGACGCGCTGGGCTGACCCGCTGGGCTGACCCGACACTCCGGAGCTTCCCGGGAGACACACCCCCCTGCCAACGATACGTTACGCTGGGTGACGACTAGACGGTGTTTGGAAGGAACAGCAGCATCTATGGTCACCCTACGAGTTCGGCGTCTACCGCATGTCCACGCATGGCTGGTCGCATTCGCGGTCACGCTGTGCACGGTGCTGGGCCCGGGTGCCTCGGCCCCGGCGGCAGCGGCTCCCGGTGACGCCGGGGAGGGCGAGGGGTCGATCGCCCAGCTCCGGGCGAAGCTGGACACCGCCAGCCGGGAGTACCTGGACGCGAAAGCGGCTCTGGAACACTCCCAGCAGCGTCAGGCCGAGCTGACCGGCAGTCTCACCGCGGTCGAGGCGCAGCTGGCGGAGCTGAGCACGGTCGTGAGCGACATCGCCGTCGCCGCGTACCGTTCCGGGGGGCTCACGACCATCTCCACCCTGATCGACAGCGGCTCGCCCAACGGGTTCCTGGACCGGGTGATGGCACTCTCCGGAGCCACCGTGCACAACGATCGCCTGCTCCGGGATCTGACGGCGATGCGTCAGCAGCTGAGCGCCGGCCGCACCGCCGTCGACCAGGAAGTCGCCAGTCAGCAGCAGCACCTCACCGCGATGGCCACCGCGAAGCAGACCGCCGAGCGGGAGCTGAAGGCCGCGGGTCAGGGGCAGCAGACCGCCGGACCCGGGGGAGCCAGTTCCGCCTCGGCGACGCCGTCCCCCCGGCGGGCCAACGGCTCCTGGCCAAGGGAACGATGCTCGGTGAACGATCCGACCACCTCGGGATGCATCACCCCGAGAACGCTCCACGCCCTGCGGCAGGCTCAGGCCGCGGGCTTCACCCGCACCGCCTCGTGCTACCGGTCCGGAGGCAGCGGGGAGCATCCCAAGGGCCGCGCCTGCGACTTCGCCTCGGCCCAGGGCAGCTTCGGGGGCGTCGCCACCGGCCAGGACCGGGTCTACGGCAACAACCTCGCAGCGTTCTACGTGCGGAACGCCAAGGGGCTGGCGGTCCTCTACGTCATCTGGTTCAAGCAGGTATGGCTGCCGTCCAGCGGCTGGCGGTCCTACTCCGGCGGTCACGGGGACCCCTCCAGCGACCACACCAACCACGTGCACGTCTCGATCGCCTAGACCCGCCGGCCTCAGCCAGGGGGCACCAGCAGCGCGACCGTCATGCCGCGGTACTGGTGCACGAACGCCATCGTGTAGCGCTCCCGAAGCAGCCGCTCCTTGGCTTCGCCGAGGCCGAGCAGCGGGTCGCCGAACGATCCGTGCCGCAGGACCCACACCCGCGGTGGGTCGTCGAAACACGCTTCCAGATCCGCACATTCCCGCGCGGATCGCTGACCGTCGGTTCGCTGCGGGCGCACGGCGAAGATGTCCCGGGGCCGACGATCCGGCGGCACGTAGCGCGCCATCGCGTCTCGGGCCGTCCAACTCCCGGTGCTCTCCCACAGGGCGTACACGATCACGTCTCCCGGTTGCCGCTGTTCGGCGATGGCGGCTACGGCGTCCCGGGTGGCGTACCCGTGGCCGTCCGAGGCGCGTATCTCAAGCTGCGCCGGCAGACCCAGCAGCGCGACCACCAGGACCAGGACCGCC
>JABDRL010000069.1 GCA_013041765.1 Dactylosporangium sp. | reverse complement strand
GCGCCGCACCGCCCGCGCAGCGTCGGCGGGCAGCGCGGTCCGCACCTCTGATCCCGCCCACGACGGAGCGGATGGCCGGCGGCCTGCGGAAGCAGGCCGGCCGAACCCCGTAGGGTTGGCCGGGTGGAGGAAGCCGGGCTCTTCGAGATCGGTGCGGCCCCCGGCCGTGACCGTGCGGCGTCACCGACCGCTGAGGCCTTTCACCAGCCGTCGACCGATGCCCCCCTGGCCGTGCGGATGCGCCCGCGGACCCTCGCGGAACTGGTGGGCCAGGAGCACCTGCTGGCTCCGGGCGCGCCGCTGCACCAGCTGGTCGCGGGGCGCTCCCCGTTGTCGGTGATCCTGTGGGGGCCGCCAGGATCGGGCAAGACGACGATCGCCCACCTGGTCGCGGCCTCCGACGATCGGCGGTTCGTGGCGATGTCCGCGCTGTCCGCCGGGGTCAAGGACGTCCGGTCGGTCATCGCCGAGGCGCGCACCCGGCGGCGGGCCGGCGGATCGGCGACGGTGCTGTTCATCGACGAGGTGCACCGGTTCAGCAAGACCCAGCAGGACTCGCTGCTCGCGGCGGTGGAGGACCGAACGATCACCTTGCTGGCCGCGACAACCGAGAATCCGTATTTCTCGATAATCGCGCCCCTGCTGTCGCGGTGCGTGCTGCTGACCCTGCGTCCGCTGGAGACCGGCGCCGTGCGGGATCTGCTCCAGCGGGCCTGCGTCGACCCCCGCGGGCTCGGTGGCCTGGTCAGACTCGCCCCGGAGGCGGCCGACCACCTGGTGCGGCTGGCCGGCGGCGATGTCCGAAAGGCCCTCACAGCCCTGGAGGCCGCAGCGGCCTCCGCCGAGGCCCGGAACGCCGAGGTGATCGACCTCGCCATGATCGAGCAGGCCGTGGACGTCGCCGCCCTGCGCTACGACCGGGCGGGGGACGACCACTACGACGTCGTCAGCGCCTTCATCAAGAGCATGCGTGGGTCTGACGTCGACGCGGCGCTGCACTGGCTCGCGCGCATGCTGGCCGCCGGAGAAGACGCCCGGTTCATCGCCAGACGACTCGTCATCTTCGCCAGCGAGGACGTCGGTCTGGCCGACTCGACCTCGCTGGGGGTCGCGACGGCGGCGGCCACCGCCGTGCAACACGTCGGGCTGCCCGAGGCACAGCTCAATCTGGCCCATGCGGTGATCCATCTCACAGTCGCGCCGAAGTCCAACGCGGTGGTCGCCGCGATCGGGGCCGCGCTGGCCGATGTGCGAGCCGGCCGCGGAGGCCCGGTGCCGCTGCCCCTGCGGGACGCCCATTTCGCTGGTGCCGGCCACATCGGGCACGGCGACGGGTACCGCTACCCGCACGACGACCCCAGAGGCGTTCTCACCCAGCGCTACGCTCCGGAGGACGTGATCGGCCGGGAGTACTACACCCCCAGTCGCCATGGAGGCGAGCGTGCGGTGGCCGAACGGCTCCCCAAGCTGCGGCGTATCGTTCGAGGCGCGGCAGAGCCCCACCCGGCCGCGTCCGGCCAGCAGGACGCTGCCGGAGGACCCCGCAGCGATCCAGTGACGGGCAGGAACGAGGAGCGGCATCGGTGACACCGCGCGATGGTGGTTCCGGTCGGGACGACGGTCGTCGGCGGCGTGGCCCGATGCGCCGACCGCCCGTCCACCCCAGACCGGGTCCGGGATGGGACGGTCCCCGGCCGGCGCCGGTCGCGCGTTCCCGGCCGGTACGTCTTGCGCGGGCGGAACTGCGTCGCCAGCTGCGGTACGTCGCCCGCCTCCGGGTCGCCACCCTGGCGCTGATCGTGATCGCGGTCGTCGGCGCACCCGTCGGGTTCTTCGCCATCCGGGAGGCCGCGCGGGATCCGATCTTCGCCGAACTCGATGGGTGGAATCTGCCGGACTGGGCCGCGACCGATCACCAGGACGAGGCCTACGGCAGCCGGTGGTGCATCCGCGAGTGCCGTTTCCGGGAGCGGACCTGGGAGTCGTCCAAGGATGCCGCCACGACCAACGCCGCCTATGTCGCGGCGCTCAAGCAGGCCGGCTGGGTGATCTGGCAGGTTCCCGGGTGCCCGCCCGAGGGGGTCGACGGGCACGACAGCTGCTGGCAACGCGATGAGTATGTGCTCGATCTGTGGGTCCGGGACGCGCCATGCGAGATCACTCCGGTGCGCCCGACCGTGGGCCCGACGCCCGATGGCTCCCCACCGGCCGACCCGGTGGAAGCCGCCCCGTCGGCGGAAGCCAACGGTATTCCGGGACCGGGCTGCGGTACGTCTCTCGCGACGGTCAAGGTGTTCAACCGGATCGCCTACCAACAGGTCGCATGACCGCACTTCTGCGGTACGGCGAACCACGCGAATGCTTCCGGAACGGTATGGTCGCACACGTTGGCCCCGTGCGCTCGAACGAAAGAACGCGCGCTCAGACGAAAGAGGGGGAAGGGCGTGGAAGCTGGAGACATCGCCGCTCTGATCGCGGCCGTTGCGTTCGCCACGTTGGTACTGGTGCTAGCGGTGCCGATTCTGCGGTTGCGGCACACGGTCGACGCGGCGACCCGCACGCTCAAGGACGTCGCCGATCAGACAGGTCCGATGCTTGGCAACGTCAACGCGACGATTGGCAACGTCAATACCGCGCTCGGCCAGGTGCACACCACGCTCGATGGGGTGAACATGCAGTTGGCGAGGCTGGATCACATCGCGGAAAACGCCCAGCACGTCACGTCGAACGTGGCGAATCTTTCAACTGTGGTAACGGCCGCCGCGGCGAATCCTCTGGTCAAGGTCGCGGCATTCGGCTACGGAGTGCGCAAGGCCGCCGCCAGACGGCGGCGCGAGGACGAGGAATCGCGAGTACGGGCAGAGATCAAGAAACGTCGGAAGAGCGGATCCGCGGGCGCCACGGGGTGAGGAACCAGGGGTTTCCCGGGCACGGGGTCAGGTTCGTACTGTTGGGAGAAAGGGTGAAGCCATGCGGCGCATGCTGTGGCTCGGAGTCGGGCTGGCCGTTGGCGCGCTTGTCGTGCGGGCGGTGACCAAGAAGGCACAGGCACTGACGCCCGGGGGAGTCGCCATGTCGGCCCGGGAATCCGCGACTGGGATGATCGGTTCGGTCAAGGCATTCGTCGGGGACGTCCGCGAGGGCATGGCCGAGCGCGAGGCGGAGATCGAAGCGGCGTTCATCGATGGCGTGTCGGTTGATGCGGACTGGCCCGAGGGCGGCCTCGGGACCATCACCACCGAGGAAGGTATGCGGGACCGATGAGGACTGCGGAGATCAAGCGGCGTTTCCTTGCCCATTTCGAGACCAACGGGCACACGGTTGTGCCGAGTGCTCCGCTGCCGGCCATTGACGACCCCAACCTGCTGTTCATCAACGCGGGCATGGTGCAGTTCGTGCCCTTCTTCCTCGGCCAGCGCACCCCGCCGTACCAGCGGGCCGCGAGTGTGCAGAAGTGTCTGCGTACCCCGGACATCGACGAGGTGGGAAAGACCAGCCGCCACGGCACGTTCTTCCAGATGAACGGCAATTTCTCGTTTGGCGACTACTTCAAGGACGGCGCGATCGCCCTGGCGTGGGAACTGTCGACGAAATCGGTCGACCAGGGGGGACTCGGGCTGGACGGTGACCGGATCTGGGCCACGGTCTACCTGGACGACGACGAGGCGATCGACATCTGGCACCGGGCGATCGGGCTGCCGATGAACCGTATCGTCCGGCGGGGCAAGGCCGACAACTTCTGGTCCATGGGCATCCCCGGCCCCTGCGGCCCCTGCTCCGAGGTGTATTTCGACCGTGGCCCGCAATACGGTCCCGAGGGCGGCCCCGAGGTCGACGAGGACCGGTACATGGAGTTCTGGAACCTCGTGTTCATGCAGCAAGAGCGGGGTCCCGGCGCCGGCAAGGAGGAGTTCCCCATCCTCGGCGACCTGCCGGCCAAGAACATCGACACCGGCATGGGGCTGGAACGGGTCGCGGTGCTCCTCCAGGGTGTGGACAACCTCTACGAGATCGACGAGGTTCGCCCCATCCTGGACCGGGCGGCCAAACTGACCGGCAAGTCCTACGGAGCGCACTCCGGGCAGCTGGCCAGCGCCAGCCACCCCGACGACGTGCGGCTGCGGGTCATCGCCGACCACGTGCGGACCGGCCTCATGCTCATCTCCGACGGCGTGACGCCAGCCAACGAGGGCCGAGGGTACGTGCTGCGGCGCATTCTGCGTCGCGCCATCCGCGCCATGCGGTTGCTGGGCTGGTCCGGCCCGGCCCTGCCGGAACTGCTGCCGGTGGCTCGCGACTGCATGGCGCCGTCGTACCCGGAGATCGCCGCCGAGTACTCCCGCATAGCCTCCTACGCCTACGGCGAGGAGGAGGCGTTCCTGTCGACGCTGCGGGCCGGGACGACGATCCTGGACCTGGCGGTCGGTGCGGCCAAGACGGCCCGGCAGACCGTGCTGTCGGGGGAGAAGGCGTTCCAGCTGCACGACACCTACGGCTTTCCGATCGATCTCACCCTGGAGATCGCTGCCGAGCAGGGGCTGTCCGTCGACGAGACCGGCTTCCGGCGGCTCATGGCCGAGCAGCGACGGCGGGCCAAGGCCGACGCCCAGGCCCGCAAGAGCGGCCATGCCGACCTGTCGGCGTACCGGGGCGTGCTCGACAGCGGCGGCCCGGTGACCTTCACCGGGTACACCGAGACCGCCCGGGAATCGACCGTGCGGGCGCTGCTGACCGAGACCGGCCAGCGGGTGACGGTGGCCACCGAGGGCGAGGCGGTCGAGGTGGTCCTCGACACCACCCCGTTCTACGCCGAGAAGGGCGGCCAGCAGGCCGATCTTGGACGGATCACCGTTGGGTCCGGCGAACTTGAGGTCCACGACGTCCAGGAGGTGCTGCCCGGCGTCGTGGTGCACCGTGGACGGGTGGTGCGGGGCGAGATCAGCACCGGCGGCGAGGCGTATGCCGAGATCGATATCACCCGCCGGAAGGCGATCTCCCGGGCGCACACGGCCACGCACCTCATCCACCAGACCATGCGGCTGTTCCTGGGCGAGTCGGCGACCCAGGCCGGGTCGCTGAACGCCCCCGGCCGGCTGCGGTTCGACTTCAACACGCCGTCCGCCGTCTCGGCGAGCGTGTTGCACGACGTCGAGCAGCAGGTCAACGAGGTGCTGATGAGCGACCTGGAAGTCCGCGCCTTCATCACCTCGCTGGAGAAGGCCCGCGAACTGGGCGCGATGGCGCTGTTCGGGGAGAAATACGGCGACGCGGTCCGGGTGGTCGAGGTCGGCGACTACGCGCGGGAACTCTGCGGCGGCACCCACGCCGCGCGGTCCGGGCAACTGGGCCTCGTGAAGATCCTGTCCGAGTCGTCCATCGGCTCCGGCATCCGCCGGGTCGAGGCGCTGGTCGGCATCGATGCGTTCGGCCACCTCGCGCGGGAGCACCTCCTGGTGTCCCGGCTGGCCGAGCTGTTCCGGGTGCCGTCGGAGCAGGTGGGCGACCGGGTCGAGGCGACCGTTGCCCAGCTGCGCGACGCCGAGCGGGAGCTGGAGAAGCTGCGGGCACAGATCGTGCTGGCCGGGGCCGGGGCGATGGCCGATACCGCGCGGGACCTGGGCGGAATCGCCTATGTCGCGGCCGAGGCGCCGGGGGGCGCCTCGGCGAACGATGTGCGTACCCTGGCCCAGGACATCAGAAACAGGATCGTCGGCCGCGCCGCCGTGGTCGCGGTGGTGGCCCGTTCCGGGAACAAGGCGTCGCTGGTGGTCGCGGTCAACACCGCGGGCGTGCAGCGTGGGCTGTCGGCGGCGGTGCTGATCAAAGCCGCGCTGGCCGGCCGGGGCGGCGGCAGCGCCGAGCTGGCCCAAGGCGGCGGGGTTGCCAAGAGCGAGGCTCCGGCCCTGCTCGCGGCGGTTGAGCAGGCCCTGGTGCGGGTCCCGTAGGCGGTGCCGGGGCAGCGCTGACGATCGCTGGCCGCTAGGGTCTGCTCACATGGTGGCCAGGCGGATCGGAGATGCTGGTGGCGGATCCACCCACGAGTGAGACCGGTCGGGGACCGCGGCTCGGAGTTGACGTCGGCACGGTACGCGTCGGGGTCGCCATCAGTGACCCCGATGGCATCCTCGCGACGCCTCTGGTCACGCTTGCCCGCCAGGCCGCTCCGCAGGGCGACGGGCCATCCGGTGACCTGAAGGAACTGGTGCGGCTGGCCAGGGACCACGAGGCAGTTGAGATCGTCGTTGGGCTGCCGGTTACGCTTTCTGGCCAGGACGGGCCTGCCGCGGCCGCGGCGAGACGCTACGCTGATGCGCTAGCGACATGGGTCGATCCCGTACCGGTCCGCTTGGCCGACGAGAGGATGTCCACAGTGGTCGCAGCGCGGAGACTGTCTGAGCGCGGCGTTCGCGGGCGGCGGCAACGTGCGGTTGTCGACCAGGCGGCGGCGGTGGAGATTCTTCAGGGATGGCTTGAAGCTCGGAGATTCCGCAGCGCGCTGGGCGGAGGCGAACGTGCAGAATGACGAATGGGACCTCGAGTGGGATGGCGAGCCGAGTCGGCACCGGCATCGTCGGTCGGCGCGGCGGCAGCGCTCCGGCAAGGGACGACGGGGCCGGACCTTCATGGCGCTGTTTCTGAGTCTCGCGCTGGTCGCGGCGATCGGTGGCGGGGCGTGGTACGGCCTTGACCGCATCAAGGGGTTCTTCGTCACCCCGGACTACACCACCGCGGGAAGCGGATCGGTGGAGGTCCAGGTGGTGCCTGGGCAGACCGCGGCGGACATTGGCCAGACCCTTGAGGCGAGCGACGTGGTCAAGAGCGCGAAGGCCTTCGTCGAGGCCGCGAAGAAGGACGACCGCAGCCGCGGTATCGCTCCGGGGTTCTATCAGCTGCGGCTGAAGATGCGGGCCGCCGATGCGCTGGAACTGCTGCTGGACCCCGCGGCCCGGATCTCCAACAAGGTGACCGTCCCAGAGGGGAAGATCACCAAAGACATCTACAAGCTCCTTTCCGAAAAGACCGGTATTCCGGAGGCAGAGTTCGAGACGGCGGCCCAGGACCCGATCGGGTTGGGGGTGCCAGAGTCCTGGTTCACCCGGGACGACGGCAAGGAGTCGGCCCGCAGCGCCGAGGGGTTCCTGTTCCCCGCGACCTACGAACTGCCCCGTGACGGTACGGCGAAGACGATCCTGGCCGCGATGGTGACAAAGTTCCTTGCCGTCGTGGAGAAGCTGGATTTCGTCAACCGGGTGCGCAACGAGCGGCACATCGAGCCCTACGAGGCGCTGATCGGGGCCTCGATCGCGCAGGTCGAGGCGCCGCTGGCCGATGACATGGCCAAGGTCACCCGGGTGCTCTACAACCGCCTCTACGGGCCGTCGTTCCCCACCCATCGGCTGGAGTTGGACAGCACGGTCAACTACTGGCTCAAGGCGCAGGGCAAGGACCCGAAGGCTTCGCAGGATCTTCGGCTTTCCGAGATGCACAATCCCGACAATCCGTACAATACATACGATGTCGCGGGCTGGCCCGTCGGTCCGATCAGCAACCCCGGTGAGGACGCGCTGGGCGCGGCGATGGCGCCCGATGGGGATACCAAGATCCTGTTCTTCGTCACCATCGACAAGGAAGGGCACACCGCCTTCTCCAACACGTTTGCCGAGCACGAGCAGAACATCGTGATCGCTAGACAGAACGGGGCCCTGTAGGTGGGGCAGGCCAGCGCCGGGGGCGCTCCGCGCCAGGCGGCCGTGCTCGGCACGCCGATCGCGCACTCCCTCTCGCCGGTGATCCACGGCGCTGGCTTCGTCGCCGCCGGTCTGGTCGACTGGTCGTACACCGCGATCGAGTGCGCCCAGGACCAGCTGGCGGATCTGGTCGCCGGGCTGGAACCCGGGTGGGCCGGGCTGTCGCTGACGATGCCCCTGAAAGAGGTGGCGCTGGTCGTCGCCGACACCGTCGAGCCGATGGCGGCGGCGCTCGGCGCGGCCAACACGCTCGTCCGCGGCCCGGAGGGCTGGCACGCGGTCAACACCGACGCCCCGGGCATGCTGGACGCCCTGGGAGCCGCTGGCGTCGACCGGGCGGCTCGGGTGGCCGTCCTCGGCGGCGGGGGGACCGCACGAGCGGCCCTCGGGGCTGCGGCCGGGCTCGGGGCCGCCGTGACCGTCTACGCGCGCCGGGCCGGGGCGATTGACGCCCTGCGCCCGGTGGCAGCGGCCCTGGGCGTCACCCTGACCGGGGAACCCTGGTCCGCCGCTGGCGGCTGCGCCGCGGCGGACGTGGTGATTTCGACGGTGCCGAAAGGGGTCGCGGACCACCTGGCCGGGATGGGCTGGCGGCCGGAGACCGTGGTGTTCGACGTCGTCTACGCGCCCTGGCCGACCGCGATCGCCGGCGGCGCCCACGCGGCCGGCTGCCGGGTCGTGTCCGGGCTGGACCTCCTGCTCGCTCAGGCCGTGCGGCAGTTCGAACGGTTCACCGGGACGCCCGCACCGGTCGGGGCCATGGGTCAGGCGCTGGCCGAGGCCTCGAACGCGGACGCTGGCGCGATGTGGATCAGGTAGAGGTCGCCCTCGACCCGATAGTCGACCCGAACGCCGTCGGAGACCCATGACGCGTCGTCTGCGGCGTGCAGATCCCCGACGGGGCCGAAACCGTAGCGGTGGGAGAGCACCCCCATCATCGCTTCAACGGCCTGTTCAACGCCGCGCCAGTCCCCGCCGTGGGCCGCCCCCCACCATTCCAGGCTGGTCATCCGGTCGCTGTCGAAGGTCACGCGCCACACGTCATCGTCGTTGACCAGCCCGGCGAGCCGGTAGCCTCCGTTGAGGACGATGGCCCGCCCGGTTTGTGGATGCTTGGCATGACGCACCGGGATGGGCTGCGCGTCCGGGTACTTCGCCAGCAGCATGGTGGGGGTGTCGGCCCACCGCAGGAGGCCGACACCATCGCCGAGCCGCTCGCTGTGGTGCGTCATCGCCCCCTCCATCCGTCGGTGCGCCAACCCGGGTCGAAGCAGCACGGTAGCAGAGCGGCCGAAGGCACCGATGGGTGCGCGGTCCCCGGCGGGCGGCATGCGAGACTGGCTGCTGTGTTGCGCTGGTTGACCGCAGGTGAGTCCCATGGCCCCGCTCTCGTCGCGATCCTGGAAGGGGTGCCGGCCGGGATCGAGGTGAGCAGCGACGACATCAATCGGGAACTGGGCCGTCGGCGCCTCGGCTATGGCCGGGGCGCCCGCATGGGCTTCGAGCAGGACGTCATTGAGATCATCGGGGGGATCCGGCACGGCCGCACCCTCGGCGGTCCGGTGGCGATTCGCATTGGCAACAGCGAGTGGCCGAAGTGGGAGCGGGTGATGGCGGCGGATCCGGTCGATCCCGCGATCCTGGCCGCGCAGACCCGCAACGAGCCGCTGACCCGACCCCGGCCCGGTCATGCCGATCTTGCCGGGATGCAGAAGTACGGGCACGACGACGCCCGGCCGATCCTGGAACGCGCCAGCGCCAGGGAGACCGCGGCCAGGGTCGCGGCGGGAACCGTCGCCCGTCGGCTGCTGGCCCAGACCTCGGATATCGCGGTCATATCGCATGTCGTCGAGTTGGGGTCGGTGCGGGCCGACCCCGGATGCCGGCCACAGCCGCAGGACGCCGAGCGGATCGACGCCGACCCGCTGCGGTGCCTCGACCCGCAGACCAGCGCCAGGATGGTCGATGCGGTCGACGCGGCGAAGGAGGACGCGGACACGCTCGGCGGCGTGGTGGAGGTCCTCGCCCACGGCGTCCCACCGGGCCTCGGCAGCCACGTGCAGTGGGACCGCCGGCTCGATACCCAGCTCGCGGCCGCGGTCATGTCCATCCAGGCGGTCAAGGGCGTGGAGATCGGTGACGCGTTCCGCCAGGCGCGCTCGCGCGGCTCGCGGGCGCACGACGAGATCGTGCCGACCCCGGACGGGGTGCGCCGGCTGACCGACCACGCGGGGGGCGTCGAGGGCGGGATGAGCATCGGCGGGCCGGTGCGGGTCCGAGCCGCCATGAAACCGATCTCCTCGCTGAACCGGGCGCTGCGCACGGTCGACGTCGCCACCGGCCAGCCGGCCACAGCGATCAACCAGCGGTCCGACGTCTGTGCCGTGCCCGCGGCCGGGATCGTCGCCGAGGCGATGGTCGCGCTGGTGCTCGCCGACGCCCTGGTGGAGAAGTTCGGGGGGGACTCGGTGCCCGAGATCCGCCGCAACCTGGCCGGCTACCTCGACCACCTGGTGATTCGATGAGCCCGACGGCCAGCGGACCGGTCTGCGTGCTGGTCGGTTCCCCCGGTGCGGGAAAGACCACGGTCGGCGCGCTGCTCGCCGAGGCACTGGGCGTGGCGCTACGGGACACCGACGCGGTCATCGAGGACCGGGCCGGCAAGACGATCCCCGAGATTTTCATCGACGACGGTGAGTCGCGATTTCGCGACCTGGAACGCACGGCGGTGGCCGAGTGCCTGGTCACCTGGCCCGGGGTGCTGGCGCTGGGCGGCGGGGCGGTGCTTGCCGAGGAGAACCGGGCGGCGCTGCGTGGCCATACCGTCGTCTACCTTTCGGTGGAATTGGCGGACGCTGTGGCCCGAATCGGCCTCGGACAGGGGCGTCCGCTCCTCACCATGAGTCCACGGGCGACGCTCAAGCATCTGCTGGAACGGCGGCGCCCGCTGTACGAGCAGGTGGCGACGGTGACCGTGGCGACCGACGGCCGCACGCCGCACGAGGTGGCGGCCGAGGTCCTCCGGGCACTGGCCGCCGGGCGGGAAACGCCACAGTAGCGGGTAGGAGGTTGGGCGATGTCGCCGCCGACGGGACGGGTGCTGGCACTGCTGGAACTGTTGCAGACGTTGCCCGGCGCGACAGCGACCGAGCTGGCCGGCCGGCTGAGCGTCGACGAGCGTACGGTGCGCCGGGACGCGGCCCATCTTTGCGATCTTGGGATTCCGGTGCGGGCCAGGCGGGGACGTCACGGCGGGTTCCGGCTGGGGCCGGCCGAGCGGGGACAGCGGCTGGCGCCGCTGATGTTCACCGAGGCCGAGGTCGTCGCGATGGTGCTCAGCCTGGCCTGCGCCGCGCACACCGGATTGAGCACCGGTGCCAACGGCGACGCCGCCAGCGCCTCCGCCCTGGCCAAGACCTGGCGGGTCCTGCCGGAGACCCTGGCGGTCCACGTCACGGCGCTGCTGGCCACGCTGGGATACGACCGGGAAGCGCATCCGGCCGAGCGCCCGCCGGCCGCGACCGTCCTGGCCCTCGCCAGCGCGACCGCGCGGGGGCAACGGGTGATACTGGGGTACGACGGGGCCGAATGTGTGGTCGACCCCTACGAAATCGCCTGCCACCGGGGCAGGTGGCGACTGGCCGGCCACGATCCCGGCACGGGCTCCGGGCGCGTGTTCGACCTCGATCTGATCGAGGATGTCCGGCCGGCGGGCGACGCCGACGGTCGAGCCGCGGAGCGCGGCCCGGCTCCAACCGGCCGGGGAGGCCGCGATGACCACGACGACGAGGGCTGAGGGCGTGCTGGCGATGGACACGGCGAGGATCGAGGTCGCGGGGGAGCGGCCGTACCCGGTGCTGGTCGGCCGGGACCTGCTCGGGGCGCTGCCGGAAACGGCCGAGGGCGCCACCCGGGCCGCGGTGGTGTTCGCCGAGCCGCTGCGGGCCTCGGCGGAGCGGGCCGCGGAGGCGCTGCGGGCCACCGGGATGACGGTGCTGCCGCTGGCCGTTCCGGACGCCGAGGCCGGTAAGACGATCGAGGTGGCGGCCCGCTGCTGGGAGGCGCTTGGCGCGGAGGGGTTCACCAGGACGGACGTGGTGGTGGGCGTCGGCGGCGGTGCGGTGACCGACCTCGCGGGCTTCGTCGCGGCCAGCTGGTTGCGGGGCGTTCGTGTCGTGCACCTGCCCACCAGCCTGCTCGGCATGGTCGACGCGGCGGTCGGCGGCAAGACCGGGATCAACACCGGGGCCGGCAAGAACCTGGTGGGGGCCTTTCACCCGCCGGCGGCCGTCCTGTGCGACCTGGCGAGCCTGGCGACGCTGCCGGCGGCGGATCTGCGGTCCGGACTCGCCGAGGTGGTCAAGGCTGGGTTCATCGCCGACCCGGGCATCCTCGACCTGATCGAGCGGGACCCGCGGGCGGCCACCGACCCGGCCAGCCCGGTGCTGGGCGAGCTGGTCACCCGAGCGATCCAGGTCAAGGCCGACGTGGTCGGCGTCGACCTGCGGGAGGCCGGTCTGCGGGAGATTCTGAACTACGGGCACACCCTGGCCCACGCCATCGAGCGGCTGGAGGACTTCACCTGGCGGCACGGGGACGCGGTGTCGGTGGGGCTGGTCTTCGCCGCCGGGCTGGGCCGGCGGACCGGTCGCCTCGCGCCGGCCGTCGCCGACCGGCACGCCGCCGTGCTGGGCCTGCTGGGACTGCCCAGGACCTACCGGGCGGACGCCTGGGAGCGGCTGGCCGCGGTGATGCGGGTCGACAAGAAGGCGCGGGGGGCGACCCTGCGGTTCATCGTTCTCGACGCCCTGGCGAAGCCGGCGGTGCTCACGGATCCCTCGCCGGACCTGCTGCGGGCCGCCTACCAGGAGGTCGCGGCGTGAGCGGGGACCAGGCGGCCACCGCCCGGCGGGTGTACGTGCTCAACGGGCCAAACCTCGGCCGGCTGGGCGCCCGGCAGCCCGAGGTGTACGGCGCGACGACCTACCAGCGGCTCGCGGCGGACTGCCGGCGCCTGGGCGAGGACCTCGGCCTTGCCGTGGAGGTGCGGCAGACCGACGCCGAGTCCGAGATGCTCGGCTGGCTGCACGCCGCGGCCGACGAGGGGGCCTCGGTGGTGCTCAACCCCGGGGCGTGGACCCACTACTCCTACGCCGTGCGCGACGCCTGCGCGATGCTGCGCGGGCCGCTGCTGGAGGTGCACATCTCCAACATTCACACTCGGGAGGCATTCCGCCACCACAGCGTCATCTCGGCGGTCGCGACGGGAGTGATCTGCGGGCTCGGCGTTGACGGATACCAACTGGCGCTGCGGCATCTCGCCCACCGGCTGGGCGATGCCGCAGGCCAGGAGACGGCCGCTGGCAGCCACGGGTAGCCGGCTCGGTACACTGCTGCGGTCCCGATCCTCCCGCCTCCGGCGGGCACAGCCCGACGATAGAGAGACACATTCCGGTATGGCGACCACCAACGACCTGAAGAATGGCCTTGTCCTCAACCTCGACGGCGAGCTGTGGTCGGTGGTGGAGTTCCAACATGTCAAACCGGGCAAGGGCGGCGCCTTCGTCCGGACGACGCTGAAGAACGTGCTGTCCGGCAAGGTCGTTGACCGGACCTTCAACGCGGGCACCAAGGTGGAGACCGCGACCGTCGACAAGCGCGGCATGCAGTACCTCTACTCCGCCGACGACGACTACGTCTTCATGGACCTGGCCACCTACGACCAGATCTCCATTCCACTGGAGACGCTCGGAGACGCGGCGAAGTACCTGCTGCTGGAGGCGGAGGTGGTCGTCGCGATGCACGAGGGGCTACCGCTGTACGTCGAACTGCCGACCAGCGTGGTGCTCACCGTGACGTACACCGAGCCGGGACTCCAGGGCGACCGGTCCACCGGGGGCACGAAGCCGGCGACGGTGGAGACCGGGGCGACGGTACAGGTGCCGCTGTTCATCTCGACCGAAGAGAGAATCAAGGTGGATACCCGCGACGGCCGGTACCTCGGCCGCGCATGAGACCCCAGCCCGGTGACCAGACCACCTCGATGACGTCGAGGCGGAAGGCGCGCAAGCGTGCGCTTGATGTGCTGTACCAGGCCGATCTGCGGGAGCTCCCGCGGCTTGCCGTGCTGACCAGCTACGTGGACTGCCTGCCGGCCCCCAGACCGGAGTACCTGCACTACACCAGCCTGCTCGTGGAGGGGGTGCAGGAACACGTCGAGCGCATCGACGAGGTGATCGCCAGCTACGCCGAGGGCTGGACCCTGGAACGGATGCCCGTCGTCGATCGCAATCTGGCGCGGATCGCCGTGTTCGAACTGCTCTACCGCTCGGACGTGGATGCTCCGGTGGCGATCAGCGAAGCCGTCGAGTTGGCGGTGACCCTGTCCACCGACGATTCCCCGAGATTCCTGAACGGTCTGCTGGGGCGGGTCGCGGAGCACGCACGAGGCTGAGGTACCGGCCCATGGGGCCGCTTCACCGGTTCGGCGGCGGCCGTCGAACACGGCCAGATGATCGATCTTGGACTTGCGGCACCCAGGGGCGCCAACGCGTTCGTGCGGCAGGGGCGGCGCCGCAAGTCCAAGATCGAGCCGGGGATGACCGTTGGCCCGGTCGTCAGGCTCCCGGATCAGGACTGGAACAGCGACCGGGGGTCAGCGACCAGCACTTCGTGGTCGTTGAGCCGGTCGATGAGTCCTGATGGCGAGGAGTCGTAGACGATGGCCAGCGCTCGCAGATCATCGGCGCGGATCGAGAGCACCCGCCCGTTGTAGTCACCGCGCTGTTGCTGGATCGCCCGGGCATAACGGGCGACGTACGCCAGTTCATCCGAAGGATGGTCGTACAACTTCTCCAGGTCCAGCACGATCTTGTTGGTGGGCTCGTGCTGAACGCCGCTGCCCTCAGGCAACAGCTCAGCGACGGGTACCCGGTAGAACTCTGCTAGTTCCGCGAGGCGCGACACGGTCACCGCCCGGTCGCCACGCTCGTAGGAACCGACCACGACGGCCTTCCAGCGGCCCGCCGACTTCTCCTCCACCCCCTGCAGGGACAGGCCCTGCTGCTGGCGGATGGAACGCAGGCGGGCGCCGAGAGCCTTGGCGTACTCAGACGGCATACCGACACTCCCAGTCACTACGCTGAGGAAGCCTCCCCAGCGATCACTACGGAGCGTGACGGTAACCGGCCAGGGCAGCGCGGTCAAGTGCTGAAGACCCTACGTCTGGCTCCCAACCCCGCGCTGCTACTGTTGCCGGTAACGTCGACGTCCTTTAAGACCCGTCCCGTGAGGCGGGGAAGGAGTCTCTCAGTGCCCTACCCTGTGTCGGGCGCCTCAATCCCGAGCGCGCCAGTTTCGTCGAAATCCGATTCGACCGATATACCGTTTGACCAGGCCACAGAGGGTAAGGCAATTCTCGCCCCAGCGGATGTCACCCGAGTGGTCGACCGAATTGCCCATCAAATCCTTGAAAAGACCTCGGGCGCCGTTGATGCTGTACTGCTCGGCATTCCGACCCGGGGGGTGCCACTGGCCCACCGACTCGCCGCTCGGATTCATGCGTTTGAGGGTATCGATGTTCCGGTCGGTGTGCTTGATATCACTCTCTATCGTGATGATCTGCGACTGCGCGGAGCCCGGGCGATCGGCCACACCGAGGTTCCCGCGGGGGGCCTTGACGCGCGTCGCGTGATCCTTGTCGACGATGTGCTCTTCTCCGGGCGGACCGCCAGAGCCGCGCTCGACGCGCTCCAGGACCTCGGCCGTCCCAGAACGGTGCAACTCGCGGTGCTCGTCGACCGTGGCCATCGCGAGCTGCCGATCCGCGCGGACTACGTCGGCAAGAACATTCCGACGTCGCTGGACGAGTTGGTGCGGGTCCTTGTCGCCGAAACCGACGGCACCGACGGGGTTGTCCTGTATGGGGGGCGTTCATGATCCGTCACCTGCTCTCGGCCGCCGATCTGGATGTGGACAGAGCGACGCTCGTCCTCGATACCGCGGCGGAGCTGGCAAATCTGGCCAGCCAGGAGGTCAAGAAGCTGCCGACGCTGCGCGGCCGGACGGTGGTCAACCTGTTCTACGAGGACTCGACCCGCACCCGGATCTCCTTCGAGGCCGCGGCCAAGCGGCTGTCGGCCGACGTCATCAACTTCTCCGCCCGGGGCTCCAGCGTGTCCAAGGGCGAGAGCCTCAAGGACACCGCGCTGACGCTGCAGGCGATGGGAGCCGACGCGGTGGTCATCCGCCATCCGGCCTCCGGAGCGCCGCACCGGCTGGCCGAGTGGATCGACGGCCGGGTGGTCAACGCCGGGGACGGCACCCACGAGCACCCCACCCAGGCCCTGCTGGACGCCTACACGATGCGCGAGCGGCTGGGCCGCATCGCCGGCCTGCGGGTGGCGATCGTCGGCGACGTGCTGCACAGCCGGGTCGCGAGGTCGAACGTCTCGCTGCTGGCGACGCTGGGTGCGCGGGTGACGCTGGTCGCCCCGCCGACGCTGCTGCCGCTGGGGATCGAGCGGGCCCTGGGCGCGCGGCTACGTACCAGCTTCGACCTGGACGCCGTCCTGCCGGAGTCCGACGTCGTGATGCTGCTGCGGGTACAGCGCGAGCGGATGAACGAGGCGTTCTTCCCCTCGGCCCGGGAGTACGCCCGCTGCTACGGGCTGGACACCGCGCGGATGCGACGGCTGCCCCAGCACGCGATCGTCATGCATCCCGGTCCGATGAACCGGGGCATGGAAATCGCCCCGGACGTGGCGGACTCCGCGCGGTCGACCGTCGTCGACCAGGTTACCAACGGGGTCTCCGTCCGGATGGCCGTCCTGTACCTGCTGCTTGGTGGGAGTGCGAAGTGAGTGCTGCTGGGGTCCCCCGGAAGCGGAACCATGATTTTCTGATCAAAGGAGCCCGCCCGCTCGGCCGCGAGTCGACCGATCTGCTGATCCGTGACGGGGTGATCGCGGAGATCGGCTCGGGGCTGTCCTCCGCCGGCGCCGGGATCGTTGACGCCGACGGGCTGGTCGCCCTGCCGGGGCTGGTGGACATGCACGTGCACCTGCGGGAGCCGGGACGCGAGGACGCGGAGACCGTCGAGACCGGGTCGAGGGCCGCCGCGCTCGGCGGCTTCACCGCCGTCTGCGCGATGCCCAACACCTCGCCGGTGGCCGACTCGGCCGGAGTCGTCGAGCAGGTGCTGCACCTGGGACTACAGGCCGGTCTGGTCGACGTGCAGCCGATCGGGGCGGTGACCGTCGGCCAGGCCGGAGAGCGGCTGGCAGAGCTGGCGGCCATGGCCGATTCTGCGGCCCGCGTGCGGGTCTTCTCCGACGACGGCTACTGCGTCGCCGACCCCCGGCTGATGCGGCGGGCACTGGAATACGTCAAGGCCTTCGACGGGGTGATCGCCCAGCACGCCGAGGAGGCGAGGCTGACCGCCGGCGCGCAGATGCACGAGGGCGATGTCGCCGTGCGGCTGGGACTGCCGGGCTGGCCCTCGGTCGCCGAGGAGACGATCATCGCGCGGGACGCGCTGCTGGCCGAGCACGTCGGATCCCGGCTGCACGTCTGCCACGTCTCGACCGCTGGCGGGGTGGAGATCATCCGGCAGGCCAAGGCCCGGGGGGTCCGGATCACCGCCGAGGCCACCCCGCACCACCTGCTGCTGACCGACGTCCGCGCGACGGGCTACGACCCGGTGTTCAAGGTCAGCCCCCCGCTGCGGACCGATGCCGACCTCGCGGCCCTGCGGGCGGCGCTCGCCGAAGGTGTGATCGACATCGTCGCGACCGACCATGCCCCGCATACGGTCGAGGACAAGGAATGCGAGTGGGCCCAGGCGAGACCGGGCATGCTCGGTCTGGAAACGGCCCTGTCGATCGTGCTGGAGGTCGCGTTCGACGCCCTCGGCTGGGACGGGATCGCCGAGCGGATGTCCCGGGCCCCGGCGCGGATCGCCGGCCTGAGCGACCACGGGCACGATCTGGCGGTCGGAGCGCCGGCCCACCTGACCCTGGTCGACCCCACGGCGCGGTGGACGGTCGATTCCACCAGCCTGGCCAGCAAGAGCCGCAACACGCCATATGCGGGGATGACGCTGCCAGGCCGGGTCGTCGCGACGTTCCTGCGGGGCGAACCGACGGTGCTCGACGGAAAGGCGACACGATGACCAGATCCGCGCTGCTGGTGCTCGAAGACGGCAGGACCTTCGCCGGTGAGGCCTTCGGCGCGGTCGGGGAGACCTTTGGCGAGGCCGTCTTCGCCACCGGGATGACCGGCTACCAGGAGACCCTGACCGACCCGTCGTACCACCGGCAGGTCGTGGTCCAGACCGCGCCCCACATCGGCAACACCGGCGTCAACGCCGACGACGACGAATCGGATCGGATCTGGGTCGCGGGCTACGCGGTGCGCGACCCCGCGCGGCGGGCCTCCAACTGGCGGGCCACCGCCGGCCTGCCCGAGCGGCTGGCCGCCGAGGGCATCGTCGGCATCTCCAGCTTCGATACCCGGGCGCTGACCAGGCACCTGCGCCAGCGGGGCGCCATGCGGGTCGGCATCTCCAGCCTCGCCCCGGACCCCGCCGAGTTCCTCTGCCGGGTCCGCGACCAGCCGGGCATGACCGGTGCCGATCTGTCCGCGCAGGTCACGACGCCGAAGGCCTATGTCGTGCCGGCCGAGGGAACACACCGGTACACGGTGGCCGCCGTCGACTTCGGGATCAAGCGCAACGTTTCCCGCCGGCTGGCAGCGCGCGGGGTGACCACCCATGTGCTGCCTGCGTCCTCGTCGATTGCCGACCTGCTGGCGACCGGGGCGGACGCGGTGTTCCTGTCTCCCGGCCCGGGGGACCCCGCGACGGCGGATCAGGGCGTCGACCTGGTCCGCGAGGTGCTGGAACGCCGGATCCCGCTGTTCGGCATCTGTTTCGGCAGCCAGATTCTCGGCCGGGCCCTCGGGCTTGGCACCTACAAGCTCGGCTACGGCCACCGGGGCATCAACCAGCCCGTCCTCGACCGCACCACAGGCAAGATCGAGGTCACCTCCCACAATCACGGCTTCGCCGTGCGGGGACCGGAGCGGGGGGCTGCTGAGACCCCGTTCGGCCGGGTCGAGGTCAGCCATGTCTGCCTGAACGACGGGGTCGTCGAGGGCCTGCGCTGCCTGGATGCGCCCGCCTTCACCGTGCAGTACCACCCGGAGGCCGCAGCGGGGCCGCACGACGCGGACTACCTGTTCGACCGCTTCCGAGAGTTGATCGAGAGCAAGGAACCGGCCGGGAGTCAGCATGCCTAAGCGCACCGATCTGCGACATGTCCTCGTGATCGGGTCGGGGCCGATCGTCATCGGCCAGGCATGCGAGTTCGACTACTCCGGAACCCAGGCCTGCCGGGTGCTGCGGAAGGAGGGGCTGCGGGTCAGCCTCGTCAACTCCAACCCCGCCACGATCATGACCGATCCGGAGCTCGCCGACGCGACCTACATCGAGCCGATCACCCCGGAGTACGTCGAGCAGGTGATCGCCAAGGAGCGCCCGGACGCGCTGCTGCCGACCCTCGGGGGTCAGACGGCCCTGAACACCGCCGTGGCGCTCTACGACGCCGGGGTGCTCGACAAGTACGGCGTCGAGCTGATCGGGGCCAACATCGACGCGATCCGGCGCGGTGAGGACCGGCAGCTGTTCAAGGAGATCGTGACGAGGGCCGGCGGCGAGGTGCCCCGCAGCCGGGTGTGCCACTCGATGGACGAGGTCCGGGCCGCCGTCGCCGAGCTGGGTCTTCCCGTGGTCATCCGGCCCAGCTTCACCATGGGGGGCCTGGGGTCCGGGATGGCGCACACCCCGGCCGACCTGGAGCGGCTGGCCGGTGGTGGGCTCGCCGACTCCCCCGTGCACGAGGTCCTCGTCGAGGAGAGCGTGCTCGGCTGGAAGGAGTACGAACTCGAACTCATGCGCGACCGGGACGACAACGTCGTGGTCGTCTGCTCCATCGAGAACGTCGACCCGATGGGGGTCCACACCGGCGACTCCGTGACGGTCGCGCCGGCGATGACGCTGACCGACCGGGAATACCAGCGCATGCGCGATCTGGGTATCGCCGTGCTGCGCGAGGTCGGGGTGGACACCGGCGGCTGCAACATCCAGTTCGCGGTGCACCCGGGAACCGGGCGCCTCGTCGTGATCGAGATGAATCCCCGGGTCTCGCGTTCCTCCGCCCTGGCGAGCAAGGCGACCGGCTTCCCCATCGCGAAGATCGCGGCGAAGCTCGCCATCGGCTACACCCTCGGCGAGATCCCCAACGACATCACCAGGGAGACTCCGGCGGCGTTCGAGCCGACGCTGGACTACGTGGTCGTGAAGATTCCCCGCTTCGCGTTCGAGAAGTTCCCGGGGGCCGATCCCGAACTGACGACGACGATGAAGTCGGTCGGCGAGGTCATGTCGCTCGGCCGGAACTTCACCGAGGCCCTCGGCAAGGCCATGCGGTCGCTGGAGACCCAGGCCGCCGGTTTCTGGACGGCGGGGGACCCGGCCGGCGTCGGGGTCGAGGACGCCCTGGCCGCGCTGTCCACGCCCCACGACGGTCGGCTGTACACCGTCGAGCGGGCACTGCGGCTGGGTGCCCCGGTCGACGCGGTGTCGGCGGCGTGCGGCTACGACCCGTGGTTCGTCGACCAGATCGCGATGCTGGTGGAACTCCGTGCGGAGATCGTCGAGGCCCCCGTTCTCGATCTTCCACTGCTGCGGCGGGCCAAGCGGGGCGGGCTGTCCGACCGCCAGATCGCCGCCCTGCGGCCGGAGCTCGCCGGGGAGGACGGCGTCCGGATCCTGCGCCACCGGCTCGGGCTGCGGCCGGTCTACAAGACCGTGGACACCTGCGCCGCCGAGTTCGCCGCGGCCACCCCGTACCACTACTCGTCCTATGACGCCGAGACCGAGGTCGTCCCCTCCGACCGGCCCAAGGTGATCATTCTTGGCTCCGGGCCCAACCGGATCGGGCAGGGCATCGAGTTCGACTACTCGTGCGTGCACGCTGTCATGGCGCTGCGGGCCGCCGGGTACGAGACGGTCATGGTCAACTGCAACCCCGAGACGGTCTCCACCGATTACGACACCGCCGACCGGCTGTACTTCGAGCCGCTGACCTTCGAGGACGTCCTTGAGGTGGTGCATGTCGAGCACTCCTGCGGCACCGCGGCCGGTGGTCCCGGCGTGGTTGGGGTCATCGTGCAGCTGGGCGGGCAGACTCCCCTGGGACTGGCGGCTCGGCTGACCGCCGCGGGGGTTCCCATCGCGGGGACCTCGTTCCACTCGATCGACCTGGCCGAGGACCGGGGGGCCTTCGGTGCCCTGCTGACCGAGGCGGGGCTGCGGTCCCCCGAGCACGGGACGGCGACGAGCTTCCCCGAGGCCAAGCGCATCGCCGACACCATCGGGTACCCGGTGCTCGTCCGTCCGTCGTACGTGCTGGGCGGGCGGGGTATGGAGATCGTGTACGACGAGCCGACCCTGCGGGACTACATCGGCCGGGCAACGGAGATTTCACCGGAGCACCCCGTGCTGGTCGACCGCTTCCTCGACGACGCCATCGAGATCGACGTGGATGCCCTGTGCGACGCCACCGGGGAGGTCTACCTCGGCGGGGTGATGGAGCACATCGAGGAGGCCGGCATCCATTCGGGGGATTCCGCCTGCGCGCTGCCGCCCATCACCCTCAGCCAGTCCCACCTGGCCGAGGTCCGGCGGTACACCACGGTGATCGCCCGGGACGTCGGCGTGCGGGGGCTGCTCAACGTGCAGTACGCCGTCAAGGACGACGAGCTCTACGTGCTGGAGGCCAACCCGAGGGCGTCGCGGACCGTGCCCTTCGTCTCGAAGGCCACCGCGGTGCCGCTGGCCAAGGCCGCTGCCCGGATCATGCTGGGGGCGACCATCGCCGACCTGCGGGCCGAGGGGCTGTTGCCGGCTACCGGCGACGGCGGGACGCTGCCGGGCGACGCCCCGATCTCGGTGAAGGAGGCGGTGCTGCCGTTCAAGCGGTTCCGCACGGCCGACGGCCGGGGTGTCGACAACCTGCTCGGCCCGGAGATGAAGTCCACCGGAGAGGTGATGGGGATCGATGTCCAGTTCGGGCACGCCTTCGCCAAGTCCCAGGCCGCGGCCTACGGCTCCCTGCCGCTGAGTGGGACGATTTTCGTAACCGTGGCAAATCGGGACAAGCGGGGCATGATCTTTCCGGTCAAGCGGCTGGCCGATCTCGGTTTCACGATCGTGGCGACCGGGGGCACGGCCGAGGTGCTCCGCCGGTACGGGGTCACCTGCGAGGTGGTCAACAAGCACTTCGAGGACCCGGGGCGGAACGCGGTCGAGATGATCGCCAATGGTGAGATCGACATTGTCATCAACACGCCGCAGGGGCCGGGAGCGCGGATGGACGGCTACGAGATCCGCGGCGCCGCGGTGGTGTCGAACACCCCGTGCATCACGACCATCCCCGGGGCCGCCGCGGCGGTCATGGGGATCGAAGCGCTGATCCGGGGCGAGATGACCGTGCGTCCCCTGCAGGACCTGCATGTGGCCCTGCGGGGGTCGGCCCCGTCCGTGTCATGATCAACGAAGTGTTGCTCGGGGGATACCAGCACCTGGTCCGACCCGCGCTGTTCCGCTACGGCGGAGGAGACCCGGAGCGGGTCCACGAGGTCACGTTGCGGTGGCTGGGTAGGTTCTCCAGACCGCTGGGCGTTGTCCGGCCGTACGGGCCGGCACAGGCCGCGAGGACGGTGTTCGGGGTGCGCTTCCCCAACCCCGTCGGCCTGGCCGCGGGCATGGACAAGGACGGCACCGCACTGCCGGCCTTCGGAGCCCTCGGCTTCGGGTCCGTCGAGGTGGGCACCGTCACCTGGCATCCCCAGCCCGGCAACGACCGGCCCCGGCTGTTCCGGCTGCCGTCGAGCGAGGCGATCGTCAACCGGATGGGGTTCAACAACGCCGGAGCCGCGGCGCTGGCCGCGCGGCTGGAGGCCCTCGGGCCGCTGGCCGTGCCCCTGGGCATCAGTCTGGGCAAGTCGAAGATCACGCCGGTGGCGGACGCCGTGGCCGACTACGTCGCCTCCCTGCGGGCGCTGTACCGGTACGGCGACTACTTCGCCGTCAACGTCAGCTCGCCCAACACGCCGGGACTGCGGGCCCTCCAGGACCGCGACCGCCTTGCCGATCTGCTGGCGGCGCTGCGGGCCGAGACCCTCTCCCTGGCCGGCCCGGCGGTGCCCAGCCCGTTGCTGGTCAAGGTCGCCCCTGACCTGACCGACGCGGCCCTCGGCGAGGTGCTGGACGTCTGCGCGGAGCACGGGGTCGCCGGCCTCATCGCCACCAACACCACCCTGTCCAGGCAGGGCCTGACCCCGGCGGACCGCGCGGCGATCGGGGACGGGGCCGGAGGCCTCAGCGGCCGGCCGCTGGCGGCCCGGGCCGTCGAGGTGGTGCGGTTCGCCGCGGAACGGTGCGACCTGCCCGTGATCGGGGTGGGTGGCATCCTGTGCCCGGAGGACGCCGTGCGCCTGATGGACGCCGGGGCCAGCCTCGTCCAGCTGTACACCGGGCTGATCTACCGGGGGCCGGGCCTGGTCCGCGCCTGCGCGCGGGCCCTGGGCGACCGCTGACGGCGTAGCCCGTCGCCGGCCTTGGGGAGTAGGTGCGTGGACCCCGGGCGACCGCTGACGGCCCGCTGGGCCGGCAGCGTGGTCATTCCAGTTCGAACCAGTGCTCATGGTGCCTATGGCGCAGCGGTGCGCCAACGAGAACGAAGGGAGAGCGGTGAAGCGTTTTGGAGCGCGGCTGCGCGAGGCGATCGCCTCGCGCGGGCCGCTGTGTGTCGGGGTCGATCCGCATCCGTCGCTGCTGGCGTCCTGGGGCCTCGCCGACGATGTCGACGGGCTCACCCGGTTCAGTGAAATCGTCATTGAGGCGGTCGCGTCCCGGGCCGCGGCGGTCAAGCCGCAGTCGGCGTTCTTCGAGCGCTTTGGCACGAAAGGGGTCGCCGTCCTTGAGTCAACTATCCGACAGTTACATGCCGCCGGCGCGATCGTGGTGCTCGATGTCAAACGCGGCGACATCGGCTCGACGGCGGCCGCGTACGCCGACGCATATCTCGCTGACGGCGCGCCGCTGGCCGCCGATGCGATCACCGCGAGCCCGTATCTCGGCGTCGGCGCACTGCGGCCGATGATTGATCTAGCAGTCCACAATGGGCGCGGCGTGTTTGTGCTCGCACGCACGTCGAATCCGGAGGGAACCTCGATACAGCGGGCGGTCGTGGACGGGGCGAGAACCGTCGCGCAGCTCGTCGTCGATGAAATATCGCAGGTCAATACGGGTGTCGATCCCGTTGGGGACATCGGTGTCGTGCTGGGGGCCACCGTGGGGGGCGCGAGTGTAGATCTTGCAGGATTCAATGGCCCGATCCTGCTGCCCGGCCTGGGCGTGCAGGGCGGACGACCTGAGGACCTTTGTGGAGTGCTGGGCGACGGGCCGGTCGTGGCGCTGGCGTCCTACTCCCGGCAGGTGCTCTCCAGCGGCCCCTCCGTGGCGGCGCTGCGGGGCGCCGCGGACCGGGCGAACGCCGAGTGTGCCAGTGTTTTGAAGATCACAAACTGATTCCGAGGCGGTCGTTTCGCGGATGTGACGTTGCCGAAACCGCTCCTGACCGCTAGTTTTCCCGCGCAACCACCAGTAGTTCGTCAAGGGACCTGAGGAGATCTGGTGCCGCTCCCGCAACTAAGCCCGGAACAGCGCGCTGCCGCCCTCGAGAAGGCAGCCGAGATCCGCAAGGCGCGCGCCGAGCTGAAAGAGCAACTGAAGCAGGGTAAAACCACCCTTGCAGCGGTACTCGACCGCGCCGAACAAGACGACGTCGTCGGCAAGCTCAAGGTGTCGGCAGTGCTGCAGTCACTGCCCGGCATCGGAAAGATCCGGGCGACGCAGATCATGGAGAAGCTGAAGATCGCCGACAGCCGCCGCTTGCGGGGCCTCGGTGAGCAACAGCGCAAGGCACTGCTTGGGGAGTTCCCTGCCGACGGTTCCTGACCGTTAGGTAGAAACAAGTAGTGAGCAACGACGACGACGCGCGCCCGGCTGCCCGCCTCACGGTTCTTTCCGGCCCCTCCGGGGTCGGGAAGGACAGCGTGATCGAGCTGATCCGGGCGCGCTCGCCCCAGGTATGGCTGTCCGTGTCGGCGACGACCAGGCCGAAACGCGACTACGAGGTCGACGGTCTGCACTACCACTTTGTCGACAGACCCGAGTTCGAGCGACTGGCGGCATCCGGCCAGTTGCTGGAGTGGGCGGAGTTCGCGGGAAATCTCTACGGCACGCCCAGAGAGCCCGTTGACCGTGCGCTCCTGCTCGGCATCCCGACTCTACTCAAAATTGATCTTCAGGGCGCCCGGCAGGTTCGGGCCGCGATGCCGGAGGCGCTGCTGGTGTTCCTCGCGCCACCGAGCGTCGAGGAACTGGAACGTCGGCTGGTTGGCCGGGGGACCGAGGACGCGGAGACCATCAAGCGGCGGCTGGATCACGCCCACGAGGAACTGGCGGCCGAGACCGAGTTCGACCGCACGGTGGTCAACGACGCCGTCGATCGGGCCGCAGACGAGCTGGTAGGATTACTCGGTTCTCCCATGAGAACGCCTGTGGCCAATTACCGACGACATTGAGGTTGATTCGTGTCCGGAACGATCGCCAGTCCCGAGGGCATCACCAATCCGCCAATCGATGAGCTGCTGGAAAAGACCTCGTCGAAGTATGCGCTTGTGATCTTCGCGGCGAAGCGGGCCCGTCAGGTCAACGCCTACTACAGCCAGCTCGGCGAAGGGCTGCTGGAGTACGTTGGCCCCCTGGTCGAGACCACGCCGCAGGAGAAACCGCTGTCGATCGCGCTGCGCGAGATCAACGCCGGGCTGCTGACGGCCGAACCGACCGCCGAGGCCTGAGTCCGCCACGATGGGGCCTCGGGTTGTCCTGGGGGTCGGCGGGGGCATCGCCGCGTACAAGGCCTGTGAGCTGCTTCGCCTGCTGACGGAGTCCGGCCATCGGGTGCGCGTGGTGCCCACGGCGGCGGCCCTGCGGTTCGTCGGGGAGCCCACCTGGGCCGCGCTGTCGGGACAGCCGGTGGTGACCGATGTGTTCAGCGACGTCCATGAGGTGCCGCATGTGCGTATCGGCCAGGCCGCCGATCTGGTTGTGGTCGCTCCGGCAACCGCCGACCTGCTGGCTCGGGCCGCGTGCGGTCTGGCCGACGACCTGCTGACCTCGACGCTGCTGACCGCGCGCTGCCCGGTGCTGTACGCCCCGGCGATGCACACCGAGATGTGGCGGCACCCGGCGACACAGGCCAACATCGCGACCCTGCGCTCCCGCGGGGCCATGGTCCTCGAACCCGGCGTCGGGCGGCTGACCGGTGCCGACAGCGGTCCCGGCCGGCTGCCCCCGCCGTCATCGATCTTCGAGGCGGCCCTGCGGCTGCTGCCACCCGGCCAGGGGACGCCTGGCGACGATCCGTGGGCTGGCCAGCTGCGCGGCCGTCGGGTGGTGGTGACGGCCGGCGGCACCAGGGAGCCCATCGATCCGGTGCGGTTCATCGGCAACCGGTCCTCCGGCAAGCAGGGATACGCGTTCGCGCACACTGCGGCGGGCGCCGGAGCCAGCGTGACCTTGATTACGGCGAACGTCGCGCTGCCGGATCCCGCGGGGGTCGAGATCGTGCGGGTCGAGACCACCGCGGAACTGCGCGCGGCCACCCTCGCGGCGGCCCGGAACGCGGATGTCGTCGTCATGGCGGCGGCTCCGAGTGACTTCCGGCCGGCGGCGCCGGCCCAGCAGAAGATCAAAAAGCTGCCGGGGCAACCGGCCCCCACCCTCGCGCTGGTCGAGAACCCGGACATCGCCGCGGCCGTCGGAACCGCCAAACCGCCAGGTCAGGTGCTGGTGACATTCGCGGCAGAGACCGCGACCGCCGAGGCCGCCGTCGCCAACGGCCGGGCGAAACTGCATGCGAAGCTGGCGGACCTCATCGTGATCAACGAGGTGGGGCCGGACCGGGGATTCGGCGCCGACCGCAACGCCGCGGTCGTACTCGGCGCGGACGGCTCGCGGACGACGATCGGCGAGCGGCCGAAAACGGACCTGGCGCGGGCCGTGTGGGATCTTGTCGTCGCACGCTTGCCTCAGACTGGATGAATCGGCCAGGTGCGGTTGGCGGGTTTGAAGTCGTACACTCTTCGAACAACAAGGTCAACGGTGGCGAGGGGGATACGTTGGGACGACTGTTCACGTCCGAGTCGGTAACCGAGGGTCATCCTGACAAGATTGCCGATCAGATCAGCGACGGCGTACTCGACGCGCTGATCACGGATGATCCAACCAGCCGGGTGGCGGTCGAGACACTGATCACTACGGGCCAGGTACATGTCGCGGGTGAGGTCACGACGGGTGCCTACGCGGACATCCCGACCATCGTGCGGGAGACGATCCTCCGGATCGGCTACGACTCCTCCCGCAAGGGCTTCGACGGCGCCTCCTGCGGGGTGAACGTCTCGATCGGTTCGCAGTCGCCGGACATCGCCCAGGGCGTCGCCGCGGCGCTGGAGGCCCGGGCTGGCGCTGCCGATCCGCTGGACGCGCAGGGCGCTGGTGACCAGGGTCTGATGTTCGGGTTTGCCTGCCAGGAGACCCCGGAACTCATGCCGCTGCCCATCGCGCTCGCCCACCGCCTGGCCCACCGGCTGACCGCGGTCCGCAAGGACGGCACCGTGCCGTACCTCCGGCCCGACGGCAAGACCCAGGTAACCATCGAGTACGACGGCCTGCACCCGGTCCGGCTGCGCACCGTCGTCGTCTCCAGCCAGCACGCACCCGACATCTCGCTGGACACGCTGCTGGTCCCGGACATCTCCGAGCACGTCATCGCCCCGGAAATCGCGAACCTCGGCATCCAGACCGACGGGTACCAGCTCCTGGTCAACCCGACCGGTCGCTTCGAGGTCGGCGGCCCCATGGGCGACGCCGGGGTCACCGGGCGGAAAATCATTGTCGACACCTACGGGGGGTACGCCCGCCATGGGGGCGGGGCCTTCTCCGGCAAGGACCCGTCCAAGGTCGACCGTTCGGGGACGTACGCCATGCGGTGGGTTGCCAAGAACGTCGTGGCCGCCGGCCTGGCCGAGCGCTGCGAGGTACAGGTGGCGTACGCGATCGGCAGGGCCAAGCCGGTCAGTGTGTACGTCGAGACCTTCGGCACGAACACGGTCGCACCCGAGCGCATCGAGCGTGCGGTCACCGAGGTGTTCGACCTGCGTCCGGCGGCGATCATTCGCGATCTCGACCTGCTGCGGCCGATCTATCAGCAGACCGCCTCCTACGGGCACTTCGGGCGGGAGTTGCCGGTGTTCACCTGGGAGCGCACCAACAAAGTCGCCGATCTGAAATCGGCAGCGAGCGCCTAGGAGGCGTGGGCACCCCAGCGGCCGATCTGCCCGTCGTCCGGATCAACGTCGACGTTCCGCTCGCACATCTCGACCGGCTCTTCGACTATCTCGTTCCGGCACGGTACGAGCGGACCGCTGGGGTCGGCTGCCGGGTGCGGGTGCGCTTCGCCGGGCAATTGGTCGACGGCTTCATCCTGGACCGGGTCGAGTCCTCGACCCACCAGGGCAAGCTGCATTTTCTCGAACGCGTCGTCTCGCCGGAGCCCGTGCTCAGTCCCGAGATCGCGACCCTGGCCCGCGAGGTGGCCGACCGGTACGCCGGCACCCTTGCGGATGTGCTGCGCCTGGCCATCCCACCACGGCACGCGAGAGTCGAGAAGGCGGCCCGGCCACCGGCCCCGGCCGCCGTCGATCCCGCGGCGGCTCCGATCGTCGATGCGGTTCCGGGATGGGGACGGTACCGCTTCGGCGCCGCCCTGATCCGGGCACTGCGGGACGGACGCGCGCCGCGGGCCGTGTGGTCGGCCCTGCCCGGGGAGGACTGGCCGGCGCGCCTGGCGGAGGCCGCCGCCGCCACCCACGCCGGGGGCAGGGGAACGGTCCTGGTCGTCGCCGATGCCCGGGACCTCGACCGGCTGGACGTCGCCGTGACCGCCGTGCTGGGAAGTCATGATCACCACGTCGCGCTGTCGGCGGCCCTCGGGCCCGCCGAGCGGTACCGCCGGTTTCTGGCGGCCAGCCGGGGCGGGGCCAGCATCGTGCTCGGGACCCGGGCTACGGTGTTCGCCCCCGTGCGTGACATCGGGCTGGTCGCCATCTGGGACGACGGTGACGATCTGCACGCCGAGCCGAGGGCACCGTACCCGCACGGCCGTGCGGTGCTGCTGGCTCGCGCCGAACTGGCCGGCTGCGCCGCCCTGATCGGGGGCTTCACCCGCAGCACGGAGGGGCAGCAGCTCATCGAGACCGGGTGGGCCACGGAAGTGGTCGCGGACCGCGAGACGGTGCGGGCCTCGGCGCCCAGGGT